>CAJTSF010000002.1 GCA_910578985.1 uncultured Odoribacter sp. | reverse complement strand
AACGTCGTGAGACAGTTCGGTCCCTATCTGTTGCGGGCGTTGGATATTTGAGGAGCTCTGACTCTAGTACGAGAGGACCGGGTTGGACATACCTCTGGTGGATCGGTTGTGTCGCCAGATGCACTGCCGAGTAGCTATGTATGGAATGGATAAGCGCTGAAAGCATCTAAGCGCGAAGCCTGCTCCGAGATGAGATATCCTTATAGGGTCGTTCGAGATGAGGACGTGGATAGGTTGCAGGTGTACAGTCGGTGACGGCACAGCCGAGCAATACTAATCACCCGGAAGCTTGCTTTAAGCGGAGTATATTTTAATGTGTCTTTCTCTTTCCGATGGATGTCAATCTTTCGGAGTGTGGTATATGCCTTTATGAGTGTGTAGGGTATGTATGATATTTTGGGGGATATGGATTGTAAAAGGGATTAAAAGGTGTCTATAACCGAGGGGATCCACCTCTATTCCATACCGAACAGAGAAGTTAAGCCCTTGAGTGCCGATGGTACTGCCTGATGGTGGGAGAGTAGGTTGGCGCCGAATTGGAAGAGAGAGTCGCTAGAAATGGTGACTCTCTTTTTTTCACATGAATAATTTGACTGATATATGGGCATTAGATTTGGCTTGAAATTGCTATTGTTTTTTGTTGTGGTAAGAGGGTGCCCAATGAATGCATGTGCTCAAGACAATATCTTAAAATCTAAATTGGAGCATTACATCCAGTCTTGTCGTGCGGAAATAGGAGTGGCTGTAATTATGGATGCACATGATACGATTTGTGTAAATAATGCTTCTCCTTATCCAATGAATAGCGTCTTGAAACTGTATCAGGCTTTAGCTGTGGCAGATGTTTTGCAAAAGCGTGGAGTTGCATTGGATTCATGTATTTTGATAGAACGTGAAGAGTTGTATTCGGGAACTTATAGTCCGTTGCGAGATAAATATCTTTCCGGAAAAGTTTCTTTATCCATTGCCGAATTGTTGAAGTATTCTTTACAGCAGAGCGATAATATTGCGTGTGATATTTTATTTGATCGCATTGTCGGATTAGAGGAAACGGATAAATATATCAGGACATTGGGGGTGGAAGATTTTGCAATACGGGCAAATGAGCGTGATATGTTTGAAAATCATGAGGCATCTTCTAAAAACTGGAATTATCCATTAGCTGCAGCCACTTTGATTTATAAATTGTTTACCGAACCACTTTATAAGCCGATTTATCAAAAATTTTTAATAGAAACTTTGGTCGGATGTCAAACTGGAAAGGAACGTTTGGCTGAGCCGTTTTTGCAGACTAATGCTGTTATCGGTCATAAAACCGGGACCGGTTTTATGTCTTTAAACGGTCTGCCTCAAGGAATTAATGATGTCGGTTTTGTAAGGCTTCCTATAGGACGGTATTATGCCATAGCTGTATTTATAAAGTCTTCACAAAAGAATATGGTTGAAACGGAGCAAATGATTGC
Source organism: uncultured Odoribacter sp. (assembly GCA_910578985.1). Taxonomy (GTDB): domain Bacteria; phylum Bacteroidota; class Bacteroidia; order Bacteroidales; family Marinifilaceae; genus Odoribacter. The sequence goes on along the minus strand of CAJTSF010000002.1, from coordinate 218,552 downwards.
CGATATTTCTGAGATTGTTTATCAACATATTATTCTCTGAATCATGATTGAGACGGAGCGACTGATATTACGAGAATGGACTAAAGATGATGTAGAGCCTTTTGCGGAAATGAATCGGAATAAGGCAGTCATGGAATATTTGCCGAAGATTTTGTCTTTTGAGGAAACTCGCGATTTTTATTATCGTATCATCCGTGAATTTGCGGAATACGGATTCGGTTTATATGCCGTAGAGTTGAAAAGTAGTGGTAAGTTTATCGGTTACACGGGGTTTCATCGGTTTGATTTTGATGCTGAATTTTCTCCCGGAGTAGAGATTGGCTGGAGGCTGAATAATAAGTATTGGAATCAAGGATATGCGACGGAAGCCGCACAGGCTTGTCTTGATTATGCCTGTGAAAAGAGATTATTCACTCAGATATATTCTTTTACAGCCGCATGCAATCATAGGTCCGAACGCGTCATGCAGAAGATTGGAATGAAGCAAATGGGCAAATTCTTTCATCCGGCATTGCCCGACGGACATCGCCTCAAAGAACATGTTTTATATAAATGTGTGGGGAATGACGCCTAAAAACATACTTCCTATAGTTATCCGTACGGATTTTCGTCAATGGTTGATTAAAAACCATGCCATAGAAACGGAGTGTTGGATTGCGGTGAAACGCGGAAAAATAGCTCCGAAGAATGCCCTATGGTATCTTGATGCGGTGGAAGAGGCCTTGTGCTTCGGCTGGATAGATTCGACAGTCAAGAATATGAACGGTGTAACCTTGCAACGTTTCGGCAGACGCTCGAAAAACAGCCAATGGTCGGAGTTAAACAAGGAGCGATGCCGCCGACTGGAAGCCTTGGGATTGATGACAGACAACGGTCGTGCCGCATGTCCTGACCTTTCAGCCGAATTTCAAATCGCGCCGGAGATTCTTAAAGCCTTCAAGGCAAATCCTGTCGCATGGAATCATTTCCAATCGTTTCATCCCTTATATCAAAGGGTGCGGATAGACACTATTCAAAGGAATCAATCTTATCCTGAACTATTCGCCAGCCGATTACATAAATTGATTGAAGCCAGTGCGAAAGGCGAGATGATTGGGGATTGGAATGATAATGGAAGGCTGCTTGAATATTGAAATAACATTCAAATAATAAATAAATCCAATGAACAACGAAATCCTTTATATCCTCCTGCCGGACTATGCTGCGCATGAAGCGGTATACCTTTCGCAGGCAATTGCGTCCGATGAGCAATCACTCAAAACCTCACCCCGATATGTCAATAAAACGGTGGCTCCGACGATGGAACCGGTGAAATCCATTGGCGGATTCCGGACCTTGCCGGATTATTCTTTCGATACCATGCCCGATGATTATGCCGCCCTTGTGTTGATAGGCGGATTCGGTTGGTCTACAGCCATAGCTGAAAAAGTCGTACCGATGGTGGACAAGGCGATAAAAAGCGGGAAGATTGTCGGGGCAATTTGCAATGCCGCTTCTTTCATGGCTAAGCATGGCTTCCTCAATAACATCCGGCATACGGGTAACGGTTTGGAGCAATTGAAATTCTGGGGCGGTGAGAATTATACCAATGCTGCGATGTATGTGTCTGAGCAAGCGGTCAGCGATGGGAATGTGGTTACGGCAAACGGTTCGGCAACGCTTGAATTTGCCCGCGAATTATTGCTTTTGTTGGAAAACGACACGCCCGAGCGCATCGAAATGTACTATCAATTCAACAAACAAGGGTTCTGCTCTTTATTTCCCGGATGATAGATGCGTAACACTCCACATTTTTTCCCTCAGAACGTGCTTATTTCATTCAAGTGATTATCTTTGCAAAAGTGAACTAAAAACAAAAACAGATGTCATTTTTGAGAGTATTGCTTGCTATATTGTTTCCTCCGCTTGCCGTATTGGATAAGGGGTGTGGCTCCATATTGATTGTATTTCTGCTCACTTTGGCGGGCTGGGTGCCCGGTGTGATTGCCGCGCTGGTGATTTTGAACAAATCCAATTGAAGGAAATGCCGTTTATGGAAGATAAAATCGCAACTTTGTTTGAAACCTTTTCGGGAAACAAAGGGCGTTTGGAAGCCTTGCCCTTGTCGGGTTCCGCGCGAAGATACTACAGGATTTCCGACGACGGCTCCACTTATATCGGAGTGTACAATGCCGCATTGGAAGAAAACGACCTCTTCATCCGCTTCTCCCGTCATTTCAAAGCATACGGTTTGCGCGTGCCTCGTATTTTAGAGGTGGCGGAGGACGGTTTGACCTACCTGCAGGAGGATTTGGGCAGGAAAACGCTTTTGGATGTGGTGCAAGAACAATGCCGGGATGGAAAATGGAGTGAGGCATGTATGGGACTTTACCGGCAGGCGCTTTCCGAACTGCTACGCTTCCAATTCGTTCCGGGAATGGATTATTCGTCGTGCGTACCCCGCCCCGTGTTCGACCGGCGGAGCATCCAATGGGATTTGAACTACTTCAAATACTGCTTTTTGCGCTTGTACGGAGCGGCTTTCTCGGAAGACGCTTTGGAAGACGATTTTTCCGCCTTGTTGGACCAGGTCTGTGCAGTGCCTGCCCGGACATTCATGTTCCGGGATTTCCAGTCGCGCAACATCATGGTAAAGGAAGACGGCGTATGGTTCATCGACTACCAGGGCGGCAGGCAGGGGGCACTGCATTACGATGTCGCCTCGCTCCTGTATGATGCCATTGTCGCCATGCCGGACGCGCAGCGGGAAGAATTGCTGGACTACTACATCCGGGAGTTGCAGGCTTATGCGCCGGTAGGGCAGGAGAAATTCCGCCGGGATTACCACCGCTTCGTCCTGATCCGCCTGCTGCAGGCGCTGGGCGCTTTCGGCTTGCGGGGATTGCACGAGCGCAAACCGCACTTCCTCGACTCCATCGCTCCGGGCGTGCAGAGCGTACACCACCTTTTCGAATCGGGCAAACTGGGCACGGATTACCCCGAAATACGCCGCATCATCAGGAATATATCCCTTAGCGAGGGATAAGTCTCTTGCGCCGCTTCTTCAATTTCCTCTGCCGGCAGCCAGAACACCGCTTCAATACCCTCTTCCGTCTGCGGCGTGAGCGGAGAATCGGGCGGGCAATCCATGGCATACCAATAAGTCCTTTTCAGATGCCACACCTGCTCCCTTTCGTAAATGTGCCACGTTTCTGCCAGCGGAGAGGTGATGCGCACCCCGTGCACCCCGCATTCCTCTTCCACTTCGCGCACCGCGCACTCTTCCACCGTTTCGCCGGCTTCCCGATGGCCTTTCGGCAGGTCATACACGCCGAAACGTTTGATGACCAACAACCGCCCCCCTTCCCATACCGCCCCTCCCGCCGCTTCCACCGTGCGGAAACACGCTTGGAAGCGGGCGAACAACTCTTCCGCATCGTCATACCGGATGACGGCAAAAAACGCATGCGGGCCTTGAAGCAGTTGAAAAACAAACGCCTGCATCTCCTCCTCCTTTCCGTATGCCAAAAAATGCGTCGCCTCCCGGGGGAAATTTCTTTCATCGGTCAGCAAAAAGCAACTATCTTTGAAAAATACTTTATACATTTGCAACACCTTAGAATAATCATCACAAAAATAGATAAAAATGAACACAGTTGCAGAAAAAGTAGCCTCCTATTTATTGGACATCAAGGCTATCAAATTACAGCCCGACCAGCCGTTCACCTGGGCTTCCGGATGGAAATCGCCGATCTATTGCGACAACCGCAAAACCTTGTCCTATCCCGAAGTGCGTTCCTACATCAAAGAACAGTTTGCCGCTTTGATTCGGGAAAAATATCCCCGGGCGGAGGTCATTGCCGGCGTGGCGACGGGTGCCATCGCGCAGGGCGTATTGGTGGCGCAGGAACTCAATCTCCCGTTCATCTACGTCCGTTCATCTGCCAAGAGCCACGGATTGGAGAACCTGATTGAAGGCGAATACAAAGCCGGGCAGAAAGTCGTGGTCATCGAAGACCTGATTTCCACGGGCGGCTCCAGCCTGCAGGCGGTGGAAGCGTTGCGCAATGCCGGTTGTGAAGTCCTGGGCATGGCTGCCATTTTCACCTACGGCTTCCAGAAAGCGCTGGACAACTTTGCCGCTGCCCGTTGCGAACTGACCACGTTGAGCAACTACAACGCCATGATAGACCTCGCCGTGCGCATCGGTTACGTGAAACCCGAACAGGTGGAAAAACTGAAAGAGTGGCGTTTAAGCCCTGAAAGCTACCAATAAGCCGGGATTCGCTATGTCTACGACGAAGATTGCAAGCAGCGTGCACAAAATCGACAGCCCCATCCGGGACGTCTACAAACTCCTTTCCGATTTCAGCCGCATCGGTCGCCTCTTCCAAATGGCGAAACAGATGGGCATGGGGGGGATGGCGAACAACGATCAGCTGGCAAAAATATCCGAACAGATAGAGGACATCCAATTCGGCGAAGATGCCTGCTACATCAAGGTCAAGCGCATGGGGGAAGTGGCGGTGCGGATTGTCGAGCGGGAAGAGCCCAAACTCATCAAATTGGGCGGCGAAGGCGCCCTGCCCTTTGACTTCAACATCTGGATTCAATTGCTGGAGAACGCTCCTTACGACACCCGCATGAAAATCACCTTCCAGGGCGAATTGAACATGATGATGAAAATGTTGCTGAAAGGCAAACTGGAAAAAGGCATAGACCAATTTGCCGAAGCGCTGACCAAGATTCCTTACGGGATTTTAGGAAACCTCGGATAAAGAACAACCGGTTTTACGACAGGCGATATTGCCCCCATCGTAAAACCGGTCTTTTTTATGCTCTTAATTTTTGGGCTTGCACCCGGCTCAACTTCTCCTCCGCGTATGCTTTGGTGACAGTCACCTCTTTGCGTTCCTGCGACGGGATTTCGAACATCATGTCCGTCATGATGGCCTCGCAGATGGAGCGCAACCCGCGCGCCCCCAGGTGGAACTCCACCGCCTTGTCCACGATATATTCATACACCTCTTCCTCGAACTTCAAAGTGATGCCGTCCAGCTCGAACAACTTCACATACTGCCGGATGATGGCATTCTTCGGTTCCGTCAGGATGTTCCGCAACGCCTGGCGGTCCAGCGGTTCCAGATAGGTAAGCACCGGAAGGCGTCCGATGATTTCCGGAATCAGCCCGAACGACTTCAAATCCTGCGGGGCAATATATTGCAGGAAATTCTCCCGGTCGATTTTCTCGATGGCCTGGCTGGCATTAAACCCCACGACCATCGAATTCATGCGGGCGGCAATCTTCTTCTCGATGCCGTCGAACGCCCCTCCGCAAATGAACAGGATATTCTTCGTGTTCACCGGAATCATCTTCTGGTCCGGGTGCTTGCGCCCTCCCTGCGGCGGCACGTTCACCACCGACCCCTCCAACAGCTTCAGCAGCCCCTGCTGCACGCCCTCCCCGCTCACATCGCGGGTGATGGAAGGATTGTCTCCCTTGCGGGCGATTTTGTCCAGCTCGTCGATAAACACGATGCCTTTTTCCGCCGCCTCCACGTCATAATCCGCCGCTTGCAGCAGGCGGGTGAGAATCGACTCGATATCCTCGCCCACATACCCCGCTTCCGTCAGCACCGTGGCATCCACAATGGTAAACGGCACGTGCAGCATCTTGGCAATCGTACGCGCCAGCAACGTCTTGCCCGTTCCCGTGCGCCCCACCATGATGATATTCGACTTCTCAATCTCCACATCGTCTTTCCCCCCCTTCTGCATCAGTCGCTTATAATGATTGTACACCGCCACCGCCAGATGCTTCTTCGCTTCATCCTGCCCGATGACATACTCGTCGAGGAACGCTTTGATTTCCATCGGTTTCTTCACCTCGATGCCTTCCATGTCGAGGTGCGTGTGGCTACGCATCTCCTCCTGGACGATATCATACGCCTGCGTGGCGCAGTCATCGCAAATAAACCCGTCGTTCCCGGCAATCAGCAGGTTCACCTCATCACGGGACCTGCCGCAAAACGTACACTTATCTTGCATCTTCTTATTTTTTATTTCTGGTCAGGATGGTGTCGATCATGCCGTACTCCTGGGCTTCCGCCGCCGTCATCCAATAATCGCGGTCGGAATCCTTTTCCACCTTCTTGTACGGCTGTCCGGAATGCTCGGAGATGATGGTGTACAACTCCTTTTTCAGTTTCAACACCTCGCGCGACGTGATTTCGATATCGGATGCCTGTCCCTGCACGCCGCTCATCGGCTGGTGGATCATGATGCGCGAATGCTGCAACGCCGAGCGTTTCCCTTTCGTGCCGGAACAAATCAGCACCGCCGCCATCGACGCCGCCAGTCCCGTGCAGATGGTCGCCACGTCGCAATTGATGAACTGCATCGTGTCGTAAATGCCCAGTCCGGCATAAATGGAGCCCCCCGGGCTGTTGAAATAAAGCTGGATATCCCTTCCCGGGTCTGCCGTTTCCAGGAACAGCAACTGCGCCATGATGATATTGGCTACATCGTCGTCGATGGGCACTCCCAGGAAAATGATGCGGTCCATCATCAGGCGGGAAAACACGTCCATCGTGGCAATATTCAGCTGCCGCTCCTCGATGATGTTCGGGGTGATGTAATTGTTGGTCGCCGTCTGGTAACGGTGCAGGTTCAGACTGCTGATTCCCCGGTTGTGCAGGGCATATTGTTGAAATTCATCTTTCGGATTCATGGGCATCTTGTTTTTTAATGACTGAATGATATAAATTTTGCGCCAACAAAGGAAAAACTTTTTTCTGAATAATACAAACACTTGCCTGCCGACAAATGCAAGGGACAAATACAGGAAAACTTCGTGGAGACGACCGGGGGGTTGCCAGGGGTTTGCCAGGGGTTTTCCGGGGAGGAACCCTGCTCCATTCCTACATATACCCTATATCATCCCTACTCGCGCATAGGGATGATATAGGGAGTATGCAGGGTTTACATAGGGTTCCCCCCCGGAAAACCCCTGGCAAACCCCTGGCAATCCCCCGGAAATGTTCCGGATTTATGGCTAATTTGGGTCGGAAAAAATCATCATTAAAAAATTGACTTATGACATTGAAGAGAGTAAAATGCAAAAAAATGACCGTGCAGGAATTCATGCGGCGCCAAATAGAAGGCTTGGAGGACGACGAACGCTTCGGGACGGCGCGCAATTACCGCAAGGCGTTGAACAGTTTCACGGAATATGCGGGCGACGGGCACCTTTCGTTTGCCGCTTTGACGGAGCGGTTTGTTGCCGGCTACAATGCGTGGCTGTTACGGCGTGGCGTGGTGCGGAACACGGTATCGTTTTATATGCGGATATGGCGGGCGGTGTACAACCGGGCGGTCGGGCAGCGCTTGGTGGAACAGGCTTTCCCGTTCAGGCATGTGTACACCGGAATCGCCCGGACGCGAAAGCGGGCGGTGGGCGAGGAGGTGATTGTGCGGTTGGCGGGGCTTGATTTGGAATCTTCCCGTCCTTTGAGGCTGGCTCGGGATTTGTTCCTGTTCAGTTTCTATACGCGCGGGATGGCATTTGTCGATATGGCTTATTTGAAGAAAACGGATGTGCGGGACGGTGCTATCCGCTACGTGCGGCACAAGAGCGCACAGGTGCTGTCCGTTCGCCTGGAACCGTGCATGAAGGAGATTATGGAGCGTTATGCGTTTTCGGGCTCGTCGTATGTTTTTCCTCTGTTGACGGATGGGGGCGAGGGGGAGGCTTACCGGCAATACGAGAGTGCTTTGGGGTATTACAACCGGTGCTTGAAACGCCTGTCGGATTTGTTGGGGCTGGAGCAGGGGCTTTCGTCCTATATGTCCCGTCACAGCTGGGCGAGCGTCGCCCGGAATCATCAGGTGCCGGTGGCGGTCATCAGCGAGGGCATGGGGCATTCGTCGGAGCAGACCACCCGGATTTATCTGGCAGCGCTGGAGAATGCGGTGATAGATGACGCGAACAGGCGGATTATCGAGGCGTTGAAGATGAAAAGGGAAAAAGGATATGAAAGCAGAGGTGATTATTGATTTTTTTTCCGTATCTTATGAACAAACTTGAAACATTGTCTACTTCTGAGGTTGCCATGGACACGAGTAAGTGAGCATGCCAGTGTGGAGGAGTACTCCAAACATATGTTGATAACGAATACAGGAACGCATTCTGATTTATTCGGATAGGACAAGGAAGAATTTGTTGGAATTTGAGGTTCCGGGAGGTTGAGAGGCTTTCCGGAATTTATTTTTTGCTATTTTTTTTGAATTGAGAATTGATGGAGGAATATTTTGTGTTAATGGTAAAAACGCAATGAGGGGGAAAGGATGGTACGGTCTCTATGTAAGAGACGATATGTTATAGGGATAAGGTTGATTTTTAATTGATTTGGGCAGGGGCGACAGCGGTTTTGTTTTATCGGGTAATATTTTAATGAAATCACTTGGGTTGTATGGGTAGAAAACATACCTTTGCGGATGAAATGTACCGTCTCTTACATAGAGACGATACGTTTGAAATTTGAAAAAGATGACGGAGGATATTTGTAACATACTGAAATACAAATTGTTGTTTGTGTATCGGGGAGCCAGAAGAATGCCGTTTTGAAAAAAGCATGGAAGAGAAGGTTTGGTTTGCGATGAGTGCTCCTTTTTGTAAAGAGTTGGAAGCGAAGAAGTTGTTGGATAAACGGGGGATTGAGAATTTTATTCCGATGCAGTATCAGATGGTGGTTTCGAAGAGCGGGAAGAAACAGCGCGAGCTGCGCCCTGCCGTGCATAATTTGCTGTTTGCGAGGGCTACTCGTCCCGAGTTGCAGGAAACGAAAGAGGGGGTGAAGTATTTGCAGTATTATACCCGTCCGGAAGGCGGAAAGAATGTTCCGGTGGTGATTCCGGATCGGCAGATGCAGCAGTTTATGGCGGTGTCGAAGACTTGCCATGAGAAGCTTTTTTACCTCCGTTCGGATGAGTTGCCTTTGCAGAAGGGGAGGCAGGTGCGGATTATCGGCGGGGTTTTCGACGGGGTGGAAGGGGTGTTGATGAAGGTGCGGGGCGGGAGGAACAAGAAGGTGGTGGTGGAGATTCCGAATACACTGGGCGTGGTGTTTGAGGTGGAGAATGCCGATATGATAGAAGTGATTAACAAGTAAAAGCGAGCATGGATACTAAGGATGTGAGGTCGTTGCGGGAATGGATTCGGACGAAGAGGATTCATGCCGGCTTGTCCGATAAGGACCTGACGGCGCTTTCGCGCGCTTGTCTGGCGGTGCATAACGCAATGGTGGCGGATGGGACGGAGGAGGAGTGGGGTGACCTGGAGTTTTATCGGGAACGCATCGATGAGTTGTATGCGATTTGCCGTGAGCGTTGCAGTGCCCCGATGGAGGTGGTGCGGCGCATTCCTTTGGTGTGTACGTTATATCAATTGATATTGAATGTGTTGCTTCGTCCTGTCGATAGCGGGCAGTTGAACGAGTGCGATGAGATGGCGTATGGGGTGATTACGGATTATTTGCGGGAGACGGATGCCGGGAGGTTGAAGGAGACGCCGGATTCGGTGTTTTGGGTTTGTATGCTTATCACGGAGTTGTTGTATTATGTGGACGAAGAGGAACGGGAACAGGAGGAGATGATGGTTTATTTCCGCGGGAAATTGGCGCAGTGGGTGGAGGAGTTGGGAGAAAGTGACCATTGGGAGGGGCTGCCGGAACGCGAAGCGTTGCAGCGGGTGACGATTCTGGAGCGCTATGCGGGGATGTTCCTGAAGCACGAGTATGATGAGGAGGCGGAGCGGTTGGAGGGGTATTATGGGGAGGAGTTGTATGAGTATTAACAAAAAAATAATTTTATATGAGTAAGACTGTTTATTTGGGGATGACGGCGGACATTATGCATCCGGGTTTAATCCATATTATTGGTGAAGCAGCAAAATATGGAGATGTCATTATCGGTTTATTGACTGATAAAGCGATTGCAGAACATAAGCGATTGCCTTATTTGACATATGAACAACGCAAAAAAGTGGTTGAACATATTAAAGGCGTAAAGGAAGTTGTGCCTCAGGATGATTGGAGTTATGTTAATAATTTGCGCCGCCTGAAACCGGATTATATCATTCATGGCGATGATTGGAAAACCGGTCCCTTGCGGGAGATACGGGAACAGGTGTTTGAAGTGATGAATGAATTGGGAGGAAAAGTAATAGAAATACCTTATACGCAGGGAATCAATTCGTCGAGTTTGGATAAAGATATAAAATCAATAGGAACGACACCGGATGTACGTTTAAAGTCGTTGCGACGTTTGATTCACGCAAAGCCGGTTGTCCGCATATTGGAGGCGCATGACGGACTTTGCGGCTTGATTATCGAGAATCTTGAGATACAGAAAGGTGACAAGCGTGAAGTTTTTGACGGGATGTGGTCAAGCAGTTTGACGGATTCGACAAGTAAAGGAAAACCGGACATTGAGGCTGTGGACCTGACAACCCGTTTGCAGGACTTGAACAACATACTGGAGTGTACGACGAAGCCTATTATTTTTGATGGAGACACCGGAGGAAAAATAGAACATTTTGTGTTTACGGTTCGCACCTTGGAACGTCATGGTATATCTGCTGTGATTATAGAGGATAAGGTCGGATTGAAGAAAAATTCTTTGTTCGGGACGGATGCCATTCAGACACAAGATTCCATAGAGGGTTTTTGTGAAAAAATCCGTGCCGGGAAAAATGCTCAGGTGACCGATGATTTTATGATAATTGCCCGAATAGAGAGTCTGATTGCAGGGAAACCGGTGAGCGATGCCTTGGAACGTGCTTTTGCTTATGTGGAAGCCGGAGCGGACGGAATCATGATTCATAGTAAGAATAAATCGGGAGAAGACATCCGCGAGTTTTGCATGGAGTTCCGGAAAAAGTACAACCATATTCCCATCGTTGTCGTTCCCACTACTTATGACCATGTGACAGAAACGGAATTGCATGAATGGGGTGCCAACATCGTAATTTATGCCAACCACATGCTCCGGGCAGCTTATCCCGCCATGCGCAAAGTCGCAACTACCATACTTGAAAACGGGCGTGCCAAAGAGGTTTGTGAGTTGTGTATGCCGATTAAAGAAATTCTCGAACTTATTCCCGGAACAAAGTAAATAACCATGATTAGCGTTGAAAAGTTTTACAATGTCCTTTGTGATTGCGGAGTCGATTTTTTTACGGGGGTGCCTGATTCGTTATTAAAAGATTTTTGTGCGTATGTAACGGATCACACTGCGGGGGAGCGAAATATTATTGCTGCCAATGAAGGGGCTGCTGTTGGTATTGCGGCAGGGCATTATATGGCTTCCGGACGGTTGCCTTTGGTCTATATGCAAAATTCAGGGTTAGGCAATACGGTGAATCCCTTGCTGTCATTGGCGGATGAAAAAGTGTATGCCTTGCCGATGCTTTTGATGGTGGGTTGGCGCGGAGAACCGGGAGTCAAGGATGAGCCGCAACACGTGAAGCAGGGAGAGGTGACGTTGGAATTGTTGGAGGCTATGCAAGTGCCTTATGTCGTATTGGCAGCAGAAGAGGAAGAGGCGATAGGCCAGGTACGCGAAATGACTAAAAAGGCGTGTGAAGAAAGTCGCCCTTGTGCTTTAGTCATAAGAAAAGATACATTCAGGAAATACAAACTTCGACATGAAGTTGTTAATAATTACCCTCTTTCCCGTGAAGATGCATTGAAATTGGTGGTGAAGTATCTTGGCGAAAAGGATGTTGTCGTTTCTACTACCGGTAAACTTTCCCGGGAGTTGTTTGAATTGCGCGAAACCCTGCAACAAGGACACGGGCGGGATTTTCTGACCGTAGGCTCTATGGGGCATAGTTCTTCCATTGCGTTGGGAATAGCTTTGGAGAAACCGGAGAGAACGGTTTGGTGTTTTGATGGCGACGGAGCATTTATCATGCACATGGGTGCTTGTACAAATATCGGTGCTTTAGCACCTAAAAATTACCGGCACATAGTTTTTAACAATGGTGCCCATGAATCTGTCGGGGGACAACCGACACTTGGATTTAATATAGATGTCCCGGCAATTGCCAAATCTTGCGGTTACAGGCACGTTTATCGTATCAGTACGGAAGAAGAAATAATTGCTGCACTTATTCAAGCGAAGACGGAAGAAGGACCTTCTTTGATAGAAATTAAAGTCTGCATTGATTCCCGTGAGAATTTAGGACGCCCTAAAACAACTCCTATCGAAAATAAAGAAGCATTTGTGAAATTTATTGCACAATGAACATAAAAAGAAATATACTCTTGAATCCCGGACCTGCCACAACTACCGATACGGTAAAAATGGCACAGGTTGTTCCCGATATATGCCCCAGAGAGAAAGAATTTGCTGATATCATGAAGCAATTGCGTCATGATTTGGTAAGGGTTGCTCACGGAGTAGAACCCAAACATACTGCAGTGTTATTCTGTGGTTCGGGAACTATCAATATCGATATTTGCCTTAATTCTTTGCTTCCTGCCGGCAAGAAAGTGCTGGTGGTGGATAACGGCGCGTATAGTACGCGTGCTGTGGAGGTTTGCCAGTATTATGGTCTGCCCCACATTGATTTGCAATGTTCATTATTTGCCAAACCAAATCTGAATGAGATTCAAGCGGTTCTTGAGAAAAATTCAGATATTGCCGTAGTATATACGACTCATCATGAAACCGGTACAGGATTGCTGAATCCAATCAGAGAAATAGGTCTTTTGGCACATAAATACGGTGCTATTTTTATTGTCGACACAACCTCTTCACTGGGTATGGTTCCTTTTGACATACAGGAAGATAATGTGGATTTTTGTATGGCTTCGGCACAGAAGGGACTTATGTCAATGAGCGGTTTGTCGTTTATTATTGGGAACCGCGAGATTGTGGAAAAATCTAAAGACTATCCTAAAAGATCTTACTATTGCAATCTTTTCTTGCAATATGACTTCTTTGAACGGACCGGAGAAATGCACTTCACACCTCCCGTGCAAACGACATACGCACTCCGTCGGGCACTCAAGGAATATTTTGAGGAAGGAGAAAATGCCAAGTTTGCACGTCATAAAAGAGTGAACGATGCGATTCACCAAGGAATCGAGAAATTAGGGTTGGATTATGTCATTGATCGCAAAGATGAATCCGGATTAGTAGTGTCTGTGAAATACCCAACCATTCCCGAGTGGGATTTCAATAAGATTCATGATTATTGTTATGAGCGTGGTTTTACCATCTATCCCGGGAAAATATCTACGACAAATACTTTCAGGTTATGTTCGCTTGGCGCCATAGATACTCCGGACATAGAAAATTTCTTTGTCGTTTTTGAGCAGGGACTTAACGAAATGGGAATAAAAACTCCAATACAAAAATGATCACAACAGCGGTTATAATGGCAGCCGGCATGGGCACACGATTCGGAGAGCGGACCGAAACCATGCCTAAAGGATTTATTCCTTTCAAGGGAAAGTCCATGGTCGAGCGCTCCATAGATAACTTGATTTCCTCAGGAATCAAGAAAATAATCGTAGGAACTGGTTATCATCGGGAATGGTATGAACGTTTAGCCATAAAATATTCTGAAATCATAACGGTATTCAGTCCGCTTTTTGCAGAAACCAATAGCATGGAAACACTGAGCAGGTGCTCGGATGCGATTGGGGGAGATGATTTTCTTCTTCTTGAGTCTGATATCGTTTACGCGAAGAAGGCTCTGGCTTTACTTTTGGAAGCACCAAAAGAAGATATCATGCTTGTTACCCCTGTCACTAAATTTCAAGATCAATATTATATAGGAACGGACAGTAACAGCTATTTGAAAAAATGTTCTACTGAAAGGGAAGCCATTATTAAAGAAACGGGGAAAGAACCGGTGGGTGAACTTGTCGGGATACATAAGATTTCCAATAAGTTCTATCGGGATATGCTTGAAATCTACGAATATACGAAAAGTTTGTATAGGTGTGGAAAGCATCTGCCTAATCCGGAGAAGACCGGCTATGAATTTTTCTTGGAGGATGTCGCAACTTGGCAACCATTTGCAGCTAATTTTGTTGGTGAGGATGGGAGTATGCTGACGCTTCCGTCCGGTGGAATCTCCAAAGCACGTGATTTGTTTGTTTTGATAGAGAACGGTCTTCAATGGTATGAAATAGATGATGTGGAGGATTTGAAATTTGCTGAAAGCCATATATTGATAGATTAATCAGTCATATTTCAGATTTAATCTTTGGGGCATAGTTCTTCCATTGCGCCTTTCATTGATAATCTTTATGGAAATCACTAAATATTTTACCCAATGGAAATACAGGGTTCATATTTTAAAAACACTGTATTTCAATTTTAAGTATTTATCCCTTAGAGAAGCTATAAAGTTTCCTTATTTGATAGGTTGCAATGTGATTTTTCGGACTCTTAAAGGTTCGGTACAAATTGATGCTCCCATAAAACGAGGTATGATACGTATAGGTTTTCGAGATATGGGCATTCAGAATGAAAAAGACCAAAAAACCATACTTGATTTGCGCGCCGAATCTCAACTTATATTCAAGGGGTGTGCCAGTATCGGAGCAGGGGCAAGGATTTATACTAAAGGAATCTTGACGATAGGAGATGACTTTTATCTTAGTCTAAATTCCACTATCATTGCCCATGAGAATGTCAGTTTTTCCAAAAGTTGTACCGTAGGTTGGGATTCCTTAATTATGGACACTGATTTTCACAAGGTATATAATTTTTATACTGGAGAAAAGTATCCTATGACAAAACCGATTCTAATCGGAGAACATGTTTGGATATGTAATGAATGTCAGATTTTGAAAGGGGCAGTTATTCCAGATGATACGATTATTGCGTCTAAATCGCTGATAAATAGCGCCTTGAATACCCCCCCCATTCGCTTGTCGCAGGATGTCCTGCACGTTTGAAAAGAGAAGGGGTAACACATAAAAGATGATAGAATGAAAACTGTTATTCTTTCAGACATCCATGGTAATTTATCAGCGTTGCAGGCAGTCATTGCAGATTTCGAGTGTAAATATTCTGTTAAATCTGTGATTTTGTTGGGTGATTTGATTGATTACGGCATGAGGTCGAATGAAGTTATTGAAACATTGCGTGAACTTGAAAGCCGGCTTCCTATAATTTGCAATCTTTGTGGGAATCATGAGATTGCCGTCCTGCACTCTGAAAATCATCTTGAAAATTTTTCAAGCGAGCGTGGACGGGTCAGTTTGAAATATACAATGGAACACTTGACACGTGAGAGTTTTGAATATATTCAAACAAAAATGGAAACAAGCGGTTGGAAAACATTGGAATGTGATGGTCATCCTATTCTTGCCGTGCATGGAGATTTAAAAAATCCTTATTGGGGGAAAATGGAGGATGAGCAATTGCTTTTGAATGATTACGAAATCTTTGATTATGTGTTTTCTGGACATTCCCATAAACCTCACTTAAAAGAGATTTATTACAAAACAGGCAATCTGGAGATGCGTAATCGAAAAAAAACGATTTTTATCAATCCCGGATCAGTAGGGCAACCCAGAAATCATAATCCACTTGCCCAGTATGTGATGGTAGATGGGAGAACGGGAACCGTACATTTTAATACAGTGGAATATGACATAGAGGCGGAACAGAAATTATTTACTAATGAAGTTGATATATTTTATCGAGATCGTTTGTCTAAAGGAATTTAATGATGAAAAAATTGTATGTTATTAGCGGAGTTACCGGCATGACAGGGAATGAAGTGGCTCGGCAATTGGTGCATAGAGGTCAGCAAGTTATCGGATTCGATAACTTTTTTGCGAGTTCAATAGACAGTGTCCATGATTTATTGGGGAATTCCGCATTTGAGTTTTTTGAATACGATTTGAATCACGAAGAACAGATGGAGGATATCCGGCATCGGGTGAAGGGAAATAAAGATAAATTCGATGAGGTGGTTTATATCAATTGTGCGGCAGTCGTACATACGGAACATTTCTATGAGGTGGAACATACTTTTGAAACGAATGTCAATGGCATGAAGAGATTTTTGGAACAAGCCATTGAAGTCGGAGCTTCCGTGTATATCAATTGCTCGACTTCCGAGGTTTATTCCATGCAGTCATGGAATGAAACAGGGGGTGTCAAGGAGAACGATTATTTGTTGTTGGCTACTGCAGAGCATAGCCAAAGGACAAGTTATGCCGTCGGCAAGTTGTTGACTGAATTTTTTATGAAAGATGCTGTGGATAAAGGACAGATTAAAGGATGTTCCATTCGGTTTGCCAATGTGTACAGTAACCATGAACTTTATCCGAAGCATATCATTCCTCATATCATACAAAGTTTGAAAACGGAGGGAAAAGTTACTTTGCTGGAGAATTCAAAGAAGAACAAACGTTCTTTTTTACATAACATTGATAGTTGCCGGGCGGTATTGGCCTTGGTGGATTCGCCGGAGGCATTGGATGGTTCTGTCTATAATGTTGCAACGGATGAGGAACTTTCCATTGTGGAATTGGTCCATTTGATAGGAGAAAAGCTGGCAATCCCCGATCCTCAGATTGAATTTTTAGGTTATCGGGCTTCCGATCCGGAAAGGAGGATTTTGAATACGGATAAATTACGTTATCGGACATCGTGGAAACCGATTGTGACTCTTTCACAAGGTTTAGACATGTGTATAAAAAATTCATGAATGAGAACGCTTATCGTCACCGTTGCCGGAACGGCAACACGTTTTAATCGGGATACTAATACAGAGGTGTTGAAATGCCTTTATTATAAAAATCGACCTGAATATTCTCTTTTATCCCAAATACTGAATCAATCGGAGGATATTGACGAATATGTTATTGTCGGCGGTTATTTGTATGAACAGCTTGAAACATTTGTCGAAGAGCATTTATTTTCCTTGAAGTCTAAAATAAAATTGGTGTACAATCCTTTTTATCGGGAATACGGTTCGGGTTATAGTTTGCTAAAAGGGATTGAAGCCGTAGCGGAACAAGCGGATGAAATTATTTTTGCTGAGGGAGATTTGTTTTTTGATCAAGAGAGTTTTGAATATATCGTACGGATAGAACAAAATGTATTGACCATTAATCGTGAATTTATCCTGTCGGACAAAGCTGTCGTTTTGTATATTGATGAATCAGATGGAGTACATTATTTGTATGACACCAGTCATAAATCCCTGTTTGTTCCTGAAGCGTTCAAGGCAATTTACAATTCCGCCCAAATTTGGAAATTCATTCAACCGAAGCTATTGAAAGAGGTAGTAGGCAGTTTATCAGAAAAACAAAAGCAAGGTACGAATTTAGAGATTATTCAAGGGTATTTTGGACGTTTGACAGAAGGGCAATATGAAATAGTACCGATGAAAGTGTGGTGTAATTGCAATACAGTTGCAGATTATGAGCGTGTATATACAATGTTGGCAAGATGAAATCATTAAATGAAAAATTGGCTTTATTGCAGTCTAAAATAGAGGTTGGAACTCCTGTAACCGTAATGATTATAGGGCTGGGAAGTGTCGGATTGTATTTGTTGGATTATTTGGTTGGTTTGAGTAATCCGAGATTACATCTGGTTGTGGTGGGAAGAAATCGGAATAAAATGGTGCAGGATGTAAATATTGTCCGGACTGCTGCTACTATTCGGGGATGTTTGAGGAGCAGGATTGATATCGAGGGAAATTGTGATTTGGAGCAGGTGGAATCGATAAGCGGTACTATAAAAAAATATTCCCCTGATTTTATTGTAAATAGCAGCCGGGTTTATTCCGGTTTGAAATATGGAAGTATCTCATGGCAGCATTTGAGGGCATACGGAATATGGACTCCTTTGTCAGTCCGTTATGCAAAAAATATTATGGAGGCTTATGAACAGGCAAACAGCCAGGCGATAACCATCAATACTTCTTATTCGGATGCTGTCATACCTTGGTTGAAATCAGCAGGCAAGGCTTATTTTGATTTTGGTAGTGGTAATTTGAATCATTTGCTTCCCCGCATGAAATTTTATGTGGGGGAGAGATTGGGAATCAATAATCTGAATGAGATTGATATTACATTGGCGGCAAGCCATTTCCATGATGTGGTGGTGAGCAAAGAAGGACACGCAGAAGGACAACGGCTTTTGTTGGATATAAAGTATAGTGGCAAGACCTGCGATTTGCCCCAAGAGGAGATTTTGAATGCTTGCCGGATTCCGATGCCTGTCGACCAGAAGCGGAATATGATGAATGCTTCCAGCAATTTTAATCTTATCTATTCCGTATTAAAAGCAATAGGTAGTCACACGAAAATAAAAGTCCATTCCCCGGGTGTTTGCGGTGAGATCGGGGGATATCCTTATATCATAGACGGAAGCGGTAACGTTGTCACTTCTTATTTTGATACCAGTGTATTTTCAATGGATGCGATGCGAGAAGCGAACCGAAAATCTATTTATTTGGATGGCATAAAGGATGTAGTTAATGGAAACTTGTATTACACACCTGAACTAATAGAAAAAGTGCGTAAAGTGTTTTCTTTGGTATTACCCGGTCAAGTCAATTTTGAAACTTTGGATGATGTAGACAGCTTGTTGATAGATAAGATTATCATGCCTAATAAATAATGATTGGACTATATCATGGCAGATAGTTTAAAAGCAAAAACAGTTCATGGTGTGTTGTGGAGTGCTTTGGAACGTTTTTCGTTACAAGGTATTCAATTTGTAATTAATATTATCATGGCACGCTTGTTGGCTCCTTCAGATTACGGGCTTATAGCCATGCTTGCTATTTTTTTACAGATTTCACAAGCATTCATTGACAGTGGATTTACTAATGCTTTAATACAGCGGAAAGATAGGAGTGAAACTGATTTTTCGACAGTATTTTATTTTAATGTTGTTATTGCTTTTGTATTTTATTTAATTCTATTCATATCTGCACCTTGGATTGCCGATTTTTATCGTATGCCTGCGTTGGTACCCATAACAAGGGTTATTGCTTTGAATTTGATTATTTCTGCTTTATCGGCTGTACATAAAACGAAATTGACTATTAATATTGATTTTAAAACACAGTCAAAGGCCTCTTTATCGGCAGCTGCAATTTCCGGAATAATTGGTATATGGGGGGCTTATAGTGGTTGGGGGGTGTGGGCATTGATCGCACAAACATTGCTCAATAGCTTGTTATTAACCTTGCTTTTGTATTATTTTCTACACTGGAAACCATTATGGATATTTTCGATGGATTCTTTTAAGCGATTGTTTTCTTTCGGATCCAGACTTTTGGTCTCGGGTTTGATACATACACTCTATTATAATCTGTACACTTTGGTTATTGGTCGCAAATTTTCTGCTATTAGTTTAGGTTATTATACACGAGCAGAGCAGTTTGTCATATTCCCGTCTGCAAATGTGAATGCCATTATTTCCAGAGTGACTTTTCCTGTGTTAAGTAGCATTCAAGACGATACCGAGCGTTTGGCGGAAGCATATCGAAAATATATCAGGCTTTCTTCTTTTATTATTTTTCCTTTGATGATGGGATTGGCTGCATTGGCAAAGCCAGTTGTTGCTTTATTATTAACGGAGAAATGGTTAGGTGTTGTTGCTTTGCTTCAGATTTTGTGTTTTGATTGGATGTTTGATCATTTAAGCATAATAAATTTGAACTTGCTTTATGTAAAAGGACGTTCCGATTTAGCTTTGCGTTTGGAGATCGTGAAAAAGGTGATAGCGACAACTATTTTGTTTTCATCCATACCTTTCGGATTAATTGGAATGTGTTGGGGACGTGTGTTGTATTCGCTTATTGCAGTTTATTTGAATACTTATTATACGAAATCATTAATTGGTTTAAGTCTTCGGAATCAGATAAGGGATATTATACCTTATTGGTTGCTTGCTTTGGGGATGGGAGGAGTTGTTATGTGGATTTCTTCTTTTGTGGATTTATTGTGGTTGCAATTGTTTGCAGGAGTTGCAATAGGGAGTGTGTGTTATCTTGGTTGTGCTTATCTGTTAAAACTATCTATATATAAAGAATTATTGGCTTTAATCAAAAGGTGATGGAAACCCAAGAAAGTTTGAGGGCAAAGTATAATCCGGAAGGTTCGGAATTGCGGCATTTGCAAATGCGAATGTTGGATATTTTAATTGCAGTGGATGAAATATGCAGACGGCATGATATTCCTTATTGGATTGAAGGTGGGACATTGTTAGGGGCGGTGCGGCATGGTGGATTTATTCCATGGGATGATGATTTAGATATTGCGTTAATGAAACAAGATTATCATAAATTATTGGGATATTTGGAAAAAGAATTACCTACATGTTATAAATTACAGACTCATAAGACAGATAGAAATTATTACTTAGCCTTTGCTAAAATACGTGAAACAGATTCTATTATAAAAGAAGTGGGAGAATATGATAATTTTTATACATATCAAGGAATTTATATTGATATTTTTCCTGTAGAACCAGTTTTCCCATTTTTATCTAAGATTTCATCTTATTTGACTTATTTGTTAAGAAGTGTGGCAACTTCAAAAAGATGGGGCAAGCAGTTGTTGGTAGAGGTATTATTTATTTTATCTCGTTGGAGTAATAGTATATTTCGTTTATTTGGAATGATAAAAGCATCTTCTATGTTTAGTGTTTCTTACGGTTCTTATTTTCCATATCGATGTAAAAAGGATGTTTTTTTCCCATTATCGGAAATCGTTTTTGAAAATCACCGATTCAAGGCACCTCATCAAATTGATACCTACCTACGTTCTATGTATGGAAATTATATGGAATTGCCGGAAGAGGATAAACGTGAAAAGCATATTGTGAATGTGAAATTCAAAAAATGAACAAATGAGTATATATTCATTGGAGCGTAATTATACTTTGTCTTTTATAGTAATAACAACTCTTTTTTCATCAGTAATAGGTCAATTACCTTATGTTAGTTTTTTGTTAAATACATTTTTATTATTAGGAGGTTTATTTATTTTTTATTATAAAATAAATAAAAATGATACTTTCCCAAAATCCAATAAAATGGTGTTATGTTTTTGGGGGATATTGTTGATAGTATCATTGCTTCATCATATTACATTTATTGATATCAAATTTCTTTTTCTAACCAGCTTGCAATTATTCATTTTAGGTTCTGGTTATAAGTATGAAAATCGCGAGATTTTACTAAAAAATATGCGTTTTTATCTTAAGGTATTTGTATACATAGTTAGCTTTTTATCTATACTCAGTTTATTGTTATATTATATGGGTATACAGTTTTCTTATAGAGGTCTAATGTTTATCCGCTTTTTTGATGGCGCTTTTGATGGTTTATATTTGAACCCCAATACTATAGGATATGTTTCTTTTATGGCTGTTGCTTTTATTTGGTTATTGAAAATATCCGGTAAAATAAATTGGATATTATGGTTTTGTTTTTCTATAAATATCGTTTGTCTTTTGCTTTGTAAATCTAGGACATCATTAGGTGCCCTGTTGATTTTTTTATTTTTCTATAAAATATTGCAAGAAACTCCTAAAAAGCAATGTGTTTGGTTTATTATTTTATTGCTTTTTTTGGGAGGGATGATTTTTTATAGTGAAATATTAATAAATGTCATGGGGTTCATCTTTAGTAAGGCTCAGGATGATACTTTAAATGGGCGTGGAATTTTATGGTTAGAAGGAATAGAGACATTGAATGATTATTATATGTGGGGAACAGGATATGGTAATTTTAGTCATGTTATGCTATCAAGAAATCCTGATTTGGAATTAATGGGATTTCTTGGCGGAGGATTGCATAATTTTTATTTGCAAACTGCTGTTATTTTTGGAGTAATTGTATTGTTTTTTTTCTTGTGTTTATTGGGAAGTATACTTAGAGTGAGACTAAAAAGAAATAACCTGTCAGTATATGGTTTATTAATAGGTATGAAATCGTTTATTATAGCTGTTTGTTTTATAGCTTTTTTTGAAGTTCATATGTTATATGCAGCTAATGTTCTTAATACTTTTTTTTGGATTTTTATAGGTGTTCTATTGTTAACCAAAAGTAAAAATGGAGAAGCAATTATCTATCGTTATTCCTTGCTATAATGTAGCGGAATATCTCCCTGCCACGTTAGACTCTATTTTATTAAGACAGAATTTTTCCTTCATGGAGGTTATTTTGATTAATGATGGTTCAACTGATGGCACCTTAGAAGTTATAAAGAAATATAAAGAGCGATATAATGATGTAGTTCGCTATATTAGTATTAGTAATAGTGGCGTTGGTGTTGCTCGTAATTTAGGAATACAAGAAGCAATAGGAGAATATATTCTTTTTATTGATGGTGATGATATGCTTTTTGATAGTATTTTGCCACAATGGATGGAATATATTTACAGAAATACTTTAGATATAGCCTTTACAGGATATGAAGATCGTGATTGGGATGATAAAGGAAAATTAGGTGAGAATAAGAACTATTTAGAGGGTATTTATACTGGTGAAGAGATTTTGATAAAGAAATTGAAAAAACAAATTTGGATTTGTACAGGAAATGCAATTTATAGGACTCAAATACTGAAACGAAATAATTTGAAATATAGTGTATCATATCGATATGGTGAAGATGCAGAATTTATAGGAAAATGTTTGCTTAATTCTTTGAGGGTTTCGAGTTTAAATAAGCAAGGATTAATTATTATGGTGCGGAGAACTTCTGCAATGTTAACAGTGTCTTTTGAAAAATATAAAGATGCGATTCATGCTTTTGAAAATTTGCAGAATTATGCTTTCAATTTTTCTATTTCTTCTGCTTTAAGAAATGCTTTTGCTTTTGATTACCTCAATTTGTATTTAGGTATAGTTAAAATTTTATTTAAGAACACCAAAAGATATGACAAAAAATTACTAATTAACCTTTCTGATATAGAATATCCATGTTGGTCAATCCCTGTTAAGGTAAAGAAAAGAGTAGAAATAATGCTCTATAGAAAATTTCCGTTTTTGTATTTTAGATTTGTTCACATATATTACTTTTTAAAACAAAATAGGTGGAAACATATAAAATAGTTTCTTGTGCCGGTTTTGGTAGTTCCGGTTCCGGTGTAGTAACGGATTATTTGCGAGAATTTGATTCGATAAAAAATTTTGGCGATTACGAATTCCGTTTTTTACAAGATTACGGTGGCGTATCAACGTTGGAAGATGCCTTAGTGCATAATTATCACCGTTTGAATTCCGATATTGCTATTCAGAATTTTATTCGATACATTGAATATCAAAGTGGTGATTTTTTGAATAGAAGATATGAAAAATTTTTCGGAGGAAAATTCAGAGATATTTCATATCGTTTTCTAGAAAAACTCATTGATGTAAAATGGGATGGTTATTGGGAGGAGTATCAAATCTTGGAACCTCAATGGATTACGATTTTCAAATATAAACTCTACCCTCGTTTACTAAGATTGTTGCACGGGAATCGGCATTATATTGCAAGATATGTTCCTCGAAAACCGATGTATTTTTCTTTTCCAGAAAGAGATTATTTTTGTCGTTGTGTCAAAGATTACATAAATGAATTGTGTGAAGTTATAGATCCTCAAAGGAAATATAAATACATTTTCTTTGATCAATTGATGCCTCCGACTAATATTCAGCGTTATGAAAACTATTTTGATTCGTTGAAAGTGATAGTTGTAGATCGTGACCCTCGAGATTATTATATAGAAAATGTATTGAGATGGGGAGAGGGTTGGGTTCCTGCTGATGTAGATAAATACATCCAATTATACAGAGGTATGCGTGAGCAGTTAAAGTTTGAAAGTGCTTCCAAGCACGTGTTACGTTTGAAGTTTGAGGATGCTATTTTTCATTACCCTGATTTTGCTCAACAAGTCATGAATTTTCTTGATTTAACGGAATCGGAGCATACTTTGCCTTTGAAATATTTTAATCCTTCTATTTCTCAAAACAATACCCAATTGTGGAATAAGCGGAAAGTAGATAAGACTATTTTATCCGAAATAGAAAAACATTTGGGTGAATATTGTTACGATTTTCCTTCTTTATGACAAAATTGCCATTGGTTAGTGTCGTTATTCCTGCTTATAATGCAGAAAAAACGATACTTACTTGCCTTGATTCTGTTCGTTTACAAACTTATTCTGAGTTGGAAATCATTGTAGTAAACGATGGATCGACAGATCGAACAGTTGAATTATTAGGATCTTATCAAAAGGAATATCCACTATTTCAATTGCGAGTTTTCCATCAAAAGAATGCAGGACCATCTGCTGCACGGAATTTCGGAATTGCTGAATCCCAAGGTGAGTTTATTGCTTTTTTGGACTCTGATGATAGATGGGTAAGGGATAAAATAGAGAATCAGTTAAAGGTATTCAAAGCAGATGATACAATAGGTTTGGTGGGAGGATTGATTTCTGTTGGAGTTCCCAAGTGTGCTGATGAGAGTTTTGAAATAAAAGAAATCAGTTTAAAAAAACTACTTTTCAAAAATTGTTTTATGACTTCATCGGTTATTTGCAGGCGTGAGATATTGTTGAAGAGCAATTTTAATGTATCACAAAAATATGCAGAAGATTACAGATTGTGGCTTGAAGTTGTTTCTATGGGTGTAAGGTGTGTCGTTTTGCAGCGTCATGTAACAACTATGAATGACAAACCTTTGTTTGGTGCATCAGGTTTATCAGCTAAGTTGTGGCAGATGGAAAAAGGAGAACTTAGTAATTTTAATTGGCTTAGAAATAAAAGAAAAATAGGTGTTTTTTGTTATCTACTTGTTTGCTTGTTTTCTTTAGTTAAGTTTTTGAGACGTCTCCTTGTTTCTGGTTTGCGGAAAATTCTGTGATTTCAAGAATAGCAAATATTTACATATGATTTTATGGCATTGAAAGTTCTTTTTTGTGATAATAGTTTACGGGAATTGTTGAATTTTCGGGGTGATGTGATTCGTCATTTTGTGCAACAAGGGTATGAAGTTGTGTTGGTTGCTCCGCAAACAGTGGATGATTTTGCACTGGAACTTTGGCAAGTGCGTTATATACCCATTGAATTGAACCGTTCGGGGATGAATCCTTTACAGGATTGGAAATATTGGCGGAGATTGTGTCGGGTTTATAGGGAGGAGAAACCGGACTATGTGTTCCACTATACGATCAAACCGAATATTTACGGAACATTGGCTGCCCGTTGGTGTGGGGTACGTTCGAGTGCGATGGTTGCCGGATTGGGTTATGTGTTTTACAAGAAAGGTATACGCTGTTGGATTGCGAGAAAACTGTATCAATTTGCATTGAGATATGCGGAGCATGTGTTGGTTTTGAATGCTTCTAATAAGGATATGCTGCTTTCCCGACATATTGTATCTATAAATAAAATCATTCATTTGAAGGGAGGAGAGGGGGTGAATTTACAACAATTTGCCATAAGGGAAAAGGGAGAAACGACTGAAAAGGTCGTTTTTTTAATGATTGCCCGTTTGCTTTATGACAAGGGATATGATGAGTATGTGCATGCTGCTGAAGAAGTAAGAAAACGATTTCCGAATGCGGAATTTCAACTGTTGGGTGGATTGGATGTGTCTTATCCGAACCATGTAACAGAAGAACGTTTGAGGCGAGATGTGGATAGAGGGAATGTTCGTTATTTGGGGTATTGTTCTGATGTAACAAGCAAGATTCAGGCATCGGATTGTGTAGTGTTGCCTTCCTATAATGAAGGTTTGTCTCGGGTTTTGATGGAAGCTATTGCGATGGGGAAGGTTGTTGTTACCACCGATATTCCTGGATGTCGTGAGACAGTGGATGAAAGTGAGAATGGATTTCTTATTCCGGTACGAGATTTTAAGGCTTTGGCGGCGGCTTGCACCAAGGTGATAGAATTGGGTAGTGAAGAAAGGGCTAAGATGGGGGTATATAGTCGAAGGAAGGCGGAAGCAGTGTTTGATATACAAGATGTGATTTGTGTTTATGATGATATGCTTTTGAAGGGAATTTGAGAATGTGTATATTGAATATTTGTTTTCAAATTCTTTTTTTGCATAAATTATCGTGCGATGAAAGTGACCATGGAGTAATTTGAATGAATCCAAAATTGCAGACCATATTAGAGGCGTGTGACAATTTGTCGATTCTCGGAGATGCGGAGGCATAGGATTGAAATTTGGACTTTTTATGCAGACATTTTTGAAAGACCTTGATAAGGAGTTGGTGAAGTGCTTGAGGAAAATCGAGCAGGCGGATGTGGGTGTGTTCGAGAAGGCGGCGGAGGCTTCGGCAGTGTTGGAGAATGTGTTCCGGGAGTTGAAGGGGTATGTTTCCGAGTATAGGTTTAAGAACGAGGAGGAGGAAATCGAGTTTTTCAAGGAGATGAAACCGATGTTTTTCAGCTTGTTGATTTATTACCGGAAGGTGTATGACATTGAGTTGAACCGCCCGTTCGGGGTGATTGCGCAGCAGGAGTATCTGCAGCGGGAGATGGAGGAGATTAACCGTTTTTATGCGAGGCATGCGGATTTTTTGCGGTATTACCGTTCCGGGGAGACGTATTTGGATGCCCGTTGTTATTTGCGTGGAGAGGAGGGGGTGCCTTTTTATGTCGAGGCGCACCAGTATGACCGGGATGAGGCGTTTTCGACGAATTGCGATTCGTGTGTCGCGCATATCCTGGCTTATGAGCGATTGACGGGGTTCCTGGACCGGGAGTTGAAGGCGTTGCAGCAACAGCAGACGGATCACTCCCAGGTGCGGATGACGTGGAACGGGACGAAAACGGAGTTGTATGAGTTGTTGTATGCGTTGGACAGTTGCAAGATGTTCGGGGAGGTGCCGTTAACGCAGTTGGCAGGGTATATTTCCACGGTTTTCAATATCGAATTGGATCGAAATATGTCCCGAACATTTGGGGATATGCGTATCCGAAATCAGCAGACGCCGTTCCTCGACAGTCTGAAAGAGGCTTTGTTGAGGAGAATGGGGGGCAAAAGCCGTAAAAAATGAGATGCTTCGATGGATACGGGGTGAGGTGAAGAGAGGTGAGATGTGAAAGTGAAAGATAATCAGGTGATTGTGTGATGAAAGACGGAGGTCGGTAACCGGATTTTTTGAATGCGGAATTATGCAGGAAATGCCTGTTTCCCTTGGAAAAAAGGGGAGACAGGCATTTTTTTTTCGTGTTGTTTCCGTTGTTTTGAGTACTGGTTCGCTCTTCACCGAGCGGAAGGAGGGGGGAGGGGTGAAATGTTTGAGGATGCGGGATGCCGGAGGGCTTGTCCGGCAAGGGGTGCGGGAATCGGTAAAATATTCGTACTGACCTCGTTTTTGCGGCAAGGAATGCGCTATAATTTTGTCGGTGGAAATTGAAACACGAAATATGAATTTTTAAATGGTGATGTTATGATTGCAGATTACAGAGGGCTTTTTCGAAGTATGTCGGGGCGGATAGGGGATTTTATTGTGTATAATCATCGGAACCGGATATGTGTCAGGAGTTATCCGACGAACGTGAAGGCGCCTTGCACCCCGGGACAGTTGGCACAACAGGCACGGGTGGCTTCGATTGCGGTGTTTTATCATGCGTTGAAGGAGGCAGGGGTTTATGAGTATTGGAAAAAGGCGGCGGAAGGAATGACGCAGAGCGGGTATAATCTGCTTGTGCGGTGTAATCTGCCGGCTTTCGACGGGGAGGGGAGGATTGGTGATTTTTCGAAGTTGCAGCTTTCCCAGGGGAAAGTGAGGCAGTTGTCCGGGTTGAACTTGGAGGAGGGAACGGATGGGGAGTGGAGATTGACATGGAATGGGAGCATTCAATGGCAGTTTGCCCGAAAGGATGATGTGGTGAAGTTGTATGTGATGGAGGACGGAGGGGAGGAGTTCGATGTGGAACCAATCGAGACGGGGGAGTGCCGGCGGGGGGATGGGGAGTGTGTGTTCCGACTGCCTGAAAGATGTAAAGATTTTCCTCATTTGTACGTTTTGGTCTGCTCGCGTACGGATGGGCAGTGTTCAAGCAGCAGGTATTTTTTATTAACCCATAAATTTTAATCATTATGGCAATTTATCAAGCAACCGCCATCGCCCGGCGGTTAAAAAACTCAGTGGGTGAACAGACGTTTTATCAGCGTATGGGACAAAGCGTTGTTAAGATGAAGGTGGAGGAGAATACTTCGAATACGCCTTTGCAGCAGAGGCAGCGTTTGGTGTGGAAGAAGATGCAGGATGTGGAAAGCCTGTTCGATGAGGTGGCGGCTGTCGGATTTCCAAGCCGTCCGGTGTATCAGACGCATCACAATGCTTTCATGCAGGCAAACGGGGGAGTGGTGAGCGTGAACGATGAGCAGCAGGTGACGGTGGCTTATGAGCGGATTTTCTGTGCGAAGGGGAGTTTGAAGGTGCCGCTGGATATGGCTGTGGCGTTTGAGGCGGAGGGGCGCCAGTTGGTTTTTACGCACCGTGCAGCGGGGAACGGAACGGGCAAGAAGAAGGATGATATGCTGTATGCTGCGGTGGTGGAAAAGAATTTGGAGGAGATTGAGCTGGTGGAGCTGAAGCGGCGTTCGGACAGTGAGGCGGCGATGTTCTCTTTGCCGGAGAGTTGGGATGCGGAGCAGTTGGCGGTTTATGTGTTCGTGTTGTCGGAGAACAGGCGGAAGGCTTCGGATTCGAAGTATCTGGAGGTGAAGCAGACGCAGGCGTAAGCGGCGGGTCGGATGAGGAGGACGGCAAGGGGAAACCTTTGCCGTTTTTCGTGTGTCAGTTCAGGGTGCGGCGGTTGATTTGTTGGAGGAAGGCGGGGCGGTAGGAGTCGGAGACGGAGAGGGCAATGGAGCCGATGTAGATGCGGTTGCGTTCAATCATGGTGATTTTGTCCAGATTGACGATGTAGGAGCGGTGGATGCGGAGGAAAGGCAGGGGGAGGGTTTCTTCGAAGTTTTTCATGTTGAGCGGGGTGACGACGGGGACGGATTGGGAGGAGAGGTGGATTTTCACGTAGTCTTGCATGCCTTCAATGTAGAGGATGTCGTCGAGGGTGAGGCGTACCAGTTTGTTGCCCGAGCGGACAAAGGTGTGGGTGCGGTTGTCCGAGGGGGCAGGGGGTGTGCTTGGCTGCTCGAATCGGTGGAGCGCTTTTTGGGCGGCGCGGAGGAATTCGGGGTAGCTGACGGGTTTGAGGAGGTAGTCGACGGCGTCTACCTTGAAGCCTTCCACGGCATATTGTTCGAAGGCGGTGGTGAAGATGACCTTTGCCTGTCCGCCGATTAAACGGGAGAGTTCCAAGCCGTTGATCTCCGGCATCTGGATGTCGAGGAAGAGAAG
Source organism: uncultured Odoribacter sp. (assembly GCA_910578985.1). Lineage (GTDB taxonomy): Bacteria > Bacteroidota > Bacteroidia > Bacteroidales > Marinifilaceae > Odoribacter. The sequence goes on along the minus strand of CAJTSF010000002.1, from coordinate 189,191 downwards.
GTCGATGTCGTTTTTTTCCAGTCGTTCCAAGACTTCGACGGCATTGGCGCAAGCGCCTTGCAGGGTGAGGAACGGTGTGCGTCCGACGTAGGATTTCATCAGTTCCAACGCTAAAGGTTCGTCATCGACTACTAAGCAGTTCAGGTTCATGGTTTACAGGTGTTGATTTGCAGACGGGCAATATAGACGTCCCCTTCGATGCCGGCGCGGAGGGTGTGGCGACCGGGATAGAGCAGTTCGAGGCGTTTGCGGAGGTTGGGCAGCCCGATGCCCGATCCGCTGCGGTCGTTGTCCTGTTTGGGGTGGTTGCTGTTTTCGATGCGGCAGGCGACGATGCCGGCGGGTTCTACGTCCAAGGCGATGTGAATGTGGGAGGCGGCGGTGGGACTGATGCCGTGTTTGAAGGCGTTTTCGACCAACGTGATGAACAGCAACGGCGCGATGAGCGTGCCTTCCGCCCGGGTGGGAAAGGAGACCTGTAAATCGACTTTGTCCGAAAGACGGAGGCTCATCAGGTCGATGTAGTTGCGCATGAAGTCGAGTTCTTTGTCTAAGGGGATGAGGGGGTGTTTGTCTTCGTAGAGCACATGGCGGAGGAGGTGGCTCAGGTTGTGGACGGCATATTGGGCACGGTCGGCATCGATGGCGATGAGGGAGTAGATGTTGTTGAGGGTGTTGAACAGGAAATGCGGGTTCAACTGGCTTTTCAGGTTCTGGAGTTCCGCTTCGGTGCGGGCTTTTTCCAGTTCTTTGCGTTCGTTTTCGGTGATATACCAGTTGGCGGTCATTTTAATGGCGACGCTGAGGGCGGCAGTCAGTGCCATCATGGTGGCGTCGCGCAGGATGAACATCATTTTCGGCGGACCGGCTTTGTGGCGCGGGGTGTTGCCGGCAATTTCGAAAAAATAGTAGTCATGCCACCAGTCCAGCAGCAGGGTGAGGAGGATGAAAAGCAGGAGGTTCGCCGCCAGGAAATGGGGCAGCCTCTGGCGGAACAGGAGGCGGTCGATGAAGAGGAAATAGTTGGCGTAAAAGATGACCGCGAACGTCACCGGTACGAAAGCGTAGCCGATGTAGCGCGTCCACGTCATGGGTTCCGCCTCTTTCCAGACGAAGAACAAAGGGAAGGTGAAGACAATGGTCCAGCCGATGAGCTGAATGACGTATTGGAGGGTCTGGTTCTGTTTCATGCGTGCAAAGATACTATTTCCATTCATAAATCCTATTCGTAGCGGATGGCTTCTATCGGGTCGAGGTTGGAGGCTTTCTGTGCCGGATACCATCCGAAGAAGATACCGGTGACGGTGCAGACCGCGAATGAGAGTACCACCGAATACCATTCGACGTAAACGGGCCAGTTGGCCGCCCATTTCACCACCCATGAGGCGCCGATGCCCAGCAGGACGCCAATCAGTCCTCCGGTGACGCTGATGAGGATGGCTTCGATGAGGAATTGGGCGAGGATGTCCCTGCCTTTGGCGCCGATGGACATGCGGAGTCCGATTTCCCGGGTGCGTTCGGTGACGGAGACGTACATGATGTTCATGATGCCAATGCCGCCGACGAGGAGGGAGATGCCTGCAATGCAGGCGAGGAGCACCGTCATCATGTCGGACGTGGAGTTCATCATGCTGCTGAGTTCCTGTTGCGATCGGATGTTGAAGTCGTCGGCATCACCGGCACCGAGTTTGTGGTTGCGGCGGAGCAATCCCGAGATTTCCTCTTCCGCTTTTTCGGTTTGTTCCTCGCTCAGGGCGGAGCAGTAGATGCTTTGGAGGTGGGTGACGGCGAGCACCCGTTTCTGGATGGTGGTGTAGGGGGCGAGGATGAGGTCGTCCTGGTCCATGCCCATGGTGTTGTAGCCTTTGGAGGTCAGTACGCCCACGATTTGGAACGGGATTTTCCCGAACCGTATCACTTGTCCGACGGGGTTTTCGCCATTGGTGAAAAGGTTGTCCACGATGGTTTTTCCGACCACGCATACTTTGGCGGCGTCAAGGATGTCTTCTTCGGAGAACATTTCCCCTTCGCTGACCGAGTATTTGCGGATGTCCAGATAGTCGGCGTTCACCCCGTAGACGGAGGTGGGGTGGTTGTTTGCCCCGAATATCGCCTGCCCGCCGCTGTTGACGGAGGGGGAGCAGGCGGAGACGTAACGGGTTTCGCGGACGATGGCGTCGTAGTCCTCCAGTTTGAGGCTTTCCATTTCCGACGCATCCAGGCGCACTCCGCCGCGGCGGTCGGCACCGGGGTGTATCATGATCATGTTGGAGCCCATTTCGGAAATCTGTGCCCGTATGCTCCGTTTGGAACCTTGCCCGATGGCGAGCATGGTGATGACGGATGCCACTCCGATGATAATGCCGAGCATGGTGAGGAATCCCCGCATTTTGTTGTTGCCGAGGGCGCGGATGGCTATCCGGAAGAGGTTGGTGTAATTCATGGTGTGACGGTGTTTAGTCTTCTTGTTTGGGAATCGATTCTAAGGTGGTCCGGGCGGAAGCGATGTGTTCGTTGCGGGTGTCCGACACCACGCGCCCGTCTTTGAGGACGATGGTACGGCTGCTGTATGCCGACAGTTCCGGGTTGTGGGTTACGAAAACGATGGTGCGCCCGCGGGCATACAGTTCCTGGAATAGGGTCAGGATTTCGAAAGAGGTGCGGGTGTCGAGGTTGCCCGTCGCTTCGTCCGCCAGAATCAGGACGGGGTCGTTCACCAGCGCCCGGGCGATGGCGACGCGTTGTTGCTGTCCGCCGGACATCTGGTTGGACTTGTGGTACAGCCGGTCGTGCAGCCCTACCGCTTCCAAGGCTTCAATGGCGCGTTTTTCGCGTTCTTTGGAAGAGACGGCGGAGTTGTACATGAGGGGCAGTTCCACGTTCTCGATGGAGGTGGTTTTGGGGAGCAGGTTGTAGGACTGGAGCACGAAACCTATTTTACGGTTGCGCAGTTTCGCCCGTTCGTTTTTGCCCATCCGGCGTACGGAAACTCCGTCCAGCATGTATTCGCCCGCGGTGGGGGTGTCGAGGCAGCCGAGCAGGTTCAGCAGGGTGGATTTCCCCGAGCCGCTGGTTCCCATGACAGTCACGAATTCGCCGGCTTCAATGGAGAACGACACGCCCCGCAACGCATGTACCGTTTCGCTGCCGACGGTGAAATCGCGCCTGATGTCTTTTAATTCGATAATAGCTTTCATCATGTGGCTTGTTGAATGAAACGAATGGGGGTTATTTCTTTCCGGGAGGTTTCGGCATGAACGGACTGGAGGCTGTTTCTCCCGGCATCGGGCGTCCTCCGGGAACTTGACCTGCTTTTGCCATGCCCGTGACCACTTCCTCGCCTTCTTTCAATCCTTCCAGTATTTCCACCAGCAGGGTGGTGATCGTGCCGATGCGTACCTCTCTTTCCTGCAGGGTCTGCCCGTTCTTTACCCATACTGTCTTTTGCAGGGCGGGATGTTCTGTTTGCAGCGGTTGCAGGGTGATGCCGACCGTTTCCGCCAGTGCGGCGTCCGGCACGAAGCGGAAAGCTTTTGGGGCGATGGTGAGGATGTCATTCTTTTCCAAGGTGTAGATGGTGACGGTGGCGGTCAGTCCCGGTTTCAGTTTCAGTTCCGGATTGGGGGCGCTGATGACCACTTCGTAAGTCACGACGTTGGATTCCACTGTCGCTTCCAGGCGGACCTGCGTGACGGTGCCCCGGAACGTCTCTCCCCGGTAGGCGTCTACGGAGAATGCCACCCGTTGCCCCTCCCGGATCTGTCCGATGTCCGCTTCGTCCACATCGGCGATGACCTGCATTTCGGTCAAGTCTTTGGCGATGGTGAAGAGTTTCGGGGTTTCGAAACCGGCGGCGACGGTCTGTCCCTCTTCCACCTCGCGACTGATGACTACCCCGTCTATCGGGCTGGTGATGACCGCATACCCCAGGTTACGTCTGACCTTGACGATGTCCGCCTCCGCTTTTTCATACGCGCTTTTCGCTTTCTCGTAGGTGTAGGCGGCGGTTTCGTACTCGCTGTCACTGATGAGCTGTTTCTCGAACAGCACCTTGGAGCGGGTGTAGTTCTTTTGCTGGTAGTCATATTCCGTTTTGGCGTTTGCCAGTTGCGCCTCCTGCGATTGCAGTTCCGCTTGCAGCGTCACTTTGTCCATTTCGGCGATGAGCTGCCCTTTTTTCACGACGCTGTTGTAGTCCACGTAAATCTTGTCCACGATACCGGACACCTGGGTACCGACCTCCACCTGGGTTACCGGTTCCACGGTGCCCGTGGCGGATACCATTTCCGACATCGAGTTGCGCGATGCTTTTTCCGTCTGCCAGTTTATCTTCTCCTGCCGGGAGCAGCCGATGCACAGGACGATGGCCCACAATGTGCATGCGACGGCGTTTGTTTGTCTTGTTTTCATATGAGTCGCTTATTGGATGAATATTAAAGGTTGATTTCTTCGCCTTGGTAGAATCGGAGCAGTTGCCGATTCAACAATGCCGTGTATTTGGCTTGTGCCACCTCCAATCGGGCGGTCAGGAGGTTATTCTTGCCGGTCAATAGTTCGAGGGTGTTTTTCATGCCGAGCGCGAACTGTTCCCGGAGCAGTTCGAACGACTCCCGGGCGGCGTTCAGGTTTTCCTGTGCCGAGCGGAAGCGGTTCTGTGCCGATACGGCTTCCTGGTAGACAGTCTCGATGGATTTCAAGAGCGTCTTTTGTACATTTTCGTATTCCAGTTCGGCGGCCTCGATGTTCAGCCGGGCGGTGTTCACGGCGGTTTTCACCGAACGGTTGTTGAAAACGGGCACGCTGAGCGTCAGTCCGATGTTCTCGCTCCAGTTGTTTTTCATCTGCGGTCCCCAGGCGGTTCCGGTGGCGTGGTTGGTGCCGATGCCTGCCGAGAGGCGGAGGGTGGGGAGGTAACCTGCCCAAGCTTTCTCTTTTGCCACGTTTGCCATTCGGATATTCAAGGCGTTCGCTTTCACTTCCGGCATCACTTCCAACGAAGCCCGATAGACGCTTTCTTTGGCGGGAAGCAATGCCAGCACCTCCTCGTCGGCTGCTTCGGGGATGGTGATGTCCATCTCCTCTTCTATGCCCAGTTCCAGCAATTGTTTCAAGTCCAGGCGGGCATTTTCCAGGGTGCTTTGCGCCATGACCAATTGATATTTGTCTGCCGTGTACTGGGATTCGAGTTGGGCAAAGTCGGCTTTTGACAACGAACCGGCCTTCATCAGTTCTTCGCCCCGGTCGCGCTGCGTCCGGGAGACCTCCACCGTGTTGAGGCTGATGTTCACCGCTTCATGGGCATATAGCACCTGCACGAATGCCTGGGTGATGGCCATTTCTATGTTGTTTTCCGCTTCCTCCACCGTCAATGCCTGCATTTGGTTTTGCAGGTCCAGTTGTTGCAGGTTCTTTTTGAGTTGTCCGCCCTGGTAGAGCGTGACGGAGGAGTTGAGGTTATAGCTTCCGGTGTAGCTGTTTTTGTCGCCTGTTTCCGTCAGGGGGCGGTTCACATAATTGTGGGCGGAAGAAAAAGCCAGTGACGGGAGCCGTTGCGCTTTGGCTTCCCGGGTCTGTTCGAGGCTTTGTTCCAGCGACAGCCGGCTTTGCCGTATTTGGATATTCTGTTGCCGTGCATATTCGATGCAGGCTTTCAAATCCCAAGTGCGGGTCTCCTGTGCCCGGAGTGTCAGAGCCGTCAGCGCCCAAAGACAGGCAAGCCCCAGTTTCGTGTAGTGTCTCATATCCGATGCGTTTTAAATGATGTGTGGCAAAAGTAGATTGCTCTCTTTTGCCACACAAATTTAATCGGCGAATGCCCGGTATAAGTCGATGAAACGGCGCTTTGTCCCGACCAACGGGAATTATACGAAACCGATGCGTTTCCGCTCTTTCATGATGCCGGACACGAAAGGTTCGGTAAACATGGCGACATCCTGTTTCTGGACCGAAATCACCTGCACGGCATTGGCTTTGTCGCCTGTCTTGGCCACCCGTTGCAGGCAATTGCGCACCATCATGTCCACGACGATGCGTATCAGCCGCGAACTGGCATGGCTCCGCTCTTCCGTGGAGAGGAGGGAGGCGATGAATCCGTTCATGTATTGGCGTGCCGTGGCGGTCAGTTTCATGTTTTCTTTTTCCAGCAGGCGCTTTAAAATCGTCATCAGTTCCTCGTGCGTGTAATCTTCGAACACCAGGACGTTTACCACCTCCGTCACCTGTTCCGCCCCTCCGTTCAGGCTCTCCACATAGTCGCGCGGTTCGGCATAGACGAGATAAGGCTGTCCGGGGTGTTCCGTCAGTTGGCTTTGCAGCAAGACGTGCACCCGCTCGCGGAAGCCGGCGGCTTCGTTCAGCTTGGGGGAGTCTTCGTCAAAAAGCAGCACTCCGCCTTCCGCTTCCTTGAGCAGTTCCCCGAGTGCCTGGCGGGCTTCCTCTTCCGTCAGCCCGAGCAGGCGTTCCACCTTGAACTCCGTCACCCGCCCGTGCGGAGTGATGCCCATTGCACGGTACAGGCGGGCGATGATGCCGGCGATGGTGCGTTTGCCCATGCCGGAGTTGCCCGTGAGGCACCAATGCAGGGACATTTTGCTGTCCAAATCGGTTTTCTCCCGGCTGTAATGGCGGGCAAGTTCCACAAAATCGGTTATCTGCTGTTTGATGCGCGGTTGTCCCACCAGCCGGTTGAGTTCTTCCAGCACATCATGGATTTCCTGCTCGTCGAAGCCGTCGCGTTCGAACTTCGGCAGGTCGAATATCTCCGTCGGAATATCCTCCCGCCGGATGGTCGTCAGCTCCTGGCGTGTCAGTTCCCGTTTGCGGCGGATGCGCATCGTGCGGTCGGACATGTGCCGGATGACCAGTTCCAGTATTTTTTCCACCAGCAGCACATTGCCGAAGTGTCCGTTTCGGTTGTCGTACGCCTTGCGGAGCAGGGCGGCGAAAGTCTCCGCCGCCTTGGGATGGAACGTATAATTCTTCTCTTTCACTTTCTCTTCCGCAATGGACATCAGTTCTTCCGGCGTGTAGTCTTCGAACGTGAAGAGGTGGGGGAAGTACTGCGTCAGCGCAGGATTCGTCTCCAGCAAGCGGGTAATCCGGTCCGGGTAGCCGCCCAGCACGACCAGTGTCTCCCCGCTTTCCTCCGTGGGAATATTCGTCAGCAACTCCCCGAACACCGCCACGCCGAACTCCGTTTGCGGCAACAGGTCCGCCTGATGGATGTAAAGGATGCCGCCCGCAGCGCTATTCAGAAGTGTCGCCGCGATCTGTTCCGGCGGCATGCCGTTCTCCGCCAGCAGGTTTCTCCCGTCCTGCACCCATACGTCCGGACGTTCCAGGATGCCGGAGGCGTGGTATATCTCACCCAACATCCGGGCGACGGTCGTTTTGCCCGTGCCCGGATTGCCGCTGAATATCATGTTCAACGGCGGCATGACATCCGAGAAGCCGCGTTTCTGCCGCTCGCGGATAAAATAGATATAATTCAAATGTTGCCCGATATCCTTTTTCAGTTTGTCCAACCCTGTCATCGCTTTCAGTTTTTCCAACGCTTTGCGAGGGTCTCCCGATTCGGGGGAGGGGAGGTCTTCCGCTTCGATGAGCATCAATTCCTCCTTTTTGTAACGCCCTTTCTGCTGTGCCATCAGGCGTTTCGCCATCTGCCGCGCCGCCTCTTCCAGCAGTTCGTCGAGATAGCGTTCGTTGGTGAAGTCCACTTCGTTCGCGAGGCATGCCGCCTGCAAGTGTTTATGGAATTTCTCTTCCGCCTCGGGCGTAAAGCGGTAGTCCAATTTTTCCAGTTTTCGTCGGGTAATCGCCAGCATCTCCTCCGGTGTGTAATCCTCGAAACAGAGTTGTTTGGAGAACACTTTCCGCAGGTCGGGCATCGCCTCCAGCATGGCGTTGATTTCCTCCTCTTCGTCCGCAAGGATGACCATGACATTCGGCTGTTCGCGCATGAGGAGCGTATAGAGCACGCTTAACGCGACCACTCCGCGGTCTTCCCGGTTCTCCGGCACGAACAACTCGCCCGCCCGCTCGATGAGCAGTATTCCGCCTGCGCTCTGTTGCAGGGCGTGCCGCGCCAATTGCTCCTCCACCGCCGCACCGTCCTGCACCAGATCGTTCCGTTTGCAGCGGTACACCTTGCCTTCGCCCAGCAAGCCCGCGGCGGCGTGCAATTCGCCCAGCAAGCCTGCCACCGTATGGCTTCCCATGCCGGGATGTCCCGTGAATATCAGGTGCATGGACGGGAAACGGTCACCGAATCCGTATTCCTGCCGCAGGCGCACAAATTCCGTGTACTCCACCATGCGCGTGATCTCTTCCTTCACTTTCCGCAGCCCTTCCATCCGGTAGAGCCTGTCCATGATTTCATCCTTTTTCTTTGTGTCCATTGTTTTTCGGTTTATGTCGTTTGTCTTTTATTGCCGTTCGTACACCGCTTGCCGGATGGTCTCCAGTTTCTCCGCCAGCCCTTCCTCCGTCCGGTTGCCCATAACCCACAGCGCGCATCCCTCGCCTCCGGGTCGGTAGGAGGGTTGCCTGTACTCCTTGTCCAGCACGCGGTATCCGTTCCGTTCATAATAGCGCACCCGCCGTGTGGTGATATCCGTTTCTGCCGGTTCGGCTTCCAGTAGCCGCAAGCCGCCCAGGTGTTCCCGCATCCAGTCCAGCACCTGCTGTCCGATTTTTTGGTTCCGCATCTCCGCATACACCGCCAGGTGTTCCAGGTAGTAAAACGTGCCGAAATCCCAGTACACGAACAGTCCCGCCCTCTTCCCCCCGATTTCCACCACATGGAAGTGCATCCGCGGTTCCTCTTCCAGCATCCGTTCCAACTGTGCCGTCTCCCGCCGTTCTTCCGCGGGGAATGCTTCCGTATAAAGCGCCGTCAATGCCTTGAAATCCGGGTCGCCTGCTTGGGTTATTCTTCTTAGATTCATCCTATTTCTTTCTATGGTTTATTTTACACAAAGGTAATCATTCGGGGCAGAAATATCCGAAGAACTAATAAAAATACGATTTTTTCCTCCATTTGTTTGCATGGAATAAAAATAACTCCTATCTTTGCACTCGCAATACAGAGGTATTGACTGATATTGCGGGGTGGAGCAGTGGTAGCTCGTTGGGCTCATAACCCAAAGGTCGTTCGTTCGAGTCGGGCCCCCGCTACAAGGTGGATGAGGAAGAAATCCGGAAGTTTGTAAAAGGACTTTCGGATTTCTTATTTTTGTTCGGTACATAGGGATTTATGGTTTTGAGGAAATGTTCGACGGCGTTTTCCAGGGTATGCCATAGCGTTAAAATATGGCATATCGGAAAAATAGGTCATATTATCTGTAAAATAGGTTGCAATTATTCTTTATTTGGTTATATCTTTGTGCGTGAAAGGGGAAATGGAGGGGAGGTGTGAATGTAAGTGTCTAATTTATAAATAAAAGACTTATGCGATTGCGAAAAGTGAGGATTATCCTTGCCGCCGTTTGTTTTGCGTTGGTGACGTTGCTGTTTCTGGATTTCACGGGGACGTTGCATGCCTGGTTCGGGTGGCTGGCGAGAGTGCAGTTCCTGCCGGCGGTGCTTGCCCTGAATGCCGGCGTGGTGGTGGCGTTGCTCGTATTGACGCTGCTCTTCGGGCGGGTGTATTGTTCCGTGATTTGTCCTTTGGGGGTGATGCAGGATATTTTCGGGTGGTTCGGACGGCGGCAGAAGAAAAACCGTTATGCCTATTCGCCGGCGCTTTCGTGGTTGCGCTACGGGATGTTGGCGGTGTTTCTGGTTGCTTTGGTGGCGGGTGCCGGTTCGTTGGCTGCCCTCTTGGCGCCTTATAGTGCTTATGGGCGTATCGCTTCCCATCTTTTCGCCCCGCTTTACCGGTGGGGGAATAACTTGTTGGCTTACTTTGCCGAACGTCTGGACAGTTACGCTTTTTATTCGGCGGAAGTGTGGATGAAAGGTGTCGGTACTTTTGCCGTGGCGGCGGTGACGTTCGTCGTGCTGGGGATATTGGCTTGGCGGAACGGGCGTACTTATTGCAATACGGTTTGCCCGGTGGGCACTGTTTTAGGCTTTTTCGCCCGCTATTCCCTGTTCCGTCCGGTCATCGATACGGATAAGTGCAACGGTTGCACGCTGTGTTCCCGGAATTGCAAGGCGGCGTGTATTGACATCAAGACGCACCGCATCGATTACAGCCGTTGCGTGGCTTGCATGGATTGCATCGGCAAGTGCCGGCAGGGCGCCATCTCCTACCGGATGCGTGTTTCGCAGCCCGCGTCGGCAGGTGCGGCGGAGGGAGGTGTCTCCCGGCGCGGCTTTCTGACGGTGGCGGGGCTTTTTGCCGCGGCGTCCGTGGTGCGGGCGCAGGAGAAGACGGTGGACGGCGGGCTGGCGGCGATTGCCGACAAGAAGGCGCCTTCCCGTGCCACTCCCATTGTGCCTCCCGGCGCGCGGGGTCTGCGGCATATGTTCCAGCATTGCACGGCATGCCAGTTGTGCGTTTCCGTGTGCCCCAATGAGGTGTTGCGTCCCTCTTCGGACTGGAAGACGATGATGCAGCCCGTGATGTCTTATGAGCGCGGGTATTGCCGTCCCGAATGCACCAAGTGTTCCGAGGTGTGTCCGGCAGGCGCCATCCGTCCCATCACGGTGGCGGACAAGTCGTCCACGCAAATCGGGCACGCCGTGTGGGTGGCTGCCAATTGCGTGCCTTTGACGGACGGGGTTTCGTGCGGCAATTGCGCGCGGCATTGCCCGACGGGCGCCATCACGATGGTGTCTTCCGAGGCGGATAATGCCGATGCGCCGAAGATTCCCGTGGTGAACACCGAACGGTGCATCGGATGCGGGGCTTGCGAGAACCTTTGTCCGGCACGTCCTTTCAGCGCCATTTACGTGGAAGGGCATGAAACTCATAGAACCATTTAATGCTACGGTCATGACAACAGATAACAAACATACGATGGAACGCCGCGAATTTCTCAAGCGCTTGGGCGCAGGGGCGGCAGTGACTTCCCTTGCCCTTGCAGGATGCCGTTCCCGGGGGCAGGGCACGACGGCTACCGATGCCGTTTCGGCGGATGCTATTCCTACCGACCGGATGACGCTCCGGACCAATCCCAAAACGGGGGAGCAGGTGTCCCTGCTCGGTTACGGGTGCATGCGCTGGCCTACCCTCCAGGAGGAGGGGGAGCCCCTTGACCAGGAGACCATCAACCGCTTGGTGGATACCGCCCTGGAGCATGGGGTGAACTATTTCGATACATCTCCCGCCTATTGCCGCGGGCGTTCGGAGCGTGCCACGGGCATCGCCCTGAAACGGCATCCCCGAGACCGTTATTTCATCGCTACCAAACTGTCCAATTTCGCCCCCTCCACCTGGAGCCGTGAGGCATCCCTTGCCATGTACCGCAATTCGTTCAAGGAATTGCAGGTGGATTATATTGACTACATGTTGCTGCACGGCGTCGGCATGGGGGGAATGGAGGCGTTGCACGGGCGTTATCTGGATAACGGCGTGCTGGATTTCCTTTTGAAGGAGCGCGAGGCGGGACGCATCCGCAACCTCGGGTTTTCCTACCACGGGGATATCGAGGTGTTCGATTATCTCCTTGCCAATCATGACAAATACCGGTGGGATTTCGTGCAAATCCAGTTGAATTACCTCGACTGGCGGCATGCCCGTGAAATCAACCCCCGCAATACGAATGCGGAGTATCTGTACGGGGAACTGGAGAAACGCCGTATTCCGGCGGTCATCATGGAGCCTCTTCTCGGCGGGCGCCTCTCGAAGGTGCACGACCATATCGTTGCCCGCCTCAAGCAGCGGGAGCCGGAGCGGAGCGTCGCCTCCTGGGCATTCCGGTATGCGGGGACCCATCCGGGTGTGCTTACCGTCCTAAGCGGGATGACTTACATGGAGCATCTTTTGGACAATCTGCATACGTATTGCCCCCTCAAGCCGCTGACGGAGGAAGAGATGCAATATCTTTACGATACGGCGGACCTGATGATGCAGTACCCGACCATCCCGTGCAACGATTGCAAATACTGCATGCCTTGCCCTTACGGGTTGGATATTCCCGCCATTCTCCTGCATTACAATAAGTGCGTGAATCAGGGAAATATCCCTGAGAGCGCCCAGGCGGAGAACTACCGGGAGGCACGCCGGGCATTCCTTATCGGGTATGACCGTTCCGTCCCCAGGCTCCGCCAGGCGAACCACTGTATCGGGTGCAACCAGTGTGTGCATCATTGCCCGCAGTCCATCGATATTCCCAAAGAGTTGAACCGTATCGACGGTTTTGTGGAAAAACTAAAGCAAGGTGTTCTTTAAACCTTTTTTTATGAAGATGACAATTGTATTCTTATTTACCTCCCTCTTTGTTCTGCCTTTTGCCGGATATGCGCGGCAGGACGACAGCCTCCGCATGCAGAAGACGTACAAGATGGACGAGGTGGTTGTTACCGGTACGCGGAATGAGACGGATGTGCGGCATTTGCCTTTTACGGTCTCTGTCCTCAACCGTTCAACCATTGAGGAGGACTTGCGTCTTTCGCTTCTGCCCCTTTTGTCGGAGCAGGTGCCGGGGGTGTTTGCCACTTCGCGCGGGCTGATGGGCTACGGGGTTTCCGGCGGTTCGGCGGGAGATATTTCCCTGCGCGGCTTGAGCGGCAGCAGTAGCCGGATGATGGTGCTGATTGACGGTCATCCGCAATATATGGGGTTGATGGGGCATCCCGTTGCCGACGCTTACCAGTCGATGCTGGCGGAGCGGGTGGAGGTGTTGCGCGGACCGGCATCGGTGCTCTACGGCTCGAATGCCATGGGAGGTGTCATCAATATTGTTACCCGCGGCATGCGGCATGACGGTGCGAAGACTTCCCTGCGGGCGGGTTACGGTTCTTACAATACACTGGAAACGGAGTTTACCAGCCGCATTCTCAAACGGCGCTTTTCCGCGGTGCTGGGCGCAACCTACAACCGTACCGACGGGCATCGCGACAATATGTTTTTTGAGCAGATTGCCCCGTATGTCAAGTTCGGTTACCGGGTAGACGACCATTGGCATTTGGGTGCCGATGTGGATTTCACCCGGTATGCGGCGTCCCAGCCCGGCACACTTGCCCGTCCGCTCCAGGATGCGGACCAGCGCGTGTCCCGCGGGGTGACCTCTTTGGCTTTGACGAACGATTACAAGCATACCTCCGGCGGGTTGAGCGTTTTTTACAACTGGGGCAAGCATTGGATTAACGACGGTTATGCGGTCGATTCGGAAGGCAACGGCAATCCTCGTCTTTACCGGTTTAATTCCCGCGACCGCCTTTTGGGCGTTTCCGCTTACCAGAGCGGCGAGTTGTTCCGGGGCAATCGCCTGACGGGAGGTGTGGATTATTTTGCCGTGGGAGGGGAGGCGTGGAATAAGTATGTAGAGGGGAATCGCAAGGACGAGCGGGAGGATATTGCCGACAAGACGCTGCATGAGATTGCCGCTTATATCGACTTCCGGCAGCATATCGGTTCTTTTCTGACCTTGGATGCAGGTATCCGTGCCGACCATCATTCGCGTATGGGTACCGAGTGGATTCCCCAGGCGGGGCTTTCTTTCCACCTTCCTTTTGCCATCGAGCTGAAGGCTTCGGCGTCAAAGGGTTTCCGGTATCCGACCCTTCGCGAGATGTATATGTTTCCTCCGCAGAATCCCGACCTCCGTCCCGAACGGATGTGGAATTATGAGGTGGCATGGTCGCAGAGTCTTTTCGGCGGGCGGCTCGCCTACGGGGTGAACCTGTTCCATATCGATGCGGACAATCTGGTGGTGGCTGTTCCCCGCGAGGGAAGCACTCCCCAAAACCAAAACACCGGTTCCCTGCATCACAACGGAATAGAGGCGCAAGTCGCTTTCCGCATCAATGCCTGTTGGGCTTTGGACGCCAACTACAGCTACCTGCACATGAAGAAGCCCGTGATAGCCGCTCCGGAACATAAATTCCATGCAGGAGCCGTTTTCAGCAAAAAGCGGTGGAACATTTCCACGACCTTCCAGTATGTCGCGGGGCTTTACACTTCTACGGCGCCTGTGGTGCAGGAGGAGTATTTGCTTTGGAATATGCGGGTGCGCTACCGTTTTGCACCGTGGCTCCATTTCTGGGTCCGCGGGGAAAATCTGCTGGCGCAACGCTATGAAATCAATTTCGGTTATCCCATGCCGAAAGCGACGGCGATGATAGGTGTTCAGATTCATTTTTAAGTAGTATAAATTGATAAAAATCAATAAATAACAACGATGGAGACGACGACATTACAATTTTATTCTTTGGAATACAACCGTTTGAAGACTTACGGTGTGGCGGCCTTGTTTGTGGCGGGCAATGTGTTGCTGCCGCAGTTGTGCCATTTGGTGCACCTCGGCGGTCCGACTTTTCTGCCCATTTATTTCTTTACCCTTGTCGGTGCCTATAAATACGGATGGCGTGTAGGATTGCTCACGGCAGTGGTGTCCCCTTGGGTGAATGCCGTGCTGTTCGGTATGCCGGCGATGGAGGCGTTGCCTGCCATCGTGTTGAAGTCCGTCCTGTTGGCGGGGATTGCCGGATATACGGCTGCCCGTTATCTCCGTGCTTCCCTGTGGTTGCTGGCGGGCGTGGTGCTGGCTTATCAGGCGGCAGGTACGTTGGGCGAGTGGATGATGGGGGAATCCTTTTACGGAGCGATACAGGATTTCCGTATCGGTGTGCCGGGCATGTTGCTCCAGGTGTTCGGCGGGTGGTTCATGATTAATCGAGTGATATGCAGACGGAATTGATTATGCTCGGCACCGGCAACGCTGCCGTGACACGTTGCTACAATACGTGTTTCCTGTTGCGTACGCCCCGGACGACCTTGTTGGTGGACGGCGGCGGCGGTAACGGCATCCTGCGCCAGTTGGAGGATGCACAGGTGGATTTGAACGAGATTCACGATGTTTTCTTGACGCATGCCCACACGGATCATGTGCTGGGTGCGGTATGGGTGCTTCGGATGGTGGCGCAGCGGATGGTGGCGGGGAAGTATGACGGGATGCTCCGGGTGATGGGGAATGCCCGCGTCATCCGCGTGTTGGCGGGCATTTGCCGGCTGACGCTTCCCGACAAGCTGACGGCTTTGTTCGATGACCGCATCGAGTTGCTGGAGGTGGAGGACCGAGAGGAGTTTACGGTGGGCGACTTTGCGATGCAGGCTTTCGATATCCGTTCCTCGAAGGAGGAGCAGTTCGGCTTTGTGGCGGAGTTGCCGGACGGGCAGCGGCTTGCCTGTCTCGGTGACGAACCTTGCAACGAACAGTGCGAACGCTATGTGGAAGATGTCGATTGGCTGATGTGCGAGGCGTTTTGCCTCTATCGCGACCGCGACCGTTTCAAACCTTACGAGAAGCACCATAGCACCGCCCTCGATGCGGGACGCTTGGCGGGACGCCTCAATGTGGGGCATCTGCTTCTGTATCACACGGAGGATAAGACATTACCCGACCGGAAACGGCTTTATACCGAGGAAGCGGCACGGGAGTTCGGCGGGGAGATTCACGTGCCGGACGACTTGGAGAAAATAATACTGTAAATGGTGCTTTCAAGGTATTTTTTAGCTGTCTGGCTGTTTGCGTGCAGTGCCGTTTCCTTGTATGGTCAGGAGATGCGCGGAGTGCCGAAGCAGGCGATGAGAATCTATGAGGAGGCGCGGGAGGCATACCGGGCGAAACGTTATGAGCGGGCGTTGGAACTGTTGGAGCGGGTGAAGGGATCGGTAGCGGGATGGTCGGCGCCCTGGTTGTTGGAGGCGGATGTCCGGCACGGACTGGGCGACAGAAGGGCGGAACGGCATGCCATAGAGGAGGCGGTACGTCTGGATTCGCTGAAAGGACGGCCTTATTATTTTTTGGTATTAGGGGACAGCTGGTTCGATGAGGGGGAGTATGCCCGGGCGGAGGAGTGTTACCGGCATTACCTGCGGCGTGACGGGCGCCACCGGGAACGGGTGGAGAGACAGTTGGCGAATTGCCATTTTGCCTTGGAGGCGTTGGCGGGAGGGGTGCGGGAGGAACCGGAACTTTATCGGGAAGACGGTGTGAATATTTATTGGCCTGCGTTGGATGTGCGCGGGGGGACGTTTCTGTTTACGCGGCAGGAGGGGGAACGGGAGGAGTTGTGGATGGCGAAAGGGAAACGGCAGTGGCGGGTCTGGGACGGTCTGCCCGGCAATAGCGGTGCGCCTTCCTTGACGGCGGACGGCGGGATGATGTTTTTTGCGATGGAAGGGGGGCGGAGCGGTTTCGATATTTATGTGGCTTACCGCCTGACGGATACTACTTGGTCTGCTCCGTTGCCGTTGGCGGGAGGGGTGAATACCGACGGCTGGGAGGGGCAGCCTTCCGTATCGGCGGACGGGCGGCGTTTGTTTTTCGCCTCGACGCGCGAGGGAGGACGCGGAGGGAGCGATGTGTGGTATTCGCAACTGTTGAAGCGGGGGACGGACGGACGCCAGTTGTGGAGTACGCCGAAGTGCTTGTTTTTCAATACTTCGTCGGATGAGATGGCGCCTTTTGTCTATTATGACGGCCATACGCTTTTTTTTGCCTCCGACGGTTATCCCGGCATGGGGCGCAAGGATATTTATAGGGTGGATTTGGAGCAGCCCGGCGAACCGGTGAATGTCGGTTTGGCGGTGAATACCCAGGGGGATGAATTCGGTTTCTCTGTGGATGCTTCCGGTGAGTGGGGCTATTTTTCTTCCGATGTGGCAGGGCGGAGACGGATATACCGCTGCCGTTTAGGGGTGGAGGTGGCTCCTGCCCCTGCGTCGTATGTGTCGGTGGAGGTACGGAATGAGGCAGGGGTGCGGGTGATGCCGGAGGAGTTGTTGGTGGCGGACGCGGACAGGCAGGACACGCTGGCATGGTATGATGCGGCGTATGGCGGGGGTGCGGAAGGCATGCTGGTGTGTGTGCCGGCAGGGCGTTTATTGCGGATAGGGGTGGTGAAGCGGGGATTCCTGTACTATTCGGACACCTTGCGCACGGAGAGTTCCACGCTGGAGAAGCCGCAACGTTATACGGCACGCCTGCAACGGGTGGAGAAGGGGCGGGAGGTCGTCTTGAAAGGAGTGCGTTTCGATGTGGACAGCGACCGCCTGCGTGAGGAATCCTATGCGGAGCTGCTCCAGTTGGCGGCGTTCCTGCGCTTGAATCCTTCGGTGCGGGTGGAGATTGCGGGCCACACGGACGACACGGGCGGCAAGGAGCATAATGCAGTGCTTTCCGAGAACCGCGCTTTTGAAGTATATAAGTTTTTGGTGCAACACCGTATCCCGAAGGAACGCATGGAATACCGCGGTTACGGGGCGTCCCGTCCCGTGGGTTCGAATGCCACGGAGGAGGGGCGGGCGATGAACCGCCGGACGGAGGTACGGGTGTTGGATATATAGACGGATGAAGTCATGAACGAACCAATCAAATGTTACCGGATGGGCGGATTCGATGTGCGGGAATACGCCGAGACGCCCTCTACGAATACGCTGGCGGAAAGCCTTTCGCCGGGAGAACTGCATGACCGGACGGTGATTCTCACCTGGCGGCAGACGGCAGGGCGAGGGCAGGTCGGCAACCGCTGGGAGAGTGCTCCGGAGCGGAATATTTCTATGACCGTGGTATTGAAGCCCGACGCCTTGCCGGCGGACAGGCAGTTTGCCGTGTCGATGGCGGTGGCGTTGGGATGCCGGGATTGGGTGGCACGGTATGCGGAAGGGGTGACGGTCAAATGGCCCAACGACATTTACGTGGATGACCGTAAAATCGGCGGTATCCTGATAGAGCACCGCATTGCGGGTAACCGTATAGGGATGTCCCTCTGCGGCATCGGAGTGAATGTCAATCAGGAGGTGTTTCTGTCGGATGCTCCCAACCCCGTGTCGCTCCATCAATTGACAGGGCGGACCTTTTCTTTGCAGGAGGCGCTGGAGGAACTGCTCGGTTGCCTGGCACGGAGGTTCGACCGCCTGAATGACTACCGCGCTTTGGAACATGATTTCTTGGATTGCCTCTACCGTTCGGAGGGTGTGCATGTGTGGCGGGATGCGGCAGGCGTATTCCGTGCCTCCCTTGCCGGAGTGGATGAATACGGGCAGCTTCGGTTGCGCGATGAGGAGGGACGGGAGCGGGTGTACGGTTTCAAGGAGGTGACGTATCTTTAATCTGTTTACAGCAGGATACGGGAGACGGGCAGCGAGATGTTGTCCTCGATGTCCAGCATGGCGTTAATCAGATGCAACGTTTGGAAATGGGGGAGGTCCGAGGGATGTATTGCCGCTTCTTCTATGCGTCCCTCTTCCAGCAGGCGGCGGCGTTTCGTCCCGTTGAGCAGGGAGGCGCGGGGAGTGACGTAGCGCGTGCCGTCGAAGAGGAGGATGTTGGAGTAGGAGGTGTCCGTGATTTCTCCGTGGCGTACAATCAGTACGTCATCGCATGCTCCGCGGAGTTCGAGCAATTGCAGCAACGGGGTGCGGTCCGCATATTTGAGATGATAATCGATATAGTTGTTTTCTACTAATTTCAGGGAGTGTACGGGACGGGGAACATATCGTTCATATTCGATGTGGCACAAGGCATCGCCATACGTGCAACGGCATTTCACGATTCCTCGGCGTAGGTCGGCAGGGATATCCTCGTCCCGGAATGCGGGAAGGTTCGGGAGGCGGATGCTTGTCTCCTCCAGCGTGTTTTTTATCCTTTCCCTATGGGGTGCGGAATCGACGAAGCGCCCGTCTGCGATTTTCAACGTTTCGATGAAAAGCGGGGCAGGGGAGGTTTCCGAATTCGGTTGCATGGTGTTCTGTTTAAGGAATGGAAAGGTATATCTTTTCAAGCACTTCGCGATATTCTTCCGCTTCATCGCTGTTTATGGTAATGCCGCCTCCGCTGCGGAAGTAGAATTGGCCTTCTGCCTCTTCGATAAAACGTATCATCACGGCACTGTCGAGCGTGGAGCCGTCGAAGTAGCCGAATACCCCCGTGTAATATCCGCGCGCAATTCCTTCCGCCTCCCGGATGATGCGTAGCGTGGAGGGTTTCGGGGCGCCCGATATGGAACCGGCGGGGAGGAGCCGGAAAAGGAGGTCGCCTATATTTGCGTGCCATGATGGGGAGAGGGTGCCCGTAATCTCGGAACTGGTCTGCAGGATTTCTCCGCGCAAGGTGCGGATAGATTCTACATAGCGGAATCGGCGGACGCGAACTTCTTCTGCCACCATGTTCAAGTCATTGCGGATGAGGTCGGTGATGGTGTAGTGCTCGCATAGCTCCTTGTAGCTCTCCATGAGCGTTCGTTCCGCATCCGGCAGCTTGGCGTCGATAGTGCCTTTCATGGGGTAGGAGGCGATTTTATTGCCCTGTATGCGTACGAAACTCTCCGGCGAGAAGCAGACGAAGCGTCCGGGGAAAAGCAATTTGTATTTTGCCCGGCTGTAACGGAAAATTTGTTCCGGCGTCAGGTTCGTGGCGATGGGTGTCCGTTCCGTCAGGTTCAGCAGGAAACTGTCCCCGCGGAGCAGTCCTTCGCGCACCCTGCGGAATTTCCGTGCATATTCCTCTGCATCCGAATGCAGGATGTGTAATTCCGGTGGCGGGCAGGTATCGGCAACTGCCGTTTCGGCATTTGTCACGTTGCCCACGGCGAACAGCAGCCGCTTGTCGCGGAGCGGCTCTTCGACGAAAAAGCCCCGGTGGAGTTCAAAGTCCACCCCGAACAGGAACGGGCGGCGTGCCGCCCCGCACCGGTTCATTTCCCGGCGTACGGTTTCCGCATCATTCATCTTTGCCTTCGAAATGATAAACGAGAGGTTTGAAATCCTCGTACTTTTTTGCGTTTGCCAGTATTTGAATGACTGACATATTGAACATCATGGCTCGATGGTGGGGTTCCGCACTTCCGCCGTAGATTTGCGAGAAGACGAATGTGATGCCCGGAGAGGCGCCATATCCTCCGGGAAAGAGGATGTCCCGGGGATGGAGTACAAAGTGTAGCGTGCCGTTGTCCATTTGAAGAAATTCATATCCGGCTTTTACGGTGATTTTTCCCGTCTTGCGCAGATATTCGCTGATGATTTCATCCTCGATTTGGTCGGCGAGTGGCGCCAGCGGCAAGGTGAAAGTCAGGGAATCGTCCGAAACGGCTGTTGCGTCCGGGATGGTCGCAATGGCGGCTCCTTGGTAATAGGATACCTTTACCTCCCCGCGGTAAGTGCCTTTCAGGTCGGACAGGGCTTCCCGGATTTCCGCCGTTGAGAACTTGGGTTCGTCATCGTTGCACGCCCATAATGCTGCGGCGCAGAGGATTGTCAATAGGAATATGGTTTTCTTCATGAATGGTTTAAGTAATGATTTGTTCCGCAAAAATAAGCGAAAATCTGTAACACTCAAAATACGTTTTAAACAGAATCGGGAGATTATTTATATTTTTGCTCCCATGAAAAAGATATTGGTCATCGACAATTACGATTCTTTTGTGTACAACTTGGTGCAATTGCTGCGGGAAGCGGAGGAGGCGCCGGCGTTCGAGGTGGTGCGTAATGATGCGGTGGATTTCGGGCGGTTGGGAGATTTCGGCGGGGTATTGCTGTCGCCGGGACCGGGAGTGCCGGAGGAGGCGGGGGATTTGTTGCGGGTGGTGGAGAGGTGCCGGGGGACGCATGCGGTGCTGGGTGTCTGTTTGGGACTACAGGCGATTGCGGAGGCATTCGGGGGGCGGTTGAAGCGTTTGGAGGCACCGTTGCACGGACACCGGAGCGTGTTGCGGCGTGTGGGTGGCGATGACCCGCTGTTTGCGGGAGTGCCGGAGGGAATGGCGATAGGGAGGTATCATTCGTGGGTGGTGGACGAAAGGAGCCTGCCGGCGGAGTTGAAAGTGGGGACGGTGGATGAGGAGGGGCATGTGATGTCGTTGTACCATCGGGAACTTCCGATATGCGGTGTGCAGTTCCATCCGGAGTCGTGCATCTCGGAGGGCGGGGCAAGGCTCTTGGCGAATTGGTTGCGGATGGTGCCGGAGGTCAGATGAGCCCCATTTGTTGCATGAGAAGGGTGGCGTTCATGGTATTTGCCACTCCGGAACGCAGTTTGTAATCATAGTTGATTTGGGTGCCGCAGTGCGTGATTTCGAAGCAGGCATTGATAAAACGCCCGGGGAACTGTTCATGGAGTTCGCTGAGGGCAAGGTCGTGGGTGGCGACAAGCCCGGAGACGGGGAGATCGGAGAGGCGGAGGAGGAAAGCGAAAGAGCCTTTGAGTTTATCGGTGGAGTTCGTGCCTTTGAGCATTTCGTCGAGGATGATAAAAAGATCGGTGTTTTCGTTTGCCGTGCGGACCAGTTGCCGGAGGCGGATTAGTTCAGCGTGGAAATAAGAGGTCTCTTTGGCGAGGTTATCGGTGGTCCGCATACTGGTAAATAGGGCGGTGGGACGGAAGGCGAAGCGACTGCTGCGGACGACGGAGCCCATTTGGGCGAGTACCAGATTGATGCCGATAGTGCGCAGGAAAGTGCTTTTCCCTGCCATGTTGGCGCCGGTGATGATATGGAGTTGGCGTTCTTTGCCGATGCGGAAGTCATTGGTCACGCATGTTTTCCCGTGGATGAGGGGATGTCCTGCCTCGCGGGCGTCCAAAATGACAGTGTCGTCGATGACAGGGAAGGTGTAACCGGGGTGGTTGAAATGATAAGTTGCCAGGCTGACCAAGGCGTCCGTTTCGCTGATTTTTCCTATCCAACGGTCAAGATGGCCAGCATACTCCTGTTGCCATTGTTCGAGGAGGAAGAGGGTGTGCATATCTTTCATGTAAAGTCCGTCGAGCAGAAAAGCGAGAAGGACGTTTGCCCGTTGGTCGAGGCGTTCCTGTATTTTGCTCAAGCGGGTGAATGCCTGCAAGGCGTTCCGGTCGGGGTTGAACAGTTCGCGGCGGATGTTTTGCAAGGCGGCGGATTGGAATGTCCGCCGGTCGATGAGGCGTATGGCGGGGAGGTATCGGCTGAGGTTCCGGATAAGGCGGTCGAGGCGTCGGTGGCAGCTGTTTATTTTGCCCACATAGCAGGAAACGAGCAACAGTTGAACGGACGACAAACCTAAAGCAAATGAGAAGGGAAGCCATCCGCCGATAACGATGCCCCAGCAGGCGAGCGTGAGGGCATTCATGAGGTAGAGAAACAGCCGGGTGGCACGCGGATGCCGGATAATGGGAGAGGCGTTCTGCCATTCCCGGCGAGTCTCGTTGTCCGTGCCGGATGGGGTATCGGTGGTGCTGTGCGCCCGGAATTGCAGGCACCATTCGGGCATGCCTGCCAGTTCGGCGACGGCTTCCTGGCGTTCCTGCAAGGTCTTCCGGTCGGTGCAGGGGTGTTGCATCCATTGTGCCAGGCATAGCCTGCCTTCAGCGGTTGCCGTGCGGTTCAGTTGCCGGAACAGGGAATCTTCGCCGAACAGGTCGAGGTCGGCGGAGTAGGGATGCGTGGAATCGATAAATTCTTCCCCCGTGGGAAACGATGAAAAGTCGCCTTTCCGGGCGGCTATTTCCCCTTCGTTGAGGCTGAGCAGTTTTTCCGTATATTGTCGGCGGCGCACGATGCGTGAGTCGAGTTGGGAGAGGGCGATGAAGGCGGCGACGGAGAGGACGGGAAACAGGATATGCAGCGACTCGTGCTCGATGAACCGATAGCTTTCCACGATAAGGGAAGCAAAAGCGAGCAGTTTGAGCAGGGTGACGGTATTGCGGTAGTTTTTGATGCGGCGGAGGAGGAGTTGCTGCTGTCTGATCTGTTCGGTATAGAATAACTGCTGTTCCATATTTCAGAGGATTTCACAACAAAAGTACAAAAGAAAAGTCATGAGTTTGGAAAAAACAACTACTTTTGCACCCCGAAAAATAAAATAGCATGAATTTTCTGACCATCATCGATTACATCGGAACATTTGCTTTTGCCATCAGCGGTATCCGTCTGGCATCCGCTAAAAAATTCGACTGGTTCGGCGCCTATGTCGTGGGGTTTGTGACGGCGGTCGGAGGGGGAACGATTCGCGACGTGCTGTTGGGCGTGACCCCTTTCTGGATGTTGCAGCCCTCGTATCTCATCGTGACGGCGATTGCCTTGCTGTTTGTGATTGTGTTCGGGAGGTATGTGATTCATTTGAACAACACGTTCTTTATCTTCGATGCCATCGGTTTGGGGCTTTTTGCCATTGTCGGCATCGAAAAAAGCATTGCGCACGGCTATCCGATTTGGGTCGGGCTGATTATGGGAACGATTACCGGAGCGGCGGGCGGTGTGATGCGCGACACGTTGATTAACGAGGAGCCGCTGATTTTCCGGAAGGAGATTTATGCCTTGGCATGCGTCATCGGTGGCGTGTGCTACTATTTTTGCGACTATATGGGGGTGGCTTCGACGCTGACGCAGATTATCGGTGCTATTTCCGTCATTCTGGTGCGGATTCTGGCGGTGAAATACCAATTGGGGCTTCCGCATCTGAAGGGAGAGGAAATAAATAGCTGATGATTATACGGAAAAATTTTGACGGCTTGAAATAGTTGTTTTATCTTTGCCGCTCTAAAGATATGGATATGGAATTGAAAAATATATTTGCAGATATTGAGCATGTTGGGGAGGAAGAGGTGTTTAACGTTTTAGGCAAATCAGCCAATTGCCGCATCGAACGGATTGCGGTAGCAGGCTACTCTTCGCCGAAAGGCTTCTGGTACGACCAGGAAAACGACGAATTCATCATGCTTCTCCAAGGGGAAGCGACGCTGGAGTTTGAAGACCGTATGGTTGATATGAAGGCGGGGGATTATCTGATTATCCATAAAAATTGCAGGCACCGCATCGAGAAGAGCAGCCTTGACCCGGTGTGCGTGTGGTTGTGTGTGTTTGATTTGGAATAATTTTTTCTTTTTGTCTATTTCTTTCTATTTTTGCCTTTTGATTTAGAAGGCAAAATATGAGGGATATACAGGAAAAAGACGGGGTGATTGCCATTTACGGCGCCCGTGAACACAATCTTAAAAATATCGATTTGACTATACCGCGCAACAGCTTGACGGTGATTACCGGTTTGAGCGGCAGCGGAAAATCGTCCTTGGCATTCGACACGATTTATGCCGAGGGACAGCGGCGGTATATGGAGACTTTGTTGTCTTACGCCCGGCAGTTTGTGGGAAAGATGGAACGTCCGGACGTGGATAAAATCACGGGTCTCAGCCCGGTGATTGCCCTTGACCAGAAAACCACCAGCAAGAATCCGCGTTCGACGGTGGGTACCATCACGGAGATTTACGATTATTTGCGTTTGCTCTATGCCCGGGCGGGAGAAGCGTATTCCTATGCGACCGGCGCCCGGATGGTGAAATACACCGACGAGAAAATCATTGAGCTGATTCTGCAAAATTTCCAAGGGCGGCGCATCTTGTTGCTGGCGCCGGTAGTCAAGGGGCGCAAGGGACATTACAAGGAACTTTTTGAAAGCCTTCTGAAGAAGGGATTCCTCACTGCCCGCGTGGATGGCGCCCTCACCGAAATCAAGGTCGGGATGGGAGTGGACCGCTATAAAACCCACGATATCGAAATCGTGGTCGATAAACTGGTCATCGACGATGTCGATCTGCATCGTCTGAAGGCATCCGTGGCGACTGCCATGAAAGCCGGGAAAGGCATCATGATGGTGAAACCCATGGACAGCGATGAGGTGAAATATTACAGCCGCAACCTGATGTGTCCCGATACGGGAATCTCTTACCGCGACCCGGTGCCTTCCTCTTTTTCGTTCAACTCGCCCTACGGAGCATGCCCCAAATGCAAGGGGTTGGGCAGCATTCATGCCGTGGACATGCAGAAAATCATTCCCGACGACAGCCTTTCCGTCTATGAGGGGGGCATCGAGCCGCTCGGGAAGTTCAAAAATACCGTTTTTTTCTGGCAAATCGACACCGTGTTGAAAAAGCACGGGTTTGAATTGCACACCCCCATCCGGGAACTTTCCGAGGAGGCGCTTACGGATGTGCTCTACGGTTATCCGGGGCAAATCCGATTGGAGAACAAGCAGTTGGGCGTCTCTTCCAATACCCTGTACAATTACGAAGGGATTGTCAAGTATATCATGATGCAGGAGGAGAACACCACCTCCAAACGGGCGAACAAGTGGGCGGGGCAGTTCGTCTCGGAAGTGCGGTGCGATGTGTGCGGCGGGCAACGCCTGAACCGGGAAGCCTTGAGTTTCCGCATCGACGGGAAGAACATTTCCGACCTGGCGCGGATGGAGTTGAGCGACCTGTACGACTGGGTGTGCGGCATGGAGCCGAAACTCGATGCCAAGCAGCGGAAGATTGCGGGGGAGATTCTCAAAGAGATTGCTTCCCGCTTGAAGTTCTTGCTGGACGTGGGATTGGAGTATCTGGCGCTGGACCGTCCCTCCTTCACTTTGTCGGGCGGTGAGTTCCAGCGTATCCGGCTGGCTACGCAAATCGGTTCGCAGTTGATAAATGTGCTTTATATCCTCGACGAGCCGAGCATCGGCTTGCACCAGCGGGACAACTGCCGCCTGATTCATTCCCTGCAACAGTTGCGCGACAAAGGCAACACCATCATCGTCGTGGAACATGACCGCGACATGATGGAGCATGCGGACTACATCGTGGATATCGGTCCCCGTGCGGGACGGAACGGGGGAGAGGTCGTGGCGGCGGGACCTTACCGAGAGGTGCTGAAAAGCGACAGCCTCACGGCGCAGTACCTCAACAACACGCTCTGCATACCGGTGCCTGAAAAACGGCGCGAAGGGAACGGGCATTTCCTGACGCTGAAAGGATGCACGGGCAACAACCTCAGGCAGGTGGATGTACGCATTCCCTTGGGCGTATTCCTTTGCGTCACAGGCGTTAGCGGAAGCGGAAAATCCTCCTTGATTAACGCCACCCTGCATCCGATTCTTTCGGCGAAATTCTACGGCTCGGTGGCTACTCCCTTGCCTTACGGAAGTCTGGAGGGAATCGAACACATCGACAAGGTGGTGGAGGTGGACCAAAGCCCCATCGGGCGAACCATCCGTTCCAATCCGGGAACCTACACCAAGATATTTGCGGATATCCGTAAAATTTTCGAGCAACTGCCCGAGGCGCAGATCCGGGGATACAGTTCGGGACGCTTTTCTTTCAATATGGCAGGGGGACGTTGCGAGGAGTGCAAGGGGGCAGGCATGAAAACCATCGAGATGAATTTCCTGCCCGACGTTTATGTGCATTGTGACGCTTGTAACGGGAAACGCTACAACCGGGAGACGCTGGAAGTCAGATACCGGGGAAAATCCATCGGGGACGTGCTGGATATGACCATCAACCAGGCGGTGGAATTTTTTGAGAACATCCCCTCCCTGCTGCACAAATTGAAGGTGTTGCAGGAGGTCGGTTTAGGCTATATCAAGCTCGGGCAGCCTTCCCCCACCTTGAGCGGCGGGGAGGCGCAGCGGGTGAAGCTGGCTGCCGAGTTGATGAAGGTGGACACCGGCAAGACGCTCTATATCCTCGACGAGCCGACCACAGGGCTGCACTTCGAGGACATCAAACTCTTGTTGGAGACCTTGCAGCGGTTGGTGGACCGGGGAAACACGGTGATTGTCATCGAGCACAACCTGGATGTGGTCAAAGTGGCGGACTACATTATCGACATGGGGCCCGGAGGGGGAAAAGAGGGGGGACGCATCATTGCCGAGGGTACACCTGAAGAGGTGGCGGCATGCCGGGATTCCGAAACCGGTAAATTCCTTGCGGAGGAATTAAAAAAATCATACATTTGCAACAGAAATCAAAACAAATAACATGCAGGAAAAGATTCTGATATTGGACTTCGGTTCGCAATACACCCAGTTGATTGCGAGAAGAGTGAGGGAGTTGAACGTATATTGCGAGATTTACCCTTATAACAATTATCCCGCTCCGGACGCATCCGTCAAGGGGATAGTGCTTTCGGGGAGCCCTTTCTCGGTGAGAGACGAGAAAGCGCCCAGACCCGACCTGTCTGCCATCAAAGGACGGTTTCCCCTGTTGGGAGTCTGTTTCGGGGCGCAGTATCTGGCGCACCACTTCGGCGGTGAGGTCAAGGCTTGCAACAAACGCGAGTACGGACGTGCGCATCTGGCTTTCGTGGACAGGAATAGTCCTTTGTTCTGCGGCATCAGCGACCATTCGCAGGTGTGGATGTCCCACGGCGATACCATTGAACGTTTGCCTGAGAACTACCGGATTATTGCCAGTACCGATGCCGTGAAAAACGCTGCTTTCCAGGTGGAGGGTGAAATGACTTACGGCATCCAGTTCCATCCGGAGGTGTACCACAGCACGGAGGGGAAAGAGCTCCTGTGCAATTTCGTGGTGGACATCTGCGGATGCAAGCGGGACTGGACGCCGGACTCTTTCGTGGAAACGACGGTGGCGGACCTGAAAAAGAAACTGGGTTCCGACCGGGTGATACTCGGCCTGTCGGGCGGCGTGGACTCCACGGTGGCTGCCATGCTGCTGCACCGCGCCATCGGTGCCAACCTGACGTGTATTTTCGTGGACAACGGGCTGTTGCGCAAGGATGAATACAAAAACGTCCTGGAGAACTACAAGGAGTTGGGCTTGAATGTCGTGGGCGCCGAGGCGGGCGAGCTTTTCCTCGGGCGTCTGGCAGGCGTGACGGAGCCTGAAAAGAAACGGAAAATCATCGGCAGCACCTTCATCGACGTATTCGACAAGGAGGCTTCCAAAATCAAGGATGCCAAATGGCTGGGACAGGGCACCATCTATCCCGACGTCATCGAATCCCTGTCGGTAAACGGACCCTCGCAGACCATCAAATCCCACCATAATGTGGGAGGGTTGCCCGACTACATGAAATTGCAGCTGGTGGAGCCGTTGCGCCTGCTCTTCAAGGATGAGGTGCGCCGCGTGGGCAAGAGCCTCGGTTTGGCGGACAAATTCCTGCAGCGTCACCCCTTCCCGGGACCGGGACTGGCAATCCGCATCCTCGGCGAGATTACGGCGGAGAAAGTGCGCCTGTTGCAGGAAGCCGACCACATTTTCATCTCTTCCCTCCAGGAAGACGGATTGTATGACAAGGTCTGGCAGGCGGGCGTCGTGCTGCTGCCGGTGCAGAGCGTCGGGGTGATGGGCGACGAGCGCACCTACGAGAGCGTGGTGGCGTTGCGTGCGGTGGAATCCACCGACGGCATGACCGCCGACTGGTGCCACCTGCCCTACGAGTTCCTCGCCAAAGTCTCCAACCGCATCATAAACAATGTGCGGGGGATTAACCGCGTGGTTTACGACATCAGTTCAAAACCGCCTGCAACCATTGAATGGGAATAATGTATAAGTGCTGTTACGGATTGCTTTTGGCTTTGTTCCTCTTCGCGTGCGAAGGGAGGGAGATGTTTTGCCTGAGGCAGGCGGAGGAACTGGCGGAAAGCAATCCGGAATTGGCATTGAAACACCTGGATTCGGTCAAGAGTCCTGCCGCTTTCGGCAAAAATAACCTGTTGAATTATTATTTTCTGAAATGTCATGCCACCTTCATGCGGGACGGCAGGCTGGATGATTTTTTCCCATCCGAAGAGGCGGCTCGCTATTGGGAGAAACAAGGGGATGCGTATCGGGCAGCCTACGTGTGGTTGTACAACGGGATAATGACCGGCCGCCGTTTCACCCGGGACGAAACCGCTCTTTATTTGGATCGGGCGAAAACGTGTGCAGAGCGGCAGCAGGACAGCTTGTTGTTGTTTTACGTCCATTACTTCCGCGGGCGGTTGTATTTCCGGAACCGCGAGTTCTCGGAGGGGAAGATGGCGTTTCAGCAGGCGTTGGATTACCATGCCGACAAGCCTTCGAGGAACCGGGCGCATTATTGGCTGAAAGTGGCGGCATGCGCCTTGAATGAAGATGATTATGTGATGGCGGAGAATTGCTACCGCCGCATGTGGGAATGCGTGATTACGCGCCGGGATTCCCTGATGGCAACCCGGGACCTCTTCCATGCCCTCCGCCATGTCCGCCAAGCCAAGGTAAGGGGAGAGGTATTGCATCACTTGGAGGAGGAGTTGCAGGATGATTTCCATACGCAGGTCTCTTATCGGTTGGTCAAAATCGCCTCGTTCATACGTGAGCGGCAGTTGGATTCCGCCGGAATGATGATGGCGGGCTTGCCGGCGGATACGCTTCGGGAGATGCCGGATTTGTTGTTGCGGTATTACCGGTTGAGGGGTCGGTATTATGTCCAACGGGGGGATTTTGAGCGGGCGACCGGGGAGCTTAGGAAATATATACGGGAAAGGGAACGTTGGCGGGACGGCGAGCATAGCCGCCGCCTTTCGCAAATCGTGGCGGAATATACGCAGGAAAAACTGGAACACGAGGTCCATTTGCTCCGGGTGCATCGTCAGAGGCTGGTGTTGGGAATCATCGTGCTGTTGTTGTTGAGCGCCGGTGTGATAGGGTGGATGCTTGCACGGCGGAAGGAAAAATTACTGGAGGCGGAAAGGCTGTCGGAGACCTTGCAGGAACTTTATCGCTTCATGCAGGAAAAACAGTCGGACGCCAAGACCGCTCTGATGCGCGAACTGGCGGTAACCCGGGAACTGGCTCGTTTGGCAGGCGAAGCGGCTCCGCGCAATAAGACGTTCATCAAGATGTACGATGAGATATTGGGGGACATTTATCCGTCGGAATTGGAATGGGCGAACTTCTATAAATTAATCGACGGCATCTTTGACAATTTCCATATCCGTCTGAAAGACAAATATCCGGATTTGACCGAGAAGGAAATCCAACTGGCATGCCTCTTGAAAGGGGAGTTCCGCACCGACGAGATAGCCGTCGTCATGAAAACCTCCGTCGCCATGATTTTAAAAAGAAAATCCCAACTTCGCAAAAAACTGAATCTGGGCGACCGCACGGACATCGCCCTCTTGTTATCCCAAAGCATGGAAAATTGACGCTAAAAAAGGATATTTATACGGGTATATTTTGTAAATTTGCATTATAGTTTATGTAATGCGGTAAAGCCGTGAATGAATGGCAAAGAAGTTTAAAATAAGGAATAGTACAGCGGAATTTCTTATTTTCCAGATAGAGGGTAAGGAAGAAAGCGGCGTGCAGGTTGTTTATAAAGATGAAACCATTTGGGCAACCCAAAAGGCTATGGCTCTCCTATTTAATGTTGGAGTTCCTGCTGTCAATAAGCATCTGAAAAATATTTTTGAGGAGGGAGAATTGGCTGAAAGTTCAGTTATTTCCAGAATGGAAACAACTGCCTCCGATGGAAAGAATTACCTGACGCAATTTTACAATCTTGATGCCATTATTAGTGTTGGTTATCGTGTCAATTCCGTTCGTGCCACCCAATTCCGTCAGTGGTGTACATCTGTTCTTCGTCAATTTGCAATCCGTGGTTATGTGATAGACAAGAAACGAATGGAAAACGGTTCGTTTATTGGCGAAGATTATTTCGAACATTTGCTTGCTGAAATCAGAGAAATTCGACTAAGCGAACGACGTTTCTACCAAAAATTAACCGATATCTATGCAACAGCTATTGATTATAACTATGACGCACCAACTACACGCTTATTCTTTCAAAAGGTTCAAAACAAAATGCACTATGCCGTGCATGGTCATACGGCAGCAGAACTGATAGTGGAACGAGCCAATGCAGAGAAAAAATATATGGGATTGACCACTTGGGAAAATGCACCCAATGGAAAAATTGTGAAACCAGATGTCAGTATAGCCAAGAACTATTTGAAAGAGTTGGAATTAGAGGACATGGGACGCTTGGTAAATGCTGTTTTGGATATGGCGGAACGTATGGCGAAACGACATATCCCGATGACTATGGAGGATTGGTCAAAACGAATCGATCTCATCCTTGAAGCGGGAGGAGATGCCGTATTAAATGATGCAGGAACGATAACAACTGAATTTGCCAAACAATTTGCAGAATCAGAGTTTGAAAAGTATCGTGTCATACAAGATCGATTATTTTCATCCGATTACGACCGCTTTACTGGCGAAAATCTATTAGCGTTGGATTTTTGACGCTAAAAAAGGGCAAGGTATATCCTTTTTGGTGCGTGGTATGTTTTTTTCAAAAATCGAATTTTTAACAATCTGTTTTTCAATGTATTGAAAAATGACATTCCAATCGAAATCTTTGCTTTTCTCATGGCAGTTCGTGAAAGAGGGGGTACTTTTGAGAAGTAATTTTAATTTTTATGATATGAAAAATAAATTATTTTTGATTGCGGCTATTTTGAATGTAGCTTTGTTTTGTGGTTGTGACCATAAAGATTTAGTGGATGGAGTTCCGTCCGGAGAAATTGTTAAAACACCTGTTTCAACCGAACGCATGGTGTTTGCGTCAAATGATGAAATCGATGCTCGCATTGAACAAATCAAACAGAATGAGCGTTTAGGGGTGGCGACTAAAGCAAATTCCAATTTTGTTTCGCTGAATGATTATTTGAGGGAAGAGGCATTGTCATCTTTGACTCCCGAAGAGTTGGCGGAAGTGGAAGCCGAAGGATTGATTTATGACCCGGAGGATGAAATCATTGCTGACCCTTATTTCTGTGAATTACTAAATCCGAAGAGGGAGATAGAGGTTGATGGCAAGATTTATAAATATGTCAAAGAGGGTATTTTCCGCTGTGATGTCAAGGATGCCTCTTTGTTAGAGGAGGTAGACAAAGGTCTTATTCAAGTTCCCGAAGGCACATTTGAAGAATTTGCCAATGTAAAAGGAAGTTTGGAATTTATTTCACGAAATTTCATTCCTATGTCTATCCCGGAAACCGTTCAAACACGGGCTGCGTCAGGGAGTACTCGAGGAGATTTGGTTTTGGATAATGGAGAGATTATTAGAGAACAAGATATTAGAGATATGGAATATGACGCAGGACGCGGAGATGCGGGAAAATTGCAACATTTGATATCTAAACAGTTTGGAGAGAATACGGTAGTTGAGGTGAATTTTAGTAAAACCAAACGTATGAAATTAAGAATGTATTCGCAGGATTTTGTTATAAAGCATACCTTAGGTATGACAGTTCGTATGCAGAAAAGAAAATTAAGAATTTGGTGGCGAACAAAAGCTGAAGAATTTAGGTTTGGTTGGAAAGGTTTAGAACTTTGGAATGAATATGATGCAAATCCAATAAAAAAAGTTCCAGTTTTGGATATACGAACAGGTGTTGAGAACTTGCATGAACCTCAATACATTACTAAAAATTTTCCTTTTTCAGATACAGAACATGTATTCTTTACAATACCATGGTTAAATTATAAAAGTGTTACAACAAGAGATGTAAATAATTTATTTAAAAGCGTTATGGGACGTGTTACATCGTATCTAAAAACAAAACTTGATGGTTTTAAGCAAGGTGCTTATTCTGTAAAAGAAGAAACTAGTAAAGCAGTTGTTTATTTGTTATATCCTCAAGAAGAGAAGATTGAAAAAAATACGGGGCGTGAAGTTGTAGAATTTGAATTAATTGGATTGTCTGGAGAATTTGATTTAGGTGTAAATATAAATCTTGGGACATGGAGCCCTTCAATAAAACGTGTATCTGTGAAACCTTTAAAGCGGGCAGGAATAGATAGAGGGGAAGTGTATGCAGCTGTAAGATATGATGGACAATGGAAAGCAGCAAGAATTTATACCAAATAAATTTAACAGTTTGAATTGTATGAAAAAATTCTATTCTCTTTTTACTTTCTTCGTGCTTATTCTTGCATTGGAATGTTTTGCAGAAGAAAAGAAGCCTGCGCGTTTTCATGCGGAATTGGATTTTCATCACAATCTTGGATTACGTGAACGATGTGATTGGTGGACGTTGAAACGGGATGAATATAAGATGAGGGGAAATGCGCTGCATTTGGTTTTGTTATATCATATCAATTCCCGTATATCTGCCGGTGCTGGTATTGGGATTGACGGGTATAAAGAGCCTGTTTACAACACGTTTCCCGTTTTTGGTACCGTTCGCTACCGTCCTTTGAAGAAATTCCTTGACCCTTATTTGTATACAAACTTGGGGTATGGGCTTGGCAAAAACGAACATGCTAATATACCGGGTTGGATGTGGGATGCTGGAATCGGTTATACCAAGATGTTTCGCCGCTATTTTGGATTGAACTGTCAGTTTGGATATAATTTCAAGGATTTTTCCAATGTGGTGTCAGCTATCAATGATAAAGGTGATTTTTATGACCGTCGCATGCACATGATCAGGCACTCCTTGTCATTTGGTGTCGGGTTGGTATTTTAGGCAATATTCATGTGGTACTATGGAGCTATTTTAAACAGTTCCATAGTATCATTTTTTAATAAGTATGGTTTTTAAAGTTATTTATCGTTTTATATTAATCGGAATCTTGCTGAATTTTGAATCGTGTTATTTTTTTCAGAGACCGTTAGATGATACGAATGTAGAGTGTTCTTGGTTTATTACCAATTATTTGAAAATGGATGTGGTTTTCAAAATTTATACCCCATTCAATTTGAGGGTTGGGAATATAAAGCAGGATAGTATGTGGATTATGCAAAAGCAGGCTATTTCTGAGGAAATAAAACCTTTTGAGTATTTGAATGCCGACATTGATTCAGTTGTTGTTTATGGTAATAATGGTAAAATGTTAAAAGTATGGCGTAAGTTTGAGCAAATCGAAGATAAACGACAATTTTTTGATGAAAGTTTTTGAAAAATAGATAATGAAAATGAAGTATTTTGTTTTTATATTATTGCTCGTTATTGAATTGGAGTGCTTTGCAGAAGAAAAGAAACCTGTGCGGTTTCATGTGGCGTTGGATTATCGGTACAATCTTGGATTGCGTGAACGGAGTGATTTGTGGACGTTGAAACGGGATACGAATAAAATGGGAGGGAATTCGATACATCTGACGTTTTTGTATCATGTGACTTCGCGAATAACTGCCGGAGCAGGGTTTGGACTTGACGGTTATACTTCTCCTTCTCACAATTCGCATTTTGTTTTTGGAACCGTACGCTATCGTCCTTTAAAAAAGTGTTTGAATTCTTATCTTTACACAAACTTGGGGTATTCGTTTACAAACCTGCCGACCTCTCTTACGTCAGGTTGGCATTGGGATGCCGGAATCGGATACACTAAGATGTTTGCCCGGCATTTCGGTTTGAACTGCCAATTCGGTTACAATCTCAGACAATTCAAATACACGGTAAGAGAACGACCTTTCAATAGTTTTCGTCATTCATTATCATTTGGAGTAGGGGTGATTTTTTAGTAAAATTGCAGGATTCCTAATCATTAGAAATAGTTATGAAAATAGTCGGAAAATTTACGGCTTCTAAATGGTTGGCATTGTTTGTTGGGGTATTGCTCACATTGTCTTGTGATCCTGAAGAGTGTTTTAATCCTAAAAATAGGTGTTCTTGGTATGTTAAAAACCAGACAACCGATACTCTTCAAATTCTTACAAACTTTTATATTAATATACCTCAAATACTTCCTCCTGATAGTGCTGTTCATGTATATGGCGTTGGAATTTCACGTGATGAAGAAATTGATGATATGTTCGGTTGGATTTTAGATGCAGTGGTTATAGATGAAACATTCACTGTTTCAGACACTAAAGGTGAAGAGTTGAAGATGTGGACAGAGTCTCAACGTAATGAATTCGGTAGGCAATTTTTTAATGAAACATATTGGAAAAAGCAAAAATGGGAAGAAGGGAAATATGTATTTCATAAGTGGATTTTTGAATTACTTCCAGAGGATATTAAATAATATTGATAATGAGAAAATTGTATTTTGTTTTTACGTTGCTGCTTCTTGTCGGATTGGAATCTTTTGCTCAAGAGAAAAATCCTGCGCGTTTTCACGTGGCATTGGATTATCATTACAACTTGGGTTTGCGTGAGCGGAATTCACTTTTTACGATGAAACGCAGCGAGTTCAAGATGGGAGGCAATTCGGTACACCTGACTTTTTTGTACCACATTCTTCCGCGTCTGTCCGCCGGAGCGGGAATAGGCATCGATGGCTACAGGAATCCTCCTCATACGACCTTTCCCGTTTTCGGCACCGTTTATTACCGTCCGTTGAAAAAGTATCTGAATCCGTATGTCTATACGAATTTAGGCTATGGACTTGGCAAACGCAGATACGGGTCATTTGCTTCCGGCTGGTTGTTGGACGCCGGAATCGGATACACCAAAATGTTCGCCCGCCATTTCGGCTTGAACTGTCAGTTCGGGTATAATCTGAAACAGTTCGACGTTGAGACCACGGTTTACATTGACAATCTGCCGGTCGGTTCCTATTTCATAAAGGATATTCGTCATTCCCTGTCATTTGGTTTTGGCCTGGTATTTTAAGCAAAATTCATGTGATACTATGAGGCTGTCTAAAACAGCCTCATAGTATTTTGGATTTTGTAAACGAATTTTTTTTATTAAAATTGCAGGACATTAAAGAGAATCAGCGTTATGGGGCGAATTTATAGTTTTCTTCTATTATTTAGAATGGGTAAAAAATATGAGAAAGTTTTATTTTAAGGTTATCGTCTGGTTTGCCTACTGTTCAAGAGGCTTTCAACTGCTTCTCGTTGCGGGGATGCTGTTGGGCTTGAACTCCTGCTATCCGTTTTTTTGGCCTTTCTCCTGGGATGAGAAAATAGGGGATGACTGGCATTTCAAATGTACCCGCATGGTGGTCAATCGGATGGAGCGGGATGTCGTCATGACTTTCTTCACCGGGCAGCACATCTGGTTTGAGAACATCGGGCAGGACAGCACGCTGTATTTGGACAGGGAGACATATATTTCTCACGAGTGCATCCCGTTCGACTATTTGAATGCGGGCGTGGATTCGGTAGTCATCTATTCAAAAGATGCCGGGAGGTTGTGTGCGTGGCGCAATCTCGAGGAACCGGGGGAAGGGCGGCAGTTCTTCCAAGAGGACTCCTGGAAAGTCCGGGTATGGGAGGAAGAGCAGACCACGAACTATGAAATCACCTTTGAACTGCTGCCCGCAGACACACGGAATCAAATTTCAGTTGAAAACGATGAAATGAACGTATGAATATGAAAAAACGTTGTTTGATTTTGGTTTTGCTGTCGGTTTTTCTCGGTTTGGCGGGCTTTGCCGAAGAACAAAAGCCGCTGCGCCGCAGCATATATATGGAATTTTGGGGACCCTCCAACCTATACGGCATCGCTTATGACGCCGGGATAAAGCCCGGTTCCAAATTCGGCTACCGTGTCGGCTTCTCCTATCTGTGCGGTCCGGAGTTCGAATACTGCCGTCCTCGACGAGGGAAACAGGTGTTCGGAATACCGCTGGAAGCCAATTGCCTCTTGGGAAAACGGCGCAGCAAGTTTGAAGCCGGCATCGGGGCGAACCTCGGTATCTATACACAAAAAGGTTCCTATTGGAAATACATCTACAATGCCGATGCTGGAGCGATACAGCGGGTGGAGAGAGCCACCGTCTCCAGGACGCATTTCGGCTACTATCTCTTCACCAACATCGGCTATCGCTACCAGCGGGTGAGCGGTTTCCTGTTCCGCGTCGGCATTAGCCCCTCATTCCATTTCGGCGGCAGGCACGGCATTCGGAAAACCCCGTTTATATATCCTTACGTGGGTTTCGGGTACACGTTCAAGTGATTTTCATTTGAGTAATTGCCGGGTGTTTGCTAGGGGTTTGCCGGGGAGGATTCTTATATAAACCCTGCATATACCCTACATGCGCCCTACATCATCCCTATTCACGAATAGGGATGATGTAGGGTACATGTAGGAATGGAGTAGGGTTCCTCCCCGGCAAACCCCTAGCAAACACCCGGCTTCTCCCTACGATGACATAAGGAATTTTCCGGATTTGACCAGCCTTGTTGCGGTCAGAGTAAAGACTTTTTGCTAAAATAAAATTCGTAAAATGTTTGTCGTTTTCATTTTTATAGTACATTTGTCATAAGTTTAATATGATGATTTTTGTTTTTAATTTGTTTATTATGAGTGTATTTTGTTTTTGTGCTAAGTGAAAAATAGAATGATTTCTGCGCTTTTAGGTTATGGATTGCAGTTGTTTATGATTCGAATAAAAATTATTTGATAAGTATGAAAAAAATGAATTTTAAGTATCCGAGTGAAGAGGATTTGAAAAGAAATCCTATGTTGCATATTGAAGAAGTGGGAGAATGTCCCGGTTTGAGTGCGAAGAAATACAAAGTACATCGCTACACGGAATTAGTATATTTGGTTTCCCATCTTCGCTTTCTCAATAAAGAACATTTTATATTGTACCGGGGAGAAAGTAAAGAACATCTGAATGACAACACGCTTTCTTTTTTGCCTACGATTTTTCGATCTGATTCTGATTTTGAAGAATTGAAAAACAAGACAGAAAAACTTGGCGAATTGGAAGAATTGAAAGAATTCTGTGATGAGAATAAAGAGATTGTAATACAAAGTTTTATTCAGCATTATGGATTATGTAAAACTCCTTATTTGGATTTGACACAGTCATTGCGAATTGCTTATTCTATGGGGCTTATAAATGCTGGACAGGCAAATGAACCCAGAGAAAAGATTTATGTCTATTTGTTTGCACTTCCTTATCCTTGCCATTATATAACTAATGTACAGGATATAACCATGGTTAATTTAACTTCGATTTGTCCTCCTCTTGCTTTGCGTCCGCAATTGCAGGAAGGATATTTGGTCAAGTATAATGACGATAGAAAGGATTTCAATGAATATTTACTTGCAGGAATAGAGATAGACAAGAAAGAACTGGATGATTCTAAAAAATTTGCCGTAATCCATACAAAGTCATTGTTAGAAAATGAAATGGATGGTTTTAGAAATAAAGTAGAAGAAGTATTAAATAAGTCACATTAAAATATTTGATTATGAAAAGATTGCTTTATTTGTTCGTATTGTTGTTGTCGCTTTCTTTGTGGAGTTGCGGTTCGAAAGATGACGGAATTGACGACCCGGATGTGCCGGAGAATCCGGAACAGCCCGAAAATCCTGATGTACCGGAGTATGTGGAGTTGTACGTATCGGAGTATGATTTGGTGTTGGGTGCGCAGGGGGATGAGGTGAGTTTCGATATCGAGTGTAACACGAAGTGGAGCATTGAGAATGAGAGCGGGTGGTGCAAGACGGATGTGGCGAGCGGCGAGGGGGACGGGACGGTGAAGGTGACGGCGGAGGCTTATTATGAAAATGCGGACCGCAATGCGGTTCTGACAGTGAAGGCGGGGAATGAGACAAGGACGGTTCAGGTCACGCAGAAGCATGAGGATGCGTTGATTCTTTCGAAGGACAAGTTCGATGTGGCGCAGGAGGGGGGAACGATTTCTGTTGAATGGCAGAGCAACGTCGATTGCCGTTTGACGATTCCTTGGAAATTTGAGGCATGGATAAAGGAGGCGCCGAAGAGTAAGGGGTTGGTGACGACGACGTTCGATTTGGTCATCAGTGAGAATGAGGCTTATGATAAGCGGGACGGGTATGTTATTGTCAGCGGGAACGGATTGAGGGATACGGTGCATATTTATCAAGCGCAGATCGATCAATTAATTCTCACGCAGGATATTTACCGTTTGCAGGC
This sequence comes from uncultured Odoribacter sp., assembly GCA_910578985.1. GTDB lineage: Bacteria > Bacteroidota > Bacteroidia > Bacteroidales > Marinifilaceae > Odoribacter. The sequence continues at coordinate 150,486 of CAJTSF010000002.1, read as the reverse complement.
GGAAGGTGGGGATATTACGGTGGAGTTGAAGACCAACGTGGATTATGAGATTACGATACCGGGGGACGCCACTTCCTGGATAAGCCGTGTGGAGACGAGAGCCATTCGGGAAGACCGGCTGGATTTTCATATTGAAGCGAACGGGAGCGACAAGGAGCGGACGGTAAAGATTGTGGTGAAGGACAAGAACAGCGCTTTGGACGACACGCTCTACGTGCATCAAGGCGGAAAGGGGGTGTTTGCGGGAGATGTGGTGTTGGAGACAACCGAAGACGTGCAGGCTTTTGCTGCCCGCGGAATCAAGAGGTTGATGGGAAGTTTGATTGTGCAGGGGAGTAATTTGGGTTCTTTGACTGCTTTAAGTGACAAATTGGAGGAAATCAATGGTAATCTGGAAATTAATTGTTCTTCGTTAAACAGTTTTGACGGGTTGTACGGATTGAAACGGATAGGGGGGAATCTGACTATCAAGGATGGTCGATTTACTTCTTTTGAGGGTTTGAATAATTTGGAACATATCGGCGGCAGTTTCCGTATAACTTCTTCTTCTTCTTTGGGAAGTTTGCAAAATTTCTCAGGTTTAGGAAGTTTGAGTGAGATAGGAGGTGATTTTGAGATTTCTTCTTCTTCTGATTATTCTTTGGGAAGTTTAGAAAATTTCGTCGGTTTGGATAATTTGTGTCGAATCGGCGGCAGTTTCCGTATAACTTCTTCTTCTTCTTCTTCTTCTTTGGAGAGTTTGCAAAATTTCTCAGGTTTAGGAAGTTTGAGTGAGATAGGAGGTGATTTTGAGGTTTCTTCTTCTTCTTGTTCTTATAGGTCTTCTTTGGGAAGTTTAGAAAATTTTGTTGGTTTGGATAATTTGGGACGGATTGGCGGCAGTTTCCGTATAACTTCTTCTTCTTCTTCTTCTTCTTCTTCTTCTTTGGAGAGTTTGCAAAATTTCTCAGGTTTAGGAAGTTTGAGTGAGATAGGAGGTGATTTTGAGGTTTCTTCTTCTTCTGAGTCTTCTTCTTCTGAGTCTTTGGGGAGTTTGCAAAATTTCGTCGGTTTGGATAATTTGGGGCGGATTGGCGGCAGTTTCCGTATAACTTCTTCTTCTTCTTCTTCTTCTCGTTCTTCTTCTTCTTTGGCGAGTTTGCAAAATTTCTCAGGTTTAGGAAGTTTGACAGAAATCGTTGGTGATTTTGAGGTTTCTTCTTCTTCTGGTTATTCTTCTTCTTTGGGAAGTTTAGAAAATTTCGTTGGTTTGGATAATTTGTGTCGGATTGGCGGCAGTTTCCGTATAACTTCTGATTATTCTTTGGAGAGTTTGCAAAATTTATCAGGTTTAGGAAGTTTGACTGCGATTGGAGGGGATTTTATCAGTGAGGATAAATTTTTTTCGGCAAAAACTGGATTGGAGAAATTAGTGACGGTCGGCGGGGAGATGAATGTATATGGAGATGCACATTTTACCGCTTTGCAGTCGGTCGGAGGAGCGTTGTCATTGTCTACTTTTTCTTCTTCTTCTTCTTCTTCTTCTTCTCAATCCAACCTTTATTTGCCTGCCTTGAAAATGGTGGGGGGAACGTTTGGGTTGAGGTATTTCAAGTCTGTGGATATTCCGAAGCTTGAATCCATTGAAGGTGCGTTTACAATAACCTATGTGAATGCGATTGGCACTTTGGACAACTTGAAGACGGTGGGAGATATTACGATAAAAAATTGCAAAGAGCTTACCGACTTTTGCAATTGGAAGCCGGTGCTGACGGATTATAATGGAACGTTTTCCGTTTCAGGTTGTGGCTATAATCCCACGAAATACCAGATTTTGAACGGGGCTTGTTCGAAATTACCGGAAGAATAATAATCAAACATGCTCTCTCGCTATTACAAAAATAGCGAGAGAGCGTATAAAATTGCAATTATGAAAAAGATCAGTCAATTGGCAGATGACTTAAAAAAGAATATTGCCGAGAATAGGACAGGTTTAGCGACATTAAAAAATGATTTTGCAAAATATTTAACTGAAATTGAAAAGATTGATAAAAATGATTTTCAACGTGAATTCTCCAATGAGGGTGTTGCATTTGATGAATTTAAAGACAAGGCGAAACAAATTTGTGAGAAGGTAGAAGAATGTATACTTGAAAAAAAGAATGGGAAGCCGCATAAGGCATATGAAATATTGAAAAAATTGTTGAGTGATAATATTGCAAATAAGGCTATTATAGAGCACGTCCAAGAGTATGTGTCGCGTAAAAAGGATTTTTATCGAATAGTGTATATTCCCAAGGATAAAGTTGAAAAAGGAAAAAATTACGCCGAACACCGACCTTTTGAAGAGAGCCATTTGATTGGGAATTACAGATTCAGTTTGCCCGGTTTTCCTTGTCTGTATTTAAGTGGATCTAAAGAAGTGTGTGAAAAAGAGGTTGGAAAAGGTAATAAAGGTGAATGTAAATTTGTGAATCAGTATCAAATACGACGTGGTGGAAGTATTAAACTTCTTAGCTTGGCTCCGCCAATAAATGATTCTCTCCAAGAGTTGTTGGGGTTTCTTGTGTTGTATCCTTTGATATTGGCTTCGCAATCCTCTAAAAAACATTCTGAAGGTGTTTTTCATGAAGAATACATCATTCCTCAATTGTTAATGGAATATGTACGGGAAAATAGAAAAGATGTAGACGGCATCAGGTATTTGTCCAGCCACTATACGGATGGAGATATGCTGAATATGCTGAATATGATGAATTATGTGCTTCCGGTTACAGAAATCAAGGAATCCGGGTATGATGAAAAGTTAATGGATAAGTTCGCGGTGGAACTTTTGGAAGAAAAGGACGTTTAAAAAAACGTAGGGTGCAAATGGCTCTCCATTCCGCAATTTTTATAATTTTGCAGGATGAGAAAATATATCGTTATGAGAAAAGTTTGCACATGGTGCCTGTTGGTTTGGATGGTGGGGATTGCCGCCTCGGAGCAGTGCGTGGCACAAAAGAGAGTTTGGGAAAAAAAGAGTTACCGGAAAGGGATTGCCGATTTCTTTGCGGATTACCTGTCCGGGGTGAAGGGGGAGTTTGAGAAGGCAGTGTGGGTGGAGCGGGAGGATGTGGGGAGTGTGCGGGCGATGGTGTGGGAGGCGTGGCGGGAGGCGAACGGCGCGTTGCAGGAGGAGAAGTTGGTGGGGTTGAGAGGGTTGGATGAGAAGGGGTTGGAGGCGGGGCGGTGGCGTCTGCCGGCGGAGTTGGAGCCGGATGCGGTGATGCCTTACTACTGGGGGAGCAAGGGGGAGATGCCGGAAGGAGGGTATCCGCTGTTCCTGTACACGCACGGGTCGGGTCATAAGGATGCGGAGTGGCGTACGGGGCTGACGATTTGCCGCCGGTTCGAGGATGCGCCGTCGGTGTATTTCATTCCGCAGATTCCGAATATGGGCGAGTATTACCGTTGGTGGCAGCGGTCAAAACAATATGCGTGGGAGAAGTTGTTGCGGCTGGCGTTCGTGTCGGGGGAGGTGAACCCGAACCGGGTGTATGTGTTCGGGATTTCGGAGGGGGGCTACGGGAGCCAGCGGTTGGCGTCTTTCTATGCGGACTATTGGGCGGCAGCGGGACCGATGGCGGGGGGAGAGCCGATGAAGAACGCGCCGGCGGAGAATTGCAGGAATATGGCTTTTTTGTTGCGGACGGGCGAGGCGGACCGGGGATTTTACCGGAATTACCTGACGCAGCACGTGAAGGAGGTGTTCGACAGCTTGGAAAGGGCGAATCCGGGGAGTTTCGTGCACCGGGTGGAGTTGATTCCGGGGTTCGGGCATGCCATCGATTATACACCGACGACTCCCTGGCTGAGGCAACATGTGCGGAATCCTTATCCGAAGCGGGTGAGTTGGGAGAATTTCGAGATGGACGGGCGTTACCGTGACGGGTTTTATAACCTGGCGGTGAAGGAGCGTTCGAACGAGGGGACGGACGAGCGGACGTATTACGAGTGGAGCATCGAAGACAATCATGTGGATTTGAAGGCGCAGGTGGTGAAGTATAAGGCGGTGGAGGTGGACCCGAATTGGGGCATCGAGTTGAAGTTTGCCAGGAGTTACCGTCCGGCAACGACAGGGAGGGTGGTGATTTACCTGTGCGACGAGTTGGTGGATTTGAGCCGGGAGGTGACGGTGAGCGTGAACGGGAGAGAGGTGTTCCGGGGGATGGTGCGGCCGTCGGTGAAGGATATGGTGAACAGTTGTGCGCTGTTCTTTGACCCGGCGCGGATTTATCCGGCATCGGTGGAGGTGGATTTGTCGAAATAAAGGAAAGGGAGGACGAAAATGGAGAATCAGACGGAAGCCATGGAGCAGGGTATCGGACGTTTGAAGGAGCGCCTGGCGGCAGGGGTGGAGAAGGCGGTGATCATTCCGCACATTTCCCCGGACGGGGATGCCGTCGGGTCGTGCTCGGCGCTGGCGGAGGCGTTGCGGCTGGCGGGAATACGGTGGGAGCTCCTGACGTGCGATTATATACCGGACTACTTGCGTTTTTTGAAGAACATACGTTGCGTGATTTCGCACCAGGATAAGCCCGACGTGTGCCGGCAGCTGATCGAGGAGGCGGATGTGATTTTTATGCTGGACCACAACACGGTGGGCAGGGAAGGGGAGCTGGAGAAGTATGTGGCGGCGTCCAAGGCGGAGAAAGTCATCATCGACCACCATCCGGATCCGGACGAGCAGGCGATTGTGATTTCGGCGCCCTGGCTGTCATCGACGTGCGAGCTGCTGTACACGGTGATTGCCCGGGTGTGGGGGAAAGAGACGGTCAATGCCGATATGGCGAACGCGCTCTATACGGGCATCAATACGGATACGGGCGGGCTGAACCATAATTGTTCCCGTCCGGAGACCTACCGGATCATCGCGGAGCTGCTGGAGGCAGGGCTGGACAAGGCGTTTGTGCATGAGAACATTTACCAGATGAACCACCTTTCGCGGTTGAGGCTGATCGGGTATTCGCTGTTGAAGAAGCTGAAGGTGGACAAGCGTTATCCGGTTGCCATTATCCCCATCGAGAAGGAGGAGCTGGAGCGGTATTATTACAAGGACGGGGATTTGGAGGGGTTGGTGAATATTCCGTTGTCGATGCGCAACGTGTCGGTGTCCATCCAGATTACGGAGCGCAAGGACCGGGTGAAGCTCTCGTTCCGCTCGAAGCGGGACATTCCGGTGAACGAGTGGGCGAAGGAGTGGTTCAACGGGGGCGGGCATCTGAATGCCGCCGGCGGGCAGATGGATTTGCCGCTGGAGGAGGTGGTGAAGCGGGTGAGGGAGACGATGCCTCTGTTTTTCGAACGTTTTGTGAAATAGTACGATATGCCTTTTTTCAGATTTCATTTTGTGGATGAATCCCGGTTGGCAGAAGTGGGAAGCGGGATGACGGACCGCTTGCAGGAAGCCATCGGTTGTCCGCGCGACCATATTGTGGTGGAGAACGTGCATTCCTCCTTTATCGATGGAGGGGAGGTGAAGGCGACCAACGGGTGGCCTTTCGTGGAGGTCGATTATTTCCCGCGCCCGCGCGAGGTGCAGGAACGTGTAGTCCGGGTGCTTTACGAGAGCTTGAAGGATGCGGGTTATCCCAATTCGGATATTCATTTCCGCTATCTGCAACCGGAGAATTATTACGAGAACGGGGAAGCGCTGGGGTGATGCCATTTTCCGGCGGAAATATTTGCATCTTACCTGAAGAATAGTTATGTTTGCCAATAGTATAAACTGCAACGTAAACTATGGATGATGTAAGGGAATTAGTGGCTTATCTCAGTAAGGCTGAGAGGGGTTACACCAAAGCGCTGAACCGGGCTTTCGGGAAGGCGGGGTATGATTTGAGCCGGGAGCAATATGAGTTGTTACAGGTGCTTTGGCAGGAAGATCATGTGAACCAACAGACGATTTCCAAGCGGTTACAGAAAGACAAATACAATGTGACCAAGTTGTTGAACACGCTGACCAAACGCGGGTTCGTGCAGCGGAAGATGTGCCAGGAGGACAAGCGCAACAATTTCGTGGTGCTGACGGACAAAGGGGTGGAGTTGCAGAAAGCGTTGAAGGACATCGAGGAGCAGGTGCATACGGACCTGACTTTCACCATTGCGCCGCAGGAGATGAAGTCGTGCGTGTGGGTGTTGAAGAAGCTGACGGATATGATGAATTAAAACAGAGAATATATGGAAACTTTGAAAGGCTTGAAACCGGAGGCCGTATGGGGATATTTCGAGGAAATCTGCCGGATACCCCGTCCTTCCCGGAAAGAGGAGAAAATCGGCGCGTGGCTGATGGAGTTCGCGCGCAAGCATCGGATTGAGGCGCGGCAGGATGAGGCGGGCAATGTGCTGATGTCGAAACCGGCGATGCCGGGCAGGGAAGAGGCGCCGACCGTGGTGTTGCAGGCGCACATGGATATGGTGTGCGAGAAGAACGCGGACACTGTGCATGATTTTGACAAAGACCCTATCCGCCCGTATATCGACGGGGAGTGGGTGAAGGCGAAGGGGACGACCTTGGGGGCGGATGACGGTATCGGCATGGCTGCCGCGTTGGCGGTGCTGACTTCGGAGGAGGTGAAGCACGGACGGGTGGAATGCCTGTTTACCGTGGACGAGGAGACGGGACTGACGGGCGCTTTTGCGCTGAAACCCGGATTTTTCAGCGGCAAGATATTGTTGAACCTGGATTCCGAGGATGAAGGCGAGATGTTTGTCGGGTGTGCCGGCGGCATCGACACGGTGGTGCGCATGCCGTACACCAAGGAGACGGTGCCTGCGCACCGGTTTGCGGTGAAAGTGACGGTGAAAGGGTTGCAGGGAGGACATTCCGGTGACGATATCAACAAGGGAAGAGGAAATGCCATCAAGATATTGAACCGCTTTTTGTGGGAGATGAACCGGAAGCACGGCATATCCGTTGCTTCGTTTGCGGGCGGGAATCTGCGGAATGCCATTGCCCGCGAGGCTTCGGCGGTGATGGTGTTCGAGGAGGCGTTGAAAGAGCCGGTGCGCGTGGCGTTCAATATTTATGCCGCGGAGATGGAGCGGGTGTGGAAAATCACGGAGCCGGGCATTGCCCTGGAACTGGAGTCGGAGGAGGTGCCCACGGAGGTATTGGATGCGGCGTCCACGACGAAATTACTGAACGCATTGTATGCCTGCCCGCACGGGGTGTTTGCCATGAGCTACCGGATGCCGGGAATGGTGGAGACTTCGACCAATCTGGCTGCCGTGGAGTTCACGGAGGAGAATACGATACTGATTACCACCTCGCAGCGCAGCGATGTGGATTCGGAGAAGATGAACATTGCCCAGATGGTGGCTGCCGTGTTCCGTATGGCGGGCGCGTCCGTGGAACACGGGGAAGGTTATCCGGGCTGGGCGCCCAATCCGGATTCGGCGATATTGAAGATTGCCGTGGATTCTTACAAGAGGCTTTTCGGCAAAGAGCCGGTGGTGCGTTCCATCCATGCGGGTTTGGAGTGCGGGCTGTTCCTGGAGAAGTATCCGGGCATGGATATGATTTCTTTCGGTCCGACGTTGCGGGGCGTGCATTCCCCCGATGAGAAGGTGGAAATCAAGACGGTGGAGATGTGGTGGAGGCATTTGACGGATATTCTGGAGAAGGTGTGAGGAAAAACGGAAAAATATTTTGTTTTTTTGAAGGGACGTTTATATCTTAGTGGCGTTGGAAAATAACTTAATTTAATGGAATAAAAAAGATAGAAAAACATGAAAAGACTTGTTTTGTTATTTGTAGGAGCGGTTTTGGCTCTCGGCGTTTTTGCCCAGGAATCCGGAGCAAAGGAGAAAAATGCAGCTAACGAAGCCATGAAAGCCAAGAATTATTCGGAAGCTTTGACGCTGTTGGAGACTTATCTGAAGGTGGTGGACTACAAGGATTTTCCTTATGTCTATAATGCCGGCGTGGTGGCTTCCAAGGTGAAGAATTATGCGGCTGCGGAGAGGTATTTCGACATGTGCATCACGAATAAGTACAAATCCAAAGCGGCTTACCATGCGAAGGCGGTAGCCCAGAAGGAGCAGAAGAAAGAGGCTGAAATGCTGGCAACGCTGGAGGCGGGCATGAAGTTCGCGCCGGGCGAAATGAAACTGGAGACCATGTATGCCGCCCATTTCATGAAGAAAGGGCAGGATGCCCAGAAAGCGGGGAATATTGCCAAGGCTGCCGAAAATTATCAGATGATTACGAATCTGACGACGAAAGGCTTCAAGGTGCAGGGTTTGGCCAGCCTGGCAGGTTTGTATTTCAACAACGGAGCCAAGACGATGCAGGCTGCCAATCCGATAGCCAACAGCAACAAGCCGAAGTTCGAAGCGGAAAAGGCAAAGGCTACGGCGGATTTCAAGAAAGCCAAGGAGTTTCTGGTGCAGGCACAGTCGCTGGATGCAGCGAACCAGGATGTGGCGGGGCTGATGAAGCAGGTCAATGAGGCGCTGTCAAGATAAGTTCTTTTTGAGCGAGTAAATGAACAGCCCCCGAAAGTCGATGAACTTTCGGGGGCTGTTCTTTCGGGGAGGGAGCGGAATCATTGCTGCAATCCGCGTCCTGTCTTGATGATTTTTTTCTCCTCCTGCAATTCCTTGACCACTTTGTCGAGAATCCCGTTGATAAAAGAGCTGCTCTTGGGCGAGCTGTATGTTTTGGAGATTTCGATGTATTCGTCCAGCGACACTTTCACGGGAATGGAGGGAAAGTTTTTCAGTTCCGTGATGGCGCATGACATGATGAGTTTGTCCATTTCGGAAATGCGTTCGATTTCCCAATTTTGGGTATATTTTTCAATGATTTCGGTGTTTTCCTTGTATTCCAGGAAAGATTTGCGTGCCAGTGCCCTTGCAAACTCGCCGTCTTCCGACGGCTTGTAGATGGGGAAAAAGATGTTGTCCTCTTCCGTCATGTCGGGACGGATGTGCCACAGGGTTTTATAGACCATGCTGAGCACCAGTTCGAAATCGTCATTCCAATAGATGCTTTTTTCTTCCAATATCTGGAAAAAGAGGTCGTCCTGGATGATGAGTTCCGCGAAGATGTCCAGAATGAGTTGTTTATGCTCTTCAAACGTCACGGAAGGCTTGTTCATGTATTGCCGGTATTTGTGCCATTCCATCAGTTTGTTGTAGAAATATAGCACGGTTTCCTGCGATTCCTGCCAGGTGATGAGGTTGTTGTTGATGTAGCTGACGAATTTCCTGTTTTTTTCGATGATATCGAATACCGGATTTTCCAGGAATCGGGTGTTGGGATGGAGGTCCGCTTCCGAAGCGAACCGACGGTTTCGGGCAGTGTCGATTTTCAGAAATGCTTTTCGCCTTAATTCCGTAATTAACAGAAGGGTTTCATAATAGAGGTCCGTACTCTTTTCCATGCTTTTCAGCAGTTCGCGTTCGGTTTCCTCGATGGTGACGGTCTCTTTTTTGTGCTTGGCATAGAGGAGTTGCAACACTTTGATTCTGATTAATCGTCTGCTTGTCATAATTGATGAAGAACTATATATGTGTATGTGTCATTTTTACGGGCACAAAAGTAGGAAATAAAAATGAAGATTGGCTTATGGGGAAAGGAAAATTATGTTATATCTTTGTCCGAACAAAAACCTTTATCTATGGGAAAATACATAGGTGCGCATGTCAGCGCTTCGGGTGGAGTGGAGAATGCTCCCGAGAATGCCAAAAAGATAGGGGCAACGGCGTTTGCCCTGTTTACCAAGAATCAACGGCAGTGGGTGTCCCCGCCGCTTTCGGAGCGGAGCATCCGCTTGTTTCGCGAGCGGTGCGAGGCTTACGGATATACGGCGGACCACATCCTTCCGCACGACAGTTATTTGATTAACCTGGGCAGTCCCGAGCAGGAGGCTTTGCAGAAGTCGCGTGCCGCTTTTTTGGATGAGATGCAGCGTTGCGAGCAGTTGGGGTTGAAGTTGTTGAATTTCCATCCGGGCAGTTCGTTGAAAAAGGTGAGCGACGAGGAGTGCCTGCAGACCATCGCCGAATCCATCAACCTGGCGCTGGACAAGACCCGGGGTGTGTGCGCCGTCATCGAGAATACGGCGGGGCAAGGTTCCAACCTCGGTTATACGTTCGAGCAGCTGGCATATATCATCGACCGGGTGGAGGACAAGAGCCGGGTGGGCATCTGCATCGACACCTGCCACTCTTTCGCTGCCGGTTACGACCTGAAGAGCGAGAGCGGTTTCATGGAAACTTTCGAGCATTTAGACGACGTGGTCGGTCTCCGCTATTTGCGGGGGATGCACTTGAATGACTCCAAGAAGGGGCTGAGTTCCCATGTGGACCGCCACGAGTTGCTCGGCAAAGGGGAGTTGGGGATAGAACCTTTCCGGATGATTATGCAGGACCCTCGTTTCGATGACATTCCCCTGATTCTGGAAACGCCGGACGAGGAGAACTGGCAGGCGGAGATTGAAATGTTATACCGTATGCAATGAAAATCGGTCTGTTATCGGATACCCATGGCTGGCTCGATGAGCGGGTGTTGAAGTTCTTCCAAGGTTGCGAAGAGGCTTGGCATTGCGGCGACATCGGGGATGTGTCGATTATCGACCGCCTGGAAGAGCAATTCCGGGTGAGGGCGGTTTACGGGAATATCGACGGAGGAGAGGTGCGTTATCGCCTGGACGGTGCGTTGGTGTTCGTCTGTGAAGGGGTGAAGACGGTGATGACCCATATCGGCGGTTATCCCGGGCATTACGATCCGCGCATCGCCGGCATCCTCTTGCAGGAACGTCCCCGGCTGTTTGTCTGCGGGCATTCGCACATCCTGAAAGTCATGCACGACGCTTCGCTCGACTGCCTGCATATCAATCCCGGGGCTGCGGGGAGGAGCGGTTTCCATAAAGTGTGTACGGCGGTGCGTTTTGACATCGAGGCGGGCAATATCAAGGATTTGGAAGTATTGGAATTTGAAAAATAGAAACTTGAACGATATGATGAAAAAGATTGTAATGTTGGGCGTAGCCCTCTGGATGGCGGGCTTTTTTTCCGGACGGGCAATAGCCCAGAATCGTGAGAACCAGGTGCGTGAACAGAGCGTCAAGTATCAGCGGCTCATGGCGTTGATTGATGCTTTTTATGTGGATACGGTCAATTTGCAGCAATTGACGGAGGATGCCATCGTGAAAGTGCTGTCGGATCTGGACCCTCATTCGGTCTATATCTCCAAGGAAGAGGTGGATGAGATGAATGAACCCCTGGAAGGCGGATTCTTCGGCATCGGCATCCAGTTCTCCATTTTGCGCGATACCTTGATGGTGGTGGATGTCGTGGCGGGCGGTCCTTCCGAGAAGGTGGGGCTGAAAGCCGGCGACCGGATTGTGGAGATTGACGGCGAGCCGGTTGCCGGTAAGAAAATCTCGAACACCGACGTGCGCAAGCGGTTGAAAGGGGAGAAGGGGACTGTGGTCAAGGTACGGGTGTTGCGGGGCAAGGAGTTGATGGATTTCCGGATTGTACGCGACAAGATACCCCTTTACAGCGTGGATGCCTCCTATATGTTGGACCTGACGACGGGTTACATCAAAATTTCCCGTTTCGCCGCGACCACGATAGAAGAGTTCGAGGCCGCCCTGAAAAAACTGAAAGCGGCGGGTATGCAGGACCTGGTGCTCGACCTACAGGGCAACGGCGGCGGCTATATGGGCGCTGCCATCGGCATCAGCGACCATTTTTTGGAGTCCACACGGATGGTGGTCTACACTGACGGCTTCGCTTCCGGTCGGCGGGCGGAGTATGCCACGGCTGCCGGGATGTTGGAGAAGGGACGGGTGGTGGTCTTGATTGACGGCAGTTCCGCTTCGGCGAGCGAGATTGTGTCCGGCGCCGTACAGGATTGGGACCGGGGCTTGATTGTGGGACGCCGCTCCTTTGCCAAGGGGTTGGTGCAACGGCAGTATCCGCTGACCGACGGCTCGATGATTCGTCTGACGACGGCACACTATTATACTCCGTCCGGGCGTTGCATCCAGAAGCCTTACAGCAAAGGGGAGGAGGAGTACCATGCGGAGGTCTACAAGCGCTACACCAGCGGCGAGCTGTTGAATGCCGACAGCATCGTGGTGAACGACAGCCTGAAATACTACACCAAGTTGAAAAACCGTCCCGTTTACGGGGGCGGAGGCATCATTCCCGACTTGTTTGTGCCGATGGATACCTCGTTGAACTACAGTTATTTCAACCGTCTGATTGCCAAGAATGTCATCGGGGAGTATGTGGTGAATTACGTCGATGTGAACCGCAACCGCCTGAAGTCCAAGTATTCGAATTTTGAAAAATACAAGCGCGACTTTATGGTCACTGACGCCATGATTGCCGACATCATCAAAGCCGGGGAGAAGGCGGGCGTGCCCGAGGATGAGCAGCTGATACTTCCGATTGTCCCCACCATGAAGCGGCAAATCAAAGCCCTTATCGCCCGCGACCTGTGGGATATGAATGAGATGTACCAGATTCTCAATGAGGAGAACGATATCCTGCAGGCAGGCTATAAGGCGCTGAAGGACGGGACGTATGAGAGGATATTGGAGTAGACTTATATGCCATGAAAACAATTGAAATATTAGTTTGTTTTTGGCTTGTAGGCTTGTCACAAGGTTGCCTGACAAAGCAAGAATTAGTCTCTTCTCCCAAACTGGAAAGCGGGGAATTGGTATATCAGTTGCCTGATTCAAAACTTACTCCTGAGCAACAGGAGTTGAAGATGAAGTTTGTGCACATGATTCCGGACAACATAGCTACTCCGCAGCAAAAAGAATTAAAAGAGAAATTGATGAAGGCGGTAATTGACTATGTGAAGGTGGAAAACAATAGAATGATTTTACGGGCAACGAAAAAGAATTTTGAGCAAAGGGGAATACCTGCTTGCTATTATGACAGGCTTAAGTATGAACTGAAAACCAACAACCGTTTTATCCGAGAGAATAAAATGGACAATGTGGAAGAGATGTATCAAAAAACTTTGGAGGCGTATGTAAAATAAGCGGTTTCCCTTTTGCCATTTGTGGTCAGTTCCTGCAATTCCTGCCTGTCAGCACGTGTTCTTGCGGGAGGTAAGGCGGCAGAAATTCAGTCCGGTTGGCGCGGGTGGGGCAGATGTCGATGCCGCCGCGGCGGGTGTACAGGCAGCTCACTGCCAGTGCTTCCGGGTGGAACAGGTCGGTCAGCCGCTTGTAGGTCATTTCGCAGATTTCTTCGTGGAAGTGGTTTTCGTTGCGTAGGGAAACGATGTAGCGCAGCAGGGCTTTTTCGTCCGGCAGGCATGCCCCTTTCAGGCGGATGTAGATGCTTCCCCAGTCGGGCTGTCCTGTGATTTTGCAGTTGCTTTTCAGCAGGTGGCTCGCCACCTTGATTTCTCCCGCTTCCCGGCGCATCCCCTCGCCCAGCAGTGCCGGGCACTCCTCATACACCGTGCATGCCACCTCCTGCGGCTCCACGCCGTTCTCCATAATCCGGTAATCTTCGAAGTCGAAGGGGAGGGGTGTCAATGCCCCGTCCGCGTGGAAGCCTACCCGCACTTCCGTTTCCAACAGGCGGCTCAAGTCTTCCGCCACCTGTTTCGTAAACCGTGCCACTGCTTCCTCCCGCGTCCGTCCCATGGCTTCCATGTTGTAGGAGCCTAAGTAGAGTTTCAGTGACTTGCTTTCCACGATGCACCGGCTGTCGCAGGCATATACCAGTTTCAACACGCCTACGACGGGCAATCCGCTGTCCAATAGGAAACTCGCTTCGTAAGCGTGCCAACAGTCCCACCCGCAAAACAGTCCGTCCCCTTCTGCAATGCCGTACATTTCCCGGTTGAGGGAGCGCGGTACGGCGACCAGTATTTCCGGGCAATACCGTTTCGGATACTCCACCCGTTTGCCCAATACCCGGGCTTCCGCTACCGTGTCCATTAGAAATTCTGCATTTGGTAAAGCTTCGTATAAATGCCCCGCTGTGCCAGCAGTTCCTCATGCGTGCCCCGTTCGACGATTTCCCCCTCATGGAACACGCAAATCAAATCGGCGTTCTTGATGGTGGACAACCGGTGGGCGATGACGATGGAGGTGCGGTTCTTCATCAGGTTGTCCAGTGCCTCCTGCACCAGTTTTTCCGACTCCGTGTCCAGTGCCGACGTCGCCTCGTCCAGAATCATGATGGGCGGATTCTTCAATACCGCCCGCGCGATGCTTAACCGCTGGCGCTGTCCCCCGCTCAACTTCCCGCCGCGGTCGCCGATGACGGTTTGGTATCCCTGCTCCGTCTGCATGATGAAATCGTGGGCGTTGGCAATCCTTGCCGCCTGTTCCACCTCTTCCTGCGTGGCATGCTCCACCCCGAAAGCGATGTTGTTGTAAATCGTATCGTTGAACAGGATGGGGTCTTGGTTCACATTTCCCATAAACTCCCGCAAGTTGAAGAATGATAGTTCCCGAATGTCCTGCCCATCGATGGTGATACTTCCTTGCTGCACGTCATAGAAGCGCGGCAACAAGTCCACGAACGTACTTTTTCCCGAGCCCGATTGCCCTACCAGCGCCACAGTCTTTCCCTTGGGAATCACGAGGTTTATTCCTTTCAACACCTGCTTGCTTTCGTTGTAGGAGAACGTCACTCCCTTGTATTCTATCTGCTCTCGGAACTCCTTCAACTCCTTCGGTTGTTCCGGTTCCCGGATGCTCGATTCCGCCTCCAAAATCACGTCGATGCGCTCCATGGCTGCCAGGCCTTTCTGGATGTTGTAGTAGGCATTCGTCAGGTTCTTGGCGGGATTGATGATGCAATAGAACAGTGCGATGTACGAAATGAACACCTCCGGCGTCAGGGCGGCGCTTTCGCCCAACACCAGCGAACCGCCGAACCACAGGATAATCACAATCACAATCGTCCCCAGAAACTCACTCATCGGGTGTGCCAGCGACCGCCGCCGCATCAGCCTGTTCTGAATCCTCCGGTAAGTCTCGTTCTCTTCCGCAAACCGGTCTTCCATCTTTCCCTCCGCGTTGAACGCCTTGATGATGCGCAGTCCCGACAGCGTCTCCTCCATCAGGGCGAGGATTTCACCCAGCTTGGTTTGTCCTTCCCAAGAGTGCCGTTTCAGGCTTTTGCCCACCCGTCCGATGAGCGTGCCCATGATGGGCAGCAGTATGAACACAAACAGCGTCAGTTCCCAGCTCATCAGCAACATCATCGTCAAGTACACGATAATCAATATCGGATTCTGGAAAAACATGTCCAGTGAACTCATCACCGATGCCTCCACCTCCTGCACGTCGCCCGTCATGCGCGAAATGATATCCCCTTTCCGTTCCTCGGAGAAAAAGGGGAGGGGCAACGACAGGATTTTCTTGTAAATCCTACGCCGGATATCCCGCACCACGCCATTGCGGATAAATATCAACTCGAACGACCCCATGTAGGCGAACCCCGTCTTCAACGCCGTTGCCACCACCGCCACCAGTCCGATAAGCAACAGTGTCACCGAGGGACCGTATTCCAGTTTCACCTGCGTCACATGGTAATTGAACAACTCTTTCAATGACGCCATGTCCCAAGCGAACGCCACCCGTTCCGTCACCTCTTCCCGGCTATTAAAAATAATCCCCAGTATCGGTATCAGCATGGCAATCGACACACTCCCGAACAGCGCGTGCAGGAAATTGTACACCACACTTTTTACTACCCGCCACCGATAGGGGGGGATAAACCGCTTCAGAATAGAAAACAAATCGTGCATGTGTTAAATCCCCGTATAATTTTCCGGTGTAATCTTTTTCAACCGGGCTTTCAACTCGGCGGACACCTCCAGCGTATCGATGAACTCCGCAATCGACTCCTGCGTCACGCGGCTGTTGGTGCGCGTCAGCGCCTTCAGCGTCTCGTACGGGTTCGGATACCCTTCCCGCCGCAGGATGGTCTGGATGGCTTCCGCCACCACCGCCCAATTGCGCTCCAAGTCCCGTCCGATTGCCTCTTGGTTGATAATCAGCTTGTTCAATCCTTTCAGCGTTGATTTGATGGCGATGATGGTATGCGCCATCGGTACGCCGATGTTCCTCAACACCGTGGAGTCCGTCAAATCCCGCTGCAACCGGGAGATAGGCAATTTGTTGCTCAGGTGGTCGAACAGCGCGTTTGCGATGCCCAGGTTCCCCTCCGAGTTCTCGAAGTCTATCGGGTTCACCTTATGCGGCATGGCGGATGAACCGACCTCTCCCGCCTTGATTTTCTGCTTGAAATAGGTCATGGAGATATATGTCCAGAAATCCCGGTCCAGGTCCATGATGATATTGTTCACGCGCCGCAGGTTGTCGAACAGCGCCGCGAAGTTATCGTAATTGGAAATCTGCGTCGTATATTCCTCCCGCTCCAATTGCAATTTCTCCCGCAGGAACCGTCCTCCGAACTCCGCCCAGTCGATTTCCGGATACGCCACGTGGTGCGCGTTGAAGTTGCCCGTCGCTCCTCCGAACTTGCCCGAGATGGACACTTTCTTCAACAGTTCCAGCTGCTTCCTCAACCGGTAGGTGAACACCCGTATCTCTTTGCCCAACCGGGTCGGCGAGGCGGGTTGTCCGTGCGTTTTCGCCAGCATCGGCACCTCTTTCCACTCCTCCGCCAACTCCTCCAGTTTGCCCGTCAGCTCCTCTATCGCCGGGTAATACACGTCATACACCGCATCCCGAAACGAGCACGGCACCGCCGTATTGTTGATGTCCTGCGACGTCAGCCCGAAGTGGATGAACTCCTTGCAGTCATGCAGCCCCAGCGCGTCGAATTTCTCCTTGATGAAATATTCCACCGCCTTCACATCGTGGTTCGTCACTTTCTCGATGTCCTTGATGCGCTGCGCGTCCTCCACCGTGAAATTCCGGTAAATCTCCCGCAAGTGCTCGAACATCCCCTTGTCGAATCCCGCCAACTGCGGCAGCGGCTCCTCGCATAACGCGATGAAATACTCGATCTCCACCGTCACCCGGTAGCGTATCAATGCACTCTCGGAGAAATAGTTTGCCAGGTTCTCCACCTTGTCCCTGTATCTGCCGTCCACCGGCGAAATCGCTGTCAATGCTTGCATAATATGTCGTTTATTTTAATGATATGTTATTTCAAAGAATGTGATGACCCGTGCCCCTCCGCTCTTCCCTTTACCTTTCGAGGCGATGCGCATCCTGATTTTGCGCAGTCCTCCGTCCAGGTAGGTACCCAGATGAGGGTTGGCGAGCAGCTCTTATCCCGTTTCTTTTTTGTTTACGTCCCACAAAGGTAAGCAAAATCTTCCTATTTTCTTGCACCGCTTTCCCTTAAAAAAACTTACCTTTATCCCCGGTTTAGTCATCCATAACAATGTATGCCATGAGACGTTTCTTTTCCGGTATCCAGGCTTACGCCCCGGCGTTCCGCCTGTTGTTCAGCGCGCGTTTCGCGTGGTTCCTGTTTTTTCCGTTGGCGGCGGTGCTGCTGCTTTTTGTGCTGGGAATGTGGGTCACGGGCAGCATCGGCGGTACGATTCACGGTCTGTTTGCCGACCACTTGGCGGCGTGGCTGGCGGGCATATCCTGGCTTGAATGGCTGAACGGGGCGGCGGCGTGGTTCGTCTGGATTGTCGTGCGGGTGGCTTTCTTCTTCTTCTTTTCCATGTTCGGCGGCTACCTGCTGCTGATTGTCCTTTCGCCCGTTTACTCGTGGCTTTCCGAGCGAGCGGAGATGCACCTCTCGGGGCGT
Source organism: uncultured Odoribacter sp. (assembly GCA_910578985.1). Taxonomy (GTDB): domain Bacteria; phylum Bacteroidota; class Bacteroidia; order Bacteroidales; family Marinifilaceae; genus Odoribacter. Next base: position 132,726 of record CAJTSF010000002.1, on the reverse strand, counting down.
ACTTATCCCTTCAGTTTCCGCCGATTCGTGCGTGACATCTTCCGCGGCTTGGGCATCGCCTTGCGCAACTTCGTGTTGCAGGCGGGGGTATCCATATTGCTTTTTTTCTTCTCTTTTGTACCGTTCGTCGGGTGGCTGTCGCCGTTCCTGATGCTCCTGGTGTCCGCCTATTTCTACGGTTTTTCTTTCCTCGACTATGCCATCGAGCGGCGCCGTCTCAATGTCCGTGACAGCGTGCGCTACGTCAATTGCCACGCCGCCGAGGCGACGGGCGTGGGGTCTGTTTTCGTTTTGGCGCTGACGATTCCTTTCCTGAACCTTTTCGTGTGCAGTTTCCTTTCGCTCGCGGCGGTCATTGCCGGCGCCGTGGTCGTGCATCGGAACGACTGCAGACCGGGATAGTCCTCCCACGGCAGATTGCGTACTGATTTTTTGTTAAAACGTGCTTCTTTGTAAACAAATATTTTCTTAAAATTAGTGGGTGTTGTTTTTTATCTTTACATTTGCATAAACGCTGAATCTTAACCTATATGAAAAACGATTTGGGTATCATATTTTTCATGACGGTCGTTTTGGTTTCCTGCCGATCGCAGAGTGGGCGGGAGGTTGTAGATTGGGCGGAAAGGTATAGGGATTCCGTGTTTATCGATTTGGGAAACGGGGATTTGGAGGTGCGGTTTTTGGAGGGGAAAGTGGACGGGAGTCTGTATTCCCGGGCTGCGGCAAGAGTGTTGAAGACGCCACGGATACAGGGAGATACGCTGTATTTGCCGATTAAAAACGGGGCGGAGGTGAAGGTGTCGGAGAATGTGTACCGGTATATTGTGGATGTCGTGCGAAGTGGAAACCGCTTGTTGCAGACAGATACGTCATACGGGATTCGGATGGCATTGCCGGACAGCACTTATTTTGTGACGAGGAAGTCGGCACGGTTTGATTGGGCGGTGCCCTGCCGGTGACGGATGGATGTGGAATAAAAATGAAATATATGAAAGCATGTAAGAAATGGTATCTGGTGTGCCTGCTGCTGCTTTTGGCGGCGGGGGCGTTGCGGGCGGAGGGGTTGGTGTATCGGGTGGAGGTGCGGGACGAGGTGGGGCCGTCGATGTGGCGGATGGTGAAGAGGGCGTTCGAGGAGTCGTGGCGGGAGGGGGCGGATGCGGTGTTGTTGCACATGAACACGTATGGGGGCATGGTGGTCTATGCGGATTCGTTGCGGTCGTTGGTGCTCGACTCGCCTGTGCCCGTGTGGGTGTGGGTGGATAACAATGCGGCGTCGGCGGGTGCGTTGATTGCGTTGGCGTGCGACCGGATTTATATGCGGGAGGGGGCGAACATCGGGGCGGCGACGGTGGTCAATACGTCGGGCGAGGCGATGCCGGACAAGTACCAGTCGTACATGCGTTCCATGATACGGGCGACGGCGCAGGCGCAGGGGCGCGACACGGTGCGGGAGAACGGACGGGTGACGGTGCGCTGGAAGCGCGATCCGCGGATAGCGGAGGCGATGGTGGACGAGCGGATAAGCATCGAGGGGGTGACGGACAGCGGGCAGGTGGTGACCTTTACTCCCCATGAGGCGATGCGCCACGGCTTTTGCGACGGGATGGCGGAGAGCGTGGAGGAGGTGCTGCATGCGGAGGGAGTGGAGGGGTATACCGTCCGCGCCTATGAACCGACGACGATGGACGCGGTGGTGGGATTCCTGATTAATCCCGTGCTGCGCGGGTTGCTGGTGATGATTATCGTGGGGGGAATTTATTTTGAGTTACAGACGCCCGGCGTCGGGTTCCCGTTGGCGGCGGCGGTGGGGGCGTGCCTGCTCTATTTTGCGCCGCTTTATGTCGAGGGGCTGGCGGGGAATTGGGAGATTGTGGCGTTTGTCGTGGGGGTGTTGCTGCTGTTGCTGGAGGTGTTCGTGATTCCGGGCTTCGGGGTGGCGGGCATATCGGGCATCGTGCTGGTGGTGGGGGCGTTGGTGATGGCGGGCATCGACGATGTGCCGTGGGAGTTCGTGGGGGATTTCGTGTATTATATCCTGGAGTCGCTGCTGCTGGTGGTGGGGGCTTCGCTGTGGGCGCTGGTGTTGAGCATGTGGCTCGGAGCGAAGATGTTGGGCTCGCGGCGGTGGGCGTTCGCCCTGCATGCGGAGCAGCGGGCGGAGGACGGTTTCGTGGGGGTAGACATGAGCGGGTGCGAGGCGGTGGGGAAGGTGGGGGTGACGCTGACGGACCTGCGTCCCGGCGGGAAGGTGGCAGTGAACAAGGATGTGTATGACGCCGTGAGCCTTGCGGGGGAGTATATTGAGAAAGGGAAGGCGGTGTCCGTGGCGAAGTGCAGCAACGGGCAGGTGTATGTGGAAGAGTTGAAAGATTAGCGGAATGGAGGCGATAGAGGTGCCCGGCATCGGGGAGATCCGCTTGCGGCGGAGTGCCAACATCAAATACCTGCGCCTCCGGATGGCGCCGGGACGGGGGGTGTGGGTGAGTGTGCCGTGGGGGGTGAGCGGGAGGGAGGTGATGCGCTTCATCGAGGAGAACCGGGAGTGGATTCTCAGCCAACGGCGAAATATGGAGGTGTACGAGCAGGACACGGGAGTGGGGCTGGGCATCGGTGCGGAGGTGCGGACGAAGTTGCACCGGATACGGATTGCGGAATCCGAAGACGGGAAACCCGGCTACCGTATCGAGGGGGAGGAGATTACGCTGGCGGTGCCGAAAGGGGTGGAGTTCCGGCGGGTGGAGGATACGGTGCGGCGTTTTTTGACGGAGGTGTACCGGATGGAGGCGAAGCGGTATTTGCCGCCGAGGGTGAAACGCCAAGCGGAACGGTTCGGTTTCAAGTACGGTCGGCTGACTTTCCGGGACAACGTGTCGAATTGGGGAAGTTGCTCGTTTGATAATAATATCAGTCTGAATATCAAATTGATGAAATTGCCGGATGAGTTGATTGATTATGTCATCCTGCACGAGTTGTGCCATACGGTGGAGAAGAACCATTCGGCGGAATTCTGGCAACTGGTGGAAAAAGTGTGCCCGGGGTATGCGGAGTTGAGGGCGCGGTTGAAAAAGTATCACACGCGGATTTGATTTTCGGGGGATAAATTCGTACCTTTGCACCCATATAATCAAGCGTATAAAATAGTAAGAGATATGGAGCAAGAGCAAGCAAAGGAAATCAGGGAGATATTGAAAGAAGTGAAATATCCGGGGACACCGAAGAATATCGTGGAACTGGATATGGTGCAGCACATCCGCGTGGATGAGCGCGGGGTGGCGTTTCGGCTGGTCTTCCAGCGGTCGAACGACCCGTTCGTGCAGGCGGTGGAGAAGAAATGCCGGGCACTCCTGGCGGGGCGCGGCGAGGTGGACATCGAGACGGTGTTCATGCACGACCTGGAACGCCCGCTGTCCCTGGAGAAGGTGAAACACGTGATTGCCGTTTCTTCCGGCAAGGGAGGGGTGGGCAAATCGACGGTGGCCGCCAACCTGGCGGTGGCATTGGCGAACCTGGGGTATAAGGTGGGACTGGTGGATGCCGATATTTTCGGACCGTCGATGCCCAAGATGTTCGGGTGCGAGGATGCGCAGCCGTACATGGAGACGGTGGAGGGGCAGGAGCTGATTGTGCCCGTAGAACAATACGGGGTGAAGTTGCTGTCCATCGGTTTCTTCGTGGACCCCGCCTCGGCTACGGTATGGCGCGGGCCGATGGCGTCGAACGCCTTGAAGCAGATGGTGGAGCAGGGGTATTGGGACGAGCTGGATTATATGCTCATCGACCTGCCGCCGGGAACGAGCGATATCCATCTGACGCTGGTGCAGACGGTGGCGCTGACGGGTGCCATTGTGGTGAGCACGCCGCAACAGGTGGCGCTGGCAGATGCGGTGAAGGGCATCCATATGTTCGAGTCGCCGGGCATCGGAGTGCCGGTGTTGGGGCTGGTGGAGAACATGGCTTGGTTTACGCCGGCGGAGTTGCCTGAAAACCGGTATTATATTTTCGGCAAAGAGGGTGCGAAGCGCCTGGCGGAAGAGAAAGGGGTGCCGTTGCTGGGGCAGATACCGGTGGTGCAGGGAATCTGCGACGGGGGCGACGCCGGGAAGCCGGTGGTGTTGAATCCGGACAGCGTGACGGGTGCCGCCTTTATGGCGTTGGCGGAGGCGACGGTAAAGGCGGTGGACGGATTGCAGGAGGGAGCTAAAAGAGTGAGAATCAATAAACAATAAGAAGCGTTTCTCGGGACGGGTATGTTGAAATACGGACGGTATATCGGAGTGGCGGTCATGGGGTTGTTGCTGTGCGGCTGTTCGGTGAAAAGGAACAATTTCTTTTCGCGGCAGTACCACCAGCTGACCACCCGCTACAACGTGTATTTCAACGGCAACCAGGCGCTGAAAGACGGCGAGAAGACGATGGAGCGGCGACACCGGGATGATTATACGAAGATGCTGCCCGTGTTCGTTTCCAATAGCCGCCCCACACGCCCGTTGTGTGCGGCGGACATGGATTACGCCTTGGAGAAAGCCGCCAAGGCGATTGAGAAGCATTCGATTACCGCCAAGCCGCGGCGGCGCAAGAACAAGAATTCGAAGAATTACCAGACCTTCCGGCGGAAGAAGGAGTTCAACAACCAGTTGGACGTGTGCTACCTGCTCATGGGGAAGGCGTATTTCTACAAGCAGAAGTACGCGATGGCAAACAATACGTTCCGCTTCATCCAACGGCAGTACGGCGACGACGAGAAGTTGATGGTGAAGACGGCATACTGGCTGTTCCGCAGCCTGTCGGAGATGGGGCGCTACGACGAGGCGGCGCGGGTGCTGGAGGAACTGGACGGGAAGAACGATCTGTCCCGACGGCAGCGGGAGATGCTGGGCGCTGCGCGGGCGGACTTTTATATCCGACAGGGGATGTATGCGGAGGCGGTGCCGCAGATGGAACGCCTGGCGAGGGATTGCCGGAGTATCGGGAGGCGGTCGCGCTACCAGTTTATTCTGGCGCAGTTGTATATCGAGATGGGGCGGGATGCGGAAGCGATGAATATGTTGAAGCGCACGATGCGTTTCAATTTCAAATACGAAATGATTTTCAATGCCAAAATCAATATGGCTTTGACCTACGGGACGGGTGGCGATGTGGGGGTGGAGAAGGAGTTGCGCAAGATGTTGCGCGATTCGCGGAACGAGGAGTACCGTGACCGTATCTATTATGCCCTGGGCAATATCGAGGAGCGGCGCGGGGAAGAGGAGAAGGCGGTGGAACTTTACTGGAATTCCGCGCGGGCGTATGTGGACAATGAGGGGCAGCGGGCATTGTCGTTCAAAAAACTGGGAGACCATTATTTCGCGGAACGGGACTATGTGCAGGCGCAGCATTGTTATGATTCCTGCCTTTTTTCCATCGATTCTCGGCATGAGGATTACGAGCGGTTGAAGATATTGCTGGAGGATTTGACGGAATTGACGAAGTGCCTGCACACCATCCAGTCGCAGGACAGTCTCTTGCAGCTGGCGTCGTTGCCGGAAGCGGAGCGGAACCGTGTCATAGACGATAAGATTGCGGAGGTGCGCCGCCAGGAAGAGGAGGCGAAGGAATTAGAGCGGCAGCAGCAGGTGGAGCGGCGTTTTTTCGAGCAGAACCGGATGGTGAACCGGGGAAATGCCTTTACGCAGGGAGGTTCGGGGGGAGAGTGGTATTTTTATAACCCGATGACGATAGCCTTGGGAAAGAATGAGTTCAAGCGGAAGTGGGGGAAGCGGAAGTTGGAGGACAACTGGCGGCGGCGAAACAAGGTGTCGCTCGAACTGGAGGACTTGAAAGAGGAGCTTGCGGAGGAGGGAGAGGAGAAGTCCGGGGAGAAGAAGGAACAGGACATGAAGAGCCGGGATTACTATTTACAGCATCTGCCGCTGACGGCGGACGCGCAGGCGGAGTCGGAAAAAAAGCTGGAGGAGGCGTATTACCTGGCGGGCGAGTTGTACCTCTACACGTTCGACGACGGGCAGCAGGCGATGGATTGTCTGGATACCTATATCCGGCGTTTCCCGGAGAGTGCCAACCTGCCGATGGCGTATTACCTCGCGGCGGAGGCAGCGGCAAAGGCGGGGCATGCGGCGCGGGCGGAGGAGTACAAGGAGGCTTTGCTTGCCCGCTTCCCGGACAGTGATTTGGCACACGGCATACAAGACCCGGGCTATTTCCAGCAGGTAGAGGGAGTGATACAAGAGGTGGACAAGGCTTATTCGGAGGCGTTCGGGCTGTACAAGCGATATTATTATGCGGAGGCGGAGCGGATTTGCGATGAGATTATCGGAAAGTATCCGGGAAACAAGTTGATGGCGAACGTGCTGTTCTTGAAGGCGATGTGTGTACTGAACCTGCGTCCGGCGGAGGGGAAGGCGGCATTGGAGCGGGTGGCGGCGATGCCGTTGTCCCGTGAGATGGGACGCGTGGTGGGGGATATTCTGGCTTCCATGTCGGCAGGAGAGCAACCGGTGGGCTATTCGGCGGCGGATTCGGAAGAGGCACGGCGGGCGGAGGCAAACCGGCACTGGACGTTCAGCGAGGATGTGCTGGCAGGGGTTTCCGAGCAAGAGAAGAGCTCCTATAAGGAGGAGCAGGGAAAACGGCAGCGGATGGTGTTCGTGTTGCCGGAGGGTTTTACACTGGCGGACAAGGCGCGCTTCAAGGCGCGGCTGATGTTTATCCATGCGTCGGAAGCGGTGGGCGGCAAGTCGCTCGGGATGAAGGAGGAGGCTCTATGGTTCCGACAGGAGGCGTGGGTGGTGGACAGTTTTGCGGATGCCAAGGATGCCATGGAGTATCTGAACCGGGTTGCCACGGACAAGCATCTGTTGAAGATGTTGGGGAACCGTTCGTACCGGATGTTCTTCATCGGGGAGGAGAATCTGACGGTGTTGAAACGGATGAAAAATATCGACGGGTATGTGGATTTCTTTGCGGACCAATATTTCAATAACACGCGGGAAGGACAGGAGATGGCAGGGAAATGGGGGACGATGGCCCACATTTTCGGTTATGAGGAAGAGGCGGCGCACCACTTCGTGCTGGCGCTCCCGTTCCGACGGGTGAACATGAAGCGGATGGCGGATATCGTACGCCGCATCAATCCGGCGGTGGCTTTGGAGAAGGGGGATTACGACGGGGAATACGAGTTTATCATCGGCAAAGGAATCGGACCGAAGGAGCAGGCGCTGGGGTATATGAATGCGGTGCTGAAAGACAAAGAACTGTATGATGCGTTGGTCGGAGTGGAGCACGAGGTGTTCGTTGTGACGGAACAGAACCTGGCTGCGATCCGGGAAAACGGTTATCTGGAGGAGTATATGTCTTTCTTTACGGACAATTACCTGAAGAATGCCCGCGAGCTCGGCGTGGAGTACGGGGATTATGTCTATAACAAAGGCGGGAAGCACAAATTCGTGATGGTCTATTCGAATCAGGTGGAACCGTTGAAATTGAAAGAGTTCTTCGAGGAGTTGAGCTATTCGGGGCTGTCGTTGAACAACCAGCGTTTCGACGAAGAGTATGACTATATGGCGGTTTCCGGTTTCGACGACAAGGAGGAGGCGATGCGTTATTTCAAGACGGTGATGAACAACCGGAAGTTGTTTCGGGTGTTGCGGAATGCGGAGTATGCCGATTTTGTGATTACCGAGGTAAATTTGCAGACGTTGCTGGAAAAAAAGAACCTGGAGATGTATCTGGAGTTTTTTAAGAAATATTATTTGAATTGACGGTTATGAAATGGACGATTGGACATTTGGATGAGATACGGGAGGTTGCCGCCTCTTTTCTGGATTATGTGCAGGGACGGCGCTTGTTTGCCTTGCGCGGTCCGATGGGCGTGGGGAAAACGACGTTCGTGAAGGCGGTGTGCGCCTGCCTGGGCGTGGAGGACGATGTGAGTTCCCCGACGTTCGCCATCGTGAACGAGTATGTGACGCAGGGAGGGGAGACGCTCTATCATTTCGATTTCTATCGGGTGAATTCGGAGGAGGAGGCAATGGATTTCGGAGTTGAGGAGTATTTTTACGGGGGAAGCCGCTGTTTTATCGAGTGGCCCGAGAAAATCGAAGGGCTGTTGCCGGAAGAGGCGGTGGACTGTTATTTTTCGGAGCTTCCAGACGGAAGCAGGGAATTGAGTGTAACGATTTAAGTCAAGACGGATGATGTATCGTTTGTTGTTCTTTTTATGCGGTTGTGTCGTGTTGGTGTCGTCCTCGTGTTCGGCACGCTATTACATGAAGCGCGGAAACGTGCTGCATGAGACGGGGCGGTATTATAAGGCAGCTTCGAAATATGAGAAGGCTTACAACCGCACGAAGTCGAAAGAGTTCCAGGGAGTGATGGCCATGCGTGCGGGGGAGGAGTATGAACGGGTGAACCGCCTGAAGGAGGCGCATACGTGGTACCGCCGGTCGCAACGGGCGGACAAGGAGAAACCTGAGGTGTATCTGAAACTGGCGCATGTGAGTGTGCGGATGGGGGATACGCTTATGGCAAGGCGTTATTACAGCGAGTGCGACAGCCTGTTCGGCGACACGCGGGGTGGGGACGGGGTGTATTACGTCGATCAGTTGATGCGGGACATGCAGCAACGGGGGCGGTATGCGGTGGAGCTGAAGCGGGATTTCAATTCTCGGGGGAGCGATTTCGCGCCGGTGTACCTGCCGGGAGATACCTGCACCGTTTATTTCGCCTCCACGCGGAAGGGAGACCCCAAGAAGAAACGACAGGCGATAGATCCCGTCACCGGAGATGGATTCAGCCATATATTCAAAGCAGCGTTCGTGCAGGAGGTGCGGACGACGGACAAGAACGGGAGAGTGAAGGTCAAGAAGTTCAAGGAACCGCGTTGGCTGCAACCGGTGTTGCAGCGCGATTCCCTTTATTCCAACCGGCATGAGGGGGGCATGTGTTTTTCCCCGGACGGGACAATCCTTTATTTTACCTCCTCGCGCCCGTTGAAAGGGGGGCATGCGGGGACGCGGATTTATAAGGCCACCCGGAAAGCCGCCGATAATGAGGAGAGCGAGGAAGCGAAGGCAGGCGGATGGATGGAGGTCACTCTTGCGGGAGTGTGCGGCGATACGGTGTCGGTGGGACATCCGGCTTTGACACCGGACGGGGGACGGCTGTATTTCGTGACAGACGTCTTGCCCGGCGGTTTCGGCGGGAAAGATATCTGGTATGTGGAGGAGCGGGACGGCAGGTGGGGAGATCCGGTGAATGCCGGGGAGTTGGTGAATTCGGCAGGGAATGAGTTGTTTCCCATGGTCCGGGATAACGGTGAGTTGTATTTCGCTTCTGACGGGCATTTCGGCTTCGGCGGGTTGGATTTGTACAAGATAGAGAACCGGGACGGGAAAGAGGTGCGGGTGCATTTGCCTGCGCCGTTGAATTCAAATGGCGATGATTTCGGCATCGCCTTCAAGCCGGGCGAGGACAAGGGGATATTCACTTCGGGACGTTCCGGCAAGGGGGACGATATTTTCAGTTTCGAGTATCTGCCCCAGCAGCTACGGGTGCATCTGGCGGTGGTCAATACAATTACAGAGTTGCCTGTGCATAAGGCGGAGGTGACGGTGACGGTGGACGACGGAGAGGTCATCTTCCTGGAGACCGACTCGCTGGGGATGGCGACGATGCCGGTGGTTGCCGAGAAGGATTATATTTTCGTGGCTTCTCATCCCCAGTACCTGAAAGGCAAGGGGGAGGTTTCCACTTACCGGGAGAAGTCGGACCGGCTGTATGAGTTGAGGGTGAATATGCAGCCGATAGAGAAACCGATTGTGATTCCCAATATCTATTTCGACGTGGCAAAGTGGGATTTGCGTCCCGATGCGATGAAGAATCTGGAGGAGTTGCTGCATGTGCTGAGAGACAATCCCAATATCGTCATCGAGCTGTCCGCCCATACGGACATGGTAGGCAACGACCGGGCGAATATGATACTGTCCGAGAACCGGGCGCAGGCGGTGGTGGATTACCTGATTCAGAAAGGGGTGTATTGGGACCGCCTGGTGGCGAAAGGCTACGGAAAAAGCATGCCCCGTCAAATCAATGAGAAAGATGCCAGAGAGTATCCTTTCCTGAAGACGGGGGATGTGCTGGATCACCGTTTGGTAGGGGAATTGACCCAGGAGCAGCGGGAGACCGCCCGGCAGTTGAACCGGCGCATCGAGTTCAAAGTGTTGCGCACGAACTATAAACCGGGACCGCAGTCCCTGCATAATCCCAACCAGAAAGCCGTGGCGGTGGAGGAGGGACACACAATGACGCTCGGACAGACACAGTTGAGGGCGCTGGGTACGTTGAAAGGGCGGTTTTATACGTTGCAGCTGGGCGTGTTCAAGAATGTGCCTGCCATCATCGACCGTTTCCGCGTGGTGTTCACCGACCGGCTTCCGAACGGGGCGGTGCGCTATTGCACGGGTATCTATGATACGCGGGAAGATGCGGATAAGGCGGCTGCGGATTTGAAAAAGAAAGGTATCGATTGTTTCGTGAGAGAGTATGACCAATAAAAGCGAAGGAATGAAAGGTTTGAATGATGCGGCGCTGATTGCCGAACTGTTGGGCTCGACGGTGTTCGAGAAGTGCGAATATGTATGGTCGGCACCCTATTCGGCAGAAGAGAGCCGAGAGATTTGTCAGGAGTTGTTTGCCTCGGGAATGTTCTTTTCCAATTGAGGATAAAAAGTTTGTTTTTTCTGAAAAATAGTGGTTATTTTGTAGCAAATAGCTATTTATAATCACTATATGAAATGGACACTGTTTGATATGTCCCCGAGCGGGGGACGGCACGCGCTTTCACAGGCAGAATATGTCGGGATGTTGGAGGAGGCAGCAGACGAGTGGCTGGTCTTGGCGGACCTGGAGCGGGTGACGGCAGGGGAGGCAGAACGGGTGTGCCGTGCTTATCTGAAAGACGGTGCCGGGAAGAAGGGAATCGCTTTCCTGTCCGACATAAAACCTCGTTTGTGGTTGGGAGGAATCCGGAATTTGTGGAGTGCGGCGCCTGAGGTGGTCCATTCCCCGTTGCTGATCGGGCGGAAAGAGGATTTCCTGAAGGCATACGGAGGTGCCGATTTGAGCGGTGATACCCTGTCGGCGGTGGCTTACAGCCTGCAGAAGGCGGGCGGCATGCGGTTTGTCCGTTTAGAGGGCAAAGCGGCAGGCAGGGAGCCGGCGGGCAAATGGAGATTGTGGCGGAATTATACCTGGGGCATTCCGGGGAAATATTTGTTTTCCGGTCTGTTCTTCCGGCAGTTGTTCCGGCGAGACGCTCGGGTGTTGCGGGATATGGTCTGTCGTATGCTGTTGGTGCTTTCCGCTTGTTTTGCCTTGGTGTTCATGCCTTATATCAGCCGGGATTACGGGGTGTCGGGAGATGAGTTTGTGGATCACCGCCATGCGGGGTATGTGCTGGATTATTTCGGTAAGGGGGACAAGGCGGCATTGGACCAGCCGAAGACGGCGCTGCACCTTTACGGAAATGCGGTGCAGGTGGTGACGGCGGCGGTATGCCGTTGGTTCGAGGTGGAGAATTACTATGAGTTGCGGCATTTCGTCTGCGGGCTGGTGGGAGCGACGGGAGTACTGGCAGCCGGACTGTTAGGACTTCGGTGGGGAGGAGGATTGGGCGGTTTGCTGACATTATGGCTGATGTTTTTTACGCCCCGCTTTTTCGGGCATAGCATGAATAATTTGAAGGATGTGCCCTTTGCCGTAGGGTATGTGTTGTCGCTGTTGTACACGGTGCGGTTGTTCGACTGTTTTCCGGCGGTGCGCCTGCGGCATGTGGCGGGACTGGTGTTGGGCATTGCCCTCACGCTGGGTACCCGTTCGGGCGGGTTGATTCTTTACCCGATGCTCGTCATGTATGCGGGATTGTATTACATTTCGGAGGTCGGCGTCCGGGAGTTTTATAAGTTCGGGAAATACCGCCTGCTGTTCGGGCGTATCCTCCGGTTGCTTCTGGTGGTCGTCGTGGTGAGCTACCTGCTGGCGATTCTGCTTTGGCCCTATGCACTGGTGAACCCTCTGGGGAATGTGATGGCTTCGCTGACGAAATTTACCAATTACAATGTCGGCTTGCGTACGATATTCGACGGGGAGCAGATGATGTCCAACATGTTGCCGTGGAAATACGCACCGAAATACCTTTGCATCGGTATGCCTGTCGTCACCCTGCTCGGCTTCTTCGGGTGGTGCATCTATGCGGCGGTGCGGAAAAGGGAGTTTTCGCTGCTCGGTTTTTTCCTGTGGTTTGCGGTGGTGTTCCCGATATTCTGGGTGATATACAAGAATTCCAATCTGTACGGGGGTATCCGTCACTTGCTGTTCGTGATGCCGCCGATGGTGGTGATTGCAGGGCGGTTCTGGAGCGAGATGATTCATGCGGCGCGTCGGGCGGGGAAAGGTCTTGCGGTGGCGGTCGTTGTCGTGTTTATCGGTTTGGCGGCGTTGCCTGCCGTCCATGCCTGGCGGAATCATCCGAATGAATATGTCTATTTCAATGAGTTCAAAGGAGGGTTGAAAGGGGCGTACGGAGATTATGAGACGGACTACTATTTCAATTCCTTGAAAGAGTCCGCCGACTGGTTCAGGGCGAATATATTACCGGGTTTGCCGAAAGACCGGGAGACAATAGTCGTGACGCAGGCTCTGGAGCCGGTGAAGTACTATTTCAGGAGGGATACCAATATCCGGGTGATTTACAGCCGTTTTTACGAAAAGTATTCCAAGAATTGGGACTATGCCCTGTTCGGCAATGTGTATATCAGCCGTTTGCAGTTGAAAGAGGGGTTGTTTCCGCCCGAAGGGACGCTGTTTACGACAACGGTGAACGGGCTGCCGATGTCGTATGTGTCCGAACGGGTGACCAAGCAGGAACTGGAAGGCTTCCGTCTGGAAAAGGAGAAACATTACGGGGAAGCGCTGCAAGTGTTCGAAACTTATGTGGCGGAACACCCGAAGACGGAGGAGGTATGGTCGAGGATGGGCAAACTCTATTATATGAACGGGCAGTTGGAGGAGGCGAAAATCGCATTGGATTGTGCGTTGGCATTGTATCCGGACCTGAATGAGGCGCTGTATATCAAAACCCTGCTATGTATGGATTTGAAAGATTACCGGCAGGCATTGCAGACCGCGGACCATATGTTGGAGGTGAACCGTTTTTCCGTGGAGGGACGGTATTTGAAAGCGCTGGTGCACTATCACACGAAGAACTACCAGGCTGCCATCACGGAGTTGAACCGCCTGCTCATGTATCGTCGGAACTACGACCGGGCTTATATGCTGGCAGGCGATATACTGCGGGACAATGGCAGCTATGAGAAGGCGTTTCGGCAATATGAGACAGCCACCAAATACACCAAAGCTCCCAATGCCTATGTCAGCATGGCGGATATGCTGGTGCGTCTGAAGAGATATCCGCAGGCGGGCGAGTTGTTGAACAGCCTCGCGCAATCACATCCTTCGTATTATCCCGTCTGCAAGGTGCGTTGCCGCATGGCGTTGCAGGAGGGAAGATGGCAGGAGGCGGCCGCTTATCTGGCGCAGCTGAATGCCATCGACAACGATGCGGAGGTGTTTGTGTTGCGGGGTATGTATCACGAAGGGGTAAAACAACCGGAAATTGCCCGTGTGATGTGGGATAAAGCGTTGGAGGCGGATAGTGGAAATGTGGAGGCTATACGGATGAAAAACAGAAAATAAACGGCGATGAGGACTTGTATTGTGATTCCCTGTTACAATGAGGCGGAACGGTTGAAAAAAGAGGCATTCCTGGCTTTTCTGCGGCAGATGCCGGAGGCGGATTTCTGTTTCGTCAATGACGGTAGCCGTGACCGTAGCGAAGAGGTGTTGCAGGGGATGAAAGGGTATCTTCCCGAGCGGATTGAGGTGGTCAGCTATGCCGACAACCGGGGTAAGGCGGAGGCGGTGCGGCAGGGGATGTTGCATGCGGCTTCCCTGGGGCGTTATGATGCGATTGCCTTTGCCGATGCGGACTTGGCAACTCCTTTGGACGAGGTTATGCGGCTGGCAGGGATTTTCTATCAGAAGGAGGAGTCCGTGCTGGTCATGGGTTCCCGCATCGAACGGATGGGAATCGTCATCCGGCGGAAGTTATACCGCCATTTCACCGGCAGGATGTTTGCCGGGGTGGTGGCTTGCCTTTTCCGCCTGAATGCCTATGACACCCAATGCGGTGCCAAGGTTTTTTCACCGACGATTGTGCCGGAGGCGTTCGGTGTGCCTTTCCTTTCGCATTGGCTGTTCGATATAGAAATCCTGCTTCGTATCCGGAACGGGCATGCGGATTACAACCGAATCATCAATGAAATCCCTTTGGACGTGTGGATAGAACAAGGGGAAAGCAAAATCCGCTTTCCCCATCTGTTGAAAATGCCGTTTCAACTGTGTAAAATTTATTTCAAATACCGGAAACCTTAGTTTCCTTTCCTTTTACCAACCCGGGTTCTGTGCCCCTTTCAGTCCTGGGTTCCGCTCCATCTCGACAAGCGGGATGGGCCATAATTCGTGGCGGGACTGGTATTCGCGCTTGAACATCAAGTCGCCGTATATGTCGGTGGCATTCCTGACGGTGGAGGCATAGATGCCCCAACGTTTCAGGTCCCAGTAGCGGTGTCCTTCGGCTGCCAGTTCGTATGCCCGTTCGTTTTGAATCCGCCGACTCATCTCTTCCCGGGAGGAGACCGCCATCCAGGTGTCCCCGTTGTTCAAGCCGGGCATGCCGACGCGTTCGCGTACTTTGTTCAGTTCCTTTACGGCATCCTCCAAGCGGTTGTCTTCATTGTACGCTTCCGCCAGCATCAGCAACACATCTCCCAGTCGGATAAGCGGAAATTCATAGGGTACGCGGGTATATTCGCCCCAATAGCCGTCCAGATTGCCGGTCGGGATAAACTTGCGCCAGAAGTAAGAGTTCCAGCCTTCGGAGTTGCGGATGAACGCCTGGGCTTCCATGGGCGAGCCGCCTTTTTGGGGATTATGGAGCACGAACTGCTTGTCCATCGGTACCGAACCGGCATCCGTGCCGAGATAGTGGGAGTAGGGGGTAATCACATTCAGACAGAGGCGCGGATCCCGCCGGCGGTAGGCATCGGCGACCTTGGCGGTGTCGCAGTTCAGTACGTCGGTGATTTTAGTACTTTCCTGGTTGATGGCAACACTCAATATATTGCGGCGGAACTCCGAATCGCCGGCATTGTATCCCGGGAAGACATCGTCCCAGTCGAAGGGGGTTCCATCCGCATTTTCGTACATATCCACCAGGCGGGTGGAGGGTACGATACAATTGCTGGCAATCAGGCGCATGGTGGATTTGTTGCCGAGGTAGGTGCAAAGTTCCAAACCGTGTCCAGCCACATTACCGTCCAACGCCTGGATAGAGAAAATCATCTCTTTGCTGCGCATGCCGTTGTAGAGGCGGAACAACTCGTTGTAGTCGGGATGCAGTTCGTAGCCGTAGTCGTGGCTTTTGTTGTACACAATCTCTTCGAAATCCGCGATGGCGTTCTTCCATTCCCGGTTGTAGAGATACACTTTTCCGCGGAGGGCATAGGCGGCTCCTTTTGTGGCACGTCCGTAATCTGAGGAACTCCAAGAAACAGGCAGTTTTTCGATGGCATCCGTCAGGTCTTCCAAAATATGTTGGCGGATGGTTTCCGCTGACTCACGCGGATTGGAGAGGGTGGCGTATTCGTATTCCACACTGCAACTCTCATCGTAATATGGGACGCCGCCCCACGCATTGAGCATCCGGAAATAAGCCATGGCACGGAGGAACTTCGCTTCGCCTATCACCTCGTTTTTCACGGTGAGGTTGATGCTCATTTTCGGCACGTTGCGGATGACCGTATTGGATCGGTGTACCAGCTCGTACAAGTATTGCCAGGCATTCTGTACGGAGCCGTCGGCAGAGGAAAAGGTCGTTCCCCGGGCGATGCCTGCATGCGGGGAGGTGCCGTCTGCCAGGTCGGAAATCATGTCGAAGGTGAAGTCGCAGCCGAAAGCCCAGTTCGCTTTCATGGCGGTATACAGTCCGACGGCGGCTTCGTGGGCGTGCTTCTCGGTCTTCCAGAAATTTTTGTCATTCAGTTGGTTTGCAGGCGCGTAGTCCAGGCTTTCACACCCGCTGAAACTCCAGAGGAGGATGGATAATACGGAAAATATATAATTTCTTTTCATGATGCTTGTTTTTAGAATGTCACATTAATACCTACGGAATATTGTCTTAACTGTGGATAGCCCACACCGGCGGGAATTTCGGGGTCCAGTCCGGGGAATGAGGTGAGGGTAAACAGGTTGTCGATGCTGGCGTATAGTTTCAGGTTGCTGACAAAGAACTTGTTCGAGATATGAGGGGGCAAGGTATATCCCAACTGGATATTTTTGCAACGCAAATAGGCGGCGTTGAATACCAGGGCATCGCTGGCGATGTTGTTTCTGCCGTCCGCGTTGTTGCGGAGGCGCGGGTATCGGCTGTCGTAAGGATTTTCGGGTGTCCAGACTTTATCCGTGATATCCTTGTTGAGGGACTGCCCCATGACCGTGACGAAGCGGAACGCCTGATTGTTGTAATAGACCTGATGCTTGCCCACCCCTTGCAGCAGCAGGCTGAAATCGAATCCCCTCCAGGAGATGCTGAGGTTTGCCCCGTAGGTGAACACGGGGCTGTTCCCGTTGCCGATTTCGATGCGGTCGTTCATGTCCAGGTTACCGTCCCTGTTACTGTCGGCATACAGGAAATCGCCCAGTTCCGGTCTTTGGTAAGTGGCGAAATAATTCGGGTTCTTTTCTACCAGCGACTGCACATAATCCAAATCCTTCTGGTCGCGTACGATGCGGTCCACGTGCATGACGTACAATTGGTTGATGGGCTTCCCTTCCTGTAATTTCAACACGCCATTGATGGAGGGAGTGGAGCCTTGGAATTTCAGAACCTTGTTTTTTACATACCCCATGCGGAAACCGACCGAATAGCTTACGCTGCCGAAGTGGTCCAGCCAGTTGATGTCGAAGTCCACACCGCGATTGCGTACCTCACCGGCATTTCGCATCGGAACGGAAGAAGTGCCGTGTTCCAGTGGTGCCGGCAGGGCAATCAGAATGTCCTTTGTCAGCCGGTCGTACAGATCCAGCGAGCCATTCAGGCGTTGGCTGAACAGGGCGTAGTCCAGTCCGATGTCCGCCATGCGAGTGGTTTCCCAGGTCAGGTCCGCATTGGGAAGTGCCGTTTGTGCCAGTCCGCTGACCACCGTATTGCCCAGCACATAGTTGGCAGGGGAGAAGAGCGGCTGGTACATGTAATAGCTCGATGTTGCGTTATTCCCGAGCATACCGTAGGAGGCGCGCAGTTTCAGCACATCCAAGTGTCCTCGGGTATTTTCCATGAACGCCTCTTCTGCGATATTCCAGCCCGCAGACACGGAGGGGAACAGTCCCCACCTTTTGTCGGGGGCGAACTTGGAAGAGCCGTCTGCCCGCAAGTTCATCTCCAGCAGGTATCGGTCATCCCATGCCAGGTTGATTCTGCCGAAATACGAGCGCATCGCCCATTCCGTATAATTGCCCTGTATCTCGCCGTTAGTTGTCCCGGCATCGATACCGGTCAAGGCATCGTCTATCAGGTCGTATTTCCTGAAATGTTCCTGTTCCTCCTTGTTGTATTCCTGTGAGGCACCCAGCAGCACCGAGAAATCCAGCCGGCTTGCCTTGCCTTCATACAAGGCGGTCACCTCCGAGGCGCGGTAGGTGTTGCGGGTGTTGTAGCGGTTGATGTAGGTGCGTACCGTCCCTTCGCGTAGCAGCACGGGACCGTCCAGCGTGAAACGGTACAGGTTTTTGTCGCACAGGTGGTATTCCTCCTGCTTGTCCCAGTAATTGTAAGTGAACGATCCGCTGACCGTCAATCCCTTCACCGGACGGATACTGGCGAATGCTTTGGGGACGATGCGGCGGGTGCGGATGGGGAACTCCTCTTTGTAGAACCATTGCCGACGGTAAGGATTGAAGTTGCTTACATTCTCTTCTTCCGGGTTCTGCACGCCTCCGTACAGTCCTGTTTCGGGGTCGTAGAGCGTCATGCCCGGCACCGTATTGAAAGCTCCCGAGCCGAAAATCACGTCACCTCCGTTCGTGGCGTTTCCGGCATTCGGATTGTTTGTGTCGATATATCCGAAAATGTTCATTCCGATGGTTATCCACGGTTTTACATCCGCTTCGATATTGGAGCGCATCTGGTAACGCCGGTAATCCGTGTTGAACACGATGCCCGGATTATTCACATATCCGAACGACAGGTTGTAGCGTGTCGTCTTCGTGCCCCCCGTGGCGGAGAGGTTATGGGTTTGTACCATGGAATAATCCCGGTAGATATGGTCTTGCCAGTCCGTGTTGGGGTAGACGGTGGGGTGGGCGCCGTTATCGTTGCGCCACGCATCGATGGAGGTCTGTGAAAAGCGGGGTGCCTGTCCGTTGGCGGTCAGTCCTGCATTCTGGATTTCCATGAAATCGGCGTAATCGGTCACGAGGTTCATGCGTTTCGCCACTTTTTCAAAAGAGAAATTATTGCTGTATGTGATCTTGGCGCTTCCCCTGTAGCCGCTTTTCGTGGTAATCAAGATAACCCCGTTAGCAGCGCGTGAGCCGTAAATGGCAGACGAGGCGGCATCTTTCAGGATGGAGATATTCTTGATGTCCTGCGGGTTGATATCGCTGATGGAACACCCTGCCACTCCGTCGATGACAACCAGAGGTTCCGCATTGTTCAGTGTACCGACTCCCCGGATACGTATGGAGGACGATTCGAAGCCCGGAACGTTGCCGCCCGTGTTCGTCACTGTCAGTCCGGATGCCAGTCCCGCCATGGCGTTCACGGCATTGGTCACCGGGCGGTCGGCAAGCGTATGGATATTGACGGAAGAGACGGCACCGGACAGATTGCCTTTTTTTTGTGCTCCATATCCGACGACTACTACTTCGTCCAGTTTGGTATTGTCTTCGTACAGGACAAGGCGCATGTTTTCCCGCGCATGGACCTCTTGCGTCTTGTAGCCGATAAACGAAATCCGCAACGGGGTGCCGAATGGAATATCGGGCAGGACGAATTTGCCCTCCAGGTCGGTCACCTGTCCTGTTCCGCTTTCCCGGATGAGGACATTCACTCCGATCAGCGGTTCTCCCGTTTCGTCGAGGACTGTACCTTTGGCGGTAATTATCCGTTGTTTCCGTTCTTTGATTTTGGCTTCGTCTGTTTTTTCTTGTGCGGCGTATATGGGTGTCCACGACAAAGCAAGCAGACATGCCAGGCTTCCTATTCGAAGCCGGTGGCTTTTTTTCAGGTTTAGTTTCATCATTCGATTCATAAATGAAATAATTTCACACATGAGGTCAATAAAGCGAAATGTGTGCCGAATTTTGGTTTTTGAAAAACAATACTGATTCATAATGTTTTATAAAAATCACTCGTAGAATCGAGGTGTGGAATGTTTCTACACTTGTAGAAATATTCCACATAAAGCAAGAAAAATTATTCTTGTGTATCTGATATTTATGCATTATTTGAATGGTTAGGGTGAGATTTAACATTTGAGATTATAATTAATATATAATTTTAATATACTTTTGCAGCGATACTTAGTTTTATTAATTTAATCATAAAGGATTATGAAAAGAAAGCGATTATTGCTGACAGCAAGTTTGCCATTGTTTTTCATCTTTATTGTTTGCAGCAGTGCAATGGCATCGGAGCGGGGGAGTTTGGCCTGGTGGGAATCGTTGGCAGAGCAGATGCAGGAACAAGACAATTTGAAGCGAATGGTGGTGAAAGGGAGGGTAACGGACATGAAGGGCGAACCGCTACCCGGTGTGACCATCCGGCTCGAAGGAACCTCTTTGGGGGTTACCACGAATCAGGACGGACGCTATGAGATGACCGTGCCAGAGCGTAAAGGCTTGGTACTGGTGGCCTCTTTCATCGGAATGAAAGAGGTCAGGATGGCGATTGTGCCCGGAAAGGAACTCCATTTCGAGATGGAAGAGGAGGTGAACGAAATGGATGAAGTCGTAGTGAACGGCTATTTTACGCAAAACCGTAACAGTTATACGGGAGCGGTGACTACCATCAAGGGAGACCAACTGCTTGAAGTATCGAAAACCAATATGATCAAGGCATTGGCTTTTTCGGTGCCGGGTTTGCGGATTGTGGAAGACAACGCCAACGGCTCGAATCCGAACAAAGTACCGGAGATTATCCTCCGCGGTATGAACTCGCTCGACAGTGAGAATATGGAGTCGGGATTGAACCGTCCTTTGATTATCATGGACGGGGTGGAAATCAGCCTGCAACAGTTGTATGACCTTGATATGTTCGATATCGACCGTGTAGATGTCCTGAAGGATGCTTCCGCTACGGCGATGTACGGGGAGAAGGCTGCCAACGGTGTAATCGTCGTGGTGAGAAAGCGGGTGATGGAAAGCAAATTGAGGGTGCGTTACAACTTCGTTCCTAATGTCGGTTTTCCGGATGTTTCTTCTTTCAACCTCTGTTCTCCGTGGGAAAAACTGGAGTTGGAGCGCCTGTACGGAAAATACGATAGCCCGACGGGTGCATTCGACGAACTGTATAATGAAAAATTAAAACGAATCAATGCCGGTGTGAACACTGACTGGAAATCCATCCCGTTGCGCAACTCTTGGTCGCACTCCCATTCTCTGAGCATCACCGGACGGGGGAGTGGCATGGACTACGGGATTAGCGCCAACTACTCGGATGACCGGGGTGTCATGAAAAAGGACTACCGCCGTAATTTGGGTTTGGGCTTCTATTTCTCCTATCATTTGAATAACAAACTGACAGTGAGTTTCCGTTCCGATTTCTACAAGAACAATTCCAAAGATTCGCCTTACGGAAATTACAGCGATTGGGTGTCTGTCAATCCCTACGATTCGCCTGTAAATGAAGACGGGGAATGGGTGAAATTATTGTCGTATGACAAACTCAATCCGATTTACAATGCCACGTTAAGCAGTTTCAGTGTTGCGGAGAGCAAGAGTTTCACCAACAGCTTGAATCTGAGGTGGGATATTGTGAAAGGGTTATATTTCACCGGAAATGCCAACTACTCTATGTCAAACCGCCAGTCGGACGTATATGTCTCTCCGGACGATAGCCGTTTTGCGCGTGCAGGAGTCAAGGAGGATGAAAGAGGGTCTTATGACCTGAGTGGAGGCAATGATTACTCCTGGGCTTTGTCCGGCGTGCTCAACTACAGCCTTTCCTTAGATGAGGACGGCACCATATTGAGCCTCCACGGAGGAGCCGATGTGTCGCAGAATGGAGGAAGCTCTTTTGCTTTCAAAGGTGTCGGATTTACAAAAGACCGTTTGGACGACCTGAACTTTGCACAGCGTTATCCCGATGAAGGCAGACCCTCCGGCTCTGAATTCTATGGAGCGACAGTAGCTTATTTTGCCAATGCCAACTTTATTCTGAAAGACCGGTATTTTGTGGATTTCTCCTATCGTACTTCAGGCAACTCCGTCATTTCCAAAGACCGGCGTTGGTCTCCCTATTGGTCTGCGGGTATCGGTTGGAACCTTCACAACGAGAACTTCATCGCCAATCTGGAATGGGTGGAGAGTTTCCGTTTCAGGGCAAGTGCGGGATATGTGGGAAGTAATAATTTCGGAGGCGTGCTGGCACAGACCATCTACACATACGGAGATGCGTATGACGATTACCTGGGAGCTTTGCCCTCGGCAATGGGAAACGATAAATTGAAATCGCAACGCACCCTGAAATTGAACGGCGGTGTGAATATCGATCTGTTCGAAGGTCGTTTGGGCGTGAATGTCGATTTTTACAAAGAGATTTCCAAAGACTTGCTGATGGATGTAGCGGTGACTCCTTCCACCGGATATGATAAGGTGAAATATAACCTGGGAGAGAGCAGCAACCGGGGATATGAGATTGCTGTTTCAGGTACCGTCATCAGTACCCCTGACTGGAGTTGGACATTAAGCGCCACGACAAGCCATACGGTGAACAAAATCTTGAAAATCAGTAATTCCTTGAAGAATTTGAACGATGCGAATCGAGATGACAACACAAGCTCCCCGAAGATTCAATTGGAGGAGGGTGAGTCTGCCACCTCCATTTATGCCGTGCGTTCCGCCGGAATCGACCCGGCATCCGGAAGAGAGATTTACATCAAAAAGGACGGTACTTATACTTTCACTTTCGACCCGAAGGACAAAGTGGCGCTGGGGAACACGACCCCCATCATGCAGGGCGCACTTTCGACCGGTATCCGGTGGAAAGATCTCACGGTGTTTGTCGGGATGTCTTACACGTTCGGGGGAGACATCTACAACACCACGCGGGCGGGCAAAATAGAGAATATTTCTATTGAAGATAATGTGGACCGGCGGGCATTCACGGAGCGTTGGAAGAAGGTGAATGACTACGTCATGTATCCGAGCGTACAATGGCCCTCGTCCGGACATACGGAGCGGTTTGTGGAGCGCAACAACGAATTGCATCTCTCTGCAATCAATATTTCTTACAATCTGGAAGGCGATTGGTTGAAAAAAATCGGTTTGAGACGCCTGGGATTAGGTATAGGCTTCAGTGACATTGCCCGTTTGAGCACGGTGAAATATGAGCGCGGTACCAGCTATCCTTACATGAGAGGGTATAATTTTACCATTAGTCCGACATTCTAAAACAGACAATACGATGAAAAAATTAGCAATATTATGGATATGGGCAGCTCTCCTGTGGGGGGGATGCGATGATTTCCTCACCTCAAGGGACAAGTCGCAGGTGTTGGAAAAAGAATTATTTACCGATCGGGAAGGTGTGGAAGATGCGCTGTACGGGATATATTCCGGATTGGCAAAATCGGGACTATACGGGGCAGAGGTAGCCTATCGGTTGGATTTGTTGGCGCAGTTTTACACACCTTATAATACTTCGCTATACAATATGCTGAAATACGAATTCAGTGTTCCGGACATGAGGTCATTCCAAAATGACATTTGGAAAGGCATGTATCGCTCAATCAGTGACATCAACAACTTCCTGGATAATCTGGATGCTTACGAAGGCAAGGAACTCCGGTTTGAAAATCTTTATCGGGGAGAGGCTTTGGGATTGCGGGCTTACCTGCATTTCGACCTGCTCCGGATGTATGCACCCGTAAAGATGAGTGAGCGTGGCATTCCTTATGTGACCCGTTTCGGTTCATCGGTGACCTCTTTTTCGACAGTAAAGGAGTGTTACGATTTCATCATCGCCGATTTGACGGAAGCGGAGCAGTTGCTGCGGCAGGACGATACCCTCTTGACCTTGCCCCGGGTGAGGACGCACGAATACATCATGTGCCGGAATCGGGAGATCCATTTCAATTGGTATGCCGTGCAGGCTACCCTGGCGCGGGTGTATTTCATGCGCGGGGAACCGGGCGACTTGGAAAAAGCGGGGCAGTATGCGCGTGTGGTGATCGAATCCGAGAAATTTCCTTTAATCAAAGAGCCGAAAGATGCCCGTTTTGTTACGGCGGGGGTGGTTGCTGAAACGGAAGGCATTTGGGGATTGTCCAACAAAAACTTGTACACGACATTGCATTCCCGTTATGTGGAGGAGGGTACCAATCAACTTGACCCTCACTACTCACAGTCAGCCCTTTATGCCACTTCGGATGGAACAACGGACTGGCGAAAGGAGTGGTTCAGGTCGCTTTCTGGAATGTGGGGTGACCGGAGTGTCAAGCTTCTCGATCCTGTGGAATTGAAAATATCGGACGAGAAGCCGGCGGGGTTGGAAGGAGTCAATCAGATTCGTGTGCCGGAGATGTACCTGATTGCCGCGGAAGCCGCTTTGGAAAACGAACCGGAAACTGCCCGGAAATATTTGGATGAACTGGCACGTTCCCGAGGATTGGATCAGTTTAATGACGCGCTGACGTTGGAGGGCATTGAAAAGGAATGGAGAAGGGAATTGGTGCAGGAAGGACAGGTTTGGTTTCTCATGAAGCGCAGGCATCCGGAAAAAGTGGTTGCCGTGTATAATGGTGAAGAAATCATCATGACCGAAGATAAGTGGCAATTGCTGATTCCGGATGATGAGTTTGAGTTTAGAGAAGATTTTACCATGTAATTTAATGGGACAGAATATGAAAACAAATATGATATGGAACCTTTTTAAGGTTTGTTGCCTCCTGCTGGCGTGCTCTGCTTTGTGGGGTGGTTGTGAACGGGAGTATTTATGGTACGACGCCGAACAGAAGGATGGAGTGCGTCTGCTTCCCGATCGTAACGATACGACTGTTATTAACACAAAATCATTGGATAAGTGGGTAACTCATCGAGAGAAGGTGGATATTGTCGGCTTTGCCCGGAATGTCAATCGGCGTTTCAAGGTGGAAGTGGTGGATTCACTGACGACGATACCTGCCGACAGGTTGTCGTTTGAGGATACATGCTACATTCCGGCGAATGAAACATACGGATGGCTGGACTTTTCTTACGCCTATTCGGAAGAGGATACCTTGTCGCTTGTTTTTCGGATTGTGGAAAATGACAATTTCCGTCCCGTGATGATGTCACAGATTTGCTTTATCCTGAATCCGTATAAACCGGGAGAACCTGATTGGTGGAAATGCAATCAATATATGTTCGGGTCGCCTTGGACTCCTCGGTTGTACCAACTGTTCTTGCAGTTTTATCACGAGGTGGAGCAAAACGATCCTTATGTGTGGACGACATTTTTTGAACCGAATTTGGGAAGAGATTGCGAAGATGTGATTTATAATAAACATTGGAGCAAGCCTTTTTTTAAGCCATATCAATGGAATCCCCCTTATGATAATTTACTTCGGAGATTTGTAGCTCGGCCCTTGTATGATTATTTGCAAGCTCATCCGGAAGATTGTCCCGAAAATTTTCAAATGCCTGATCCATATAATTAAATAGAACATATCATGAAAAAATATCTATACGTATTACTGTTATTGCTCGGTGTGTCCGCAGGCATGGTTTCCTGCATTCACGACGATACGACCGGGTTTGTAAAAGAAATCTCCAATATCACGATCACGAAAGTGTCGGGAGAGGGGGTAGATGAGGACGGGAAGTTCGCAGTGGCGGAATTGATGATGCCGGTGCATTTCGAGGCGGAGGCGGAACAGACTTTGGAGGGATACGAGTTGTCGTATGAATGGAAGGCGGGATTTATCAAAGAATATAATGACGGAGAACCGGTAATGGATTCGTTATTTCTGATCTCGGACTCAAAGGTTGTGGAATATTCTTTTGGCAGAGTGGGGGAATTTTTAGTGCGTTTGCGGGTTTCCAACGAGTTCGGCAGCACCTTTCATTACATGACGTTGGAAATCAAGGCAGGCATGGAGAGAGGGTTGATGATCTTGAGTTCGGACGAAGCGGGAAAAGGAAGTTTGACATTCTGTTCTGTGGATAGAGAAGCAAACGAGTTGTTGCAAGCGAAGGCTGAAGATTTCGAGCAGGACGCATGGTCGAGGATAAACCCCGATTACGAATTGATGGATGCGCGGGATATGGTTATCATGGATTATGGAAATTCTAAAAATTCCGTGTTTGTGCTTTCCGAATCCCAGCAAACCATGTATAAGTTGGAGCAAAATACCCTATTGGTCTTGGATAAAATAGATTTGTCTATTATAATAAAGGATATAAAACCGGTTGCCATAGTCCCGTGCTGGCAATATATGGCTGTCATGACCGATGCCGGACAAGTCGTGTGTTCTGACTTGGATAACTTGGGATTAATTAATGAGACATGGGGTACGGAAATGAAAGGCGAAAAGTGCTATCGGGGTGTTTATAAGGATGATTGGGGTGGAGGAAACGTGTCGATTCCCATTTTGGCAGATAATGAAAATGAAAAATTGATAGGTTATGTAAATACAAATAATAATATTACGGATTCCGAAAGCGACTTTCAAGGACGTCGGATTGTCAATTTTACATTGGTAGGACCCACTAACAATCGAAATCTGTTGGTGGTCAGCAAGCCCAAAAATAATTCCGATAAGGCGTGGGTTACAACTTATAAATCGATAACGAATATTCTTGATAACAGGTTTGATGTGTTCAGCAAAGGTGATGGATATCAAGAACGGGAATATACTCTTGCTGCCCCGTTGGCATTGGACATCAACTCCGAAATGATATATAACGGGAACTACAATGTGATTTTTTACAACAACGGCAGTACGATATATCGTTGGCGGTACACGAGCGATTTCTCTCAAGCCACCCGGGTTGCCCTGCCAGCCGGAGAAATCGCCTGTATGGCTGCAAGTCCCGACGGAGAATATCTGTACGTGGGCGCATACGATGCAGCCGCAGCCGGTTTGAAGGGAAGTGTCTATATCTACTCGACGAAAGACCTCCAGTTGGTGAACAGTTTTGTCGGGGTGACGGATAAACCGGTGAAATTATTCTATAAAGATAAAAATTAAAAAAAACAGATGGCAAAAATTTATGTATTTTTCGTGCTTGTCCTCCTCGGTCTTTCCGGGGGACAAGCCCTTGCCTCCGGGCGTGCGGAGGGGACGAAAGCGGACACCCTCAAGGCAGGGATGGATTCCCCTGATTTCCGCTATCGGGATGTGAACGGGAAGGTGGTCACGTTGAAAGATTTGAGGGGGAAGTACGTGTACATTGACGTGTGGGCGACATGGTGCGGACCCTGTTGTATGGAAATTCCCCATTTGAAGGAATTGGAACGGAAAATGCACGGCAAGAAGATTGTTTTCGTGAGCATTTCGGTGGACGAGAGCCGGAAGGTGTGGTTGAAAGCCGTCAAGGAGAAGAAGATGGGCGGTATCCAGTTGAATGCCGAAGGGAAAGAGGATTTCATGCAAGCCTACCATATTGACGGAATCCCCCGGTTTATCTTGTTGGATAAGAAAGGGAAAATCGTGGATGCCAACATGACGCGTCCCTCCGATCCGAAGACCTTGGAGCGGCTGTCTGAACTAAATGGAATTTAAAGAGATGAGAAACAATATTCTTTGGTTGTTTTTGTTGGTTGTCGGCACCGTGTTTGCCGGCAACCGTCCGTCTGTCAAGACGAATGGATGCGGGTATGCGGTGTTGGCAAGCCGTTCGGTGGAGCAGGACAACGCCTGGAAAGAGGTCGTGGAAGCGTTGCGGGAGTTGCATGCCGCGGAGGTTGTGTATTACACGGACTCGCCCGGCGAAACGTTGGATGCGTTACGGCAATTGCGCCCCCGCTATGTGGCGGTGGTGGAAAAGCCGGAGCGGATTACCCGCGATTACATCATCGGCATGCACGCCTTGTCGCGCCGGGTGACTCCTTCGATTTACGCCGATTTCATCTGGGGGATTATCACAGGGCTCGATGCGGACATGGCGATGAAGATGGTGAACGGGGCAAAGGAGCCGCTGGAGATTCGCAGCGGATTGGTGGCACAGCGGCATGTGGAACTGAGCGAGGAGGACTGGGAGCGCTTCGGGTATGTCGCTTGGGGGAAGTCCGGAATAAAGACGGAACGTGAAGACACGGTGGCGGTGGAGTATTGGGAGGTGGAGAAACAGGTGAAAAAGTTTAGCGAGCTCTACCGGAAACTGGAGCCCGATTTCCTGTTGTGTGAATCTTATGCTCCTAATTATCAATTGTCCATGCCCGACAACTCTTTGTATGAGCGGATTGATGCGCGGGATGGTGTTTTCCATCACGTGACGGAAGAAGTGAAGTTTGAAAACAACCGGGTTTCCCGTCGTGACGCCTCGGATCGCAAGATGGACTGGGCAGGCAACCGGAAAGTGTACATCGCAGCGGGATGTTACGGCTGCGACGTGGACCGGCCCGAAAAGAGCTGTGCCCTGGCATGGATGGGGCATCCGAATGTCACTTCCATGGTGGGCTACCCCGCCAACCGGGTATTGTTGGGGCAGGCGGTGTGGGGTGGCTTGAAGTTCTGGAACGTTACTCCCGGCCGTTTCACGATGGCGGAGGCTTATTTCTTGGGACAGCAGCACATATTGCACACCTTGCATGATTACTCTCCGAGCCTGTTGGAGGCGAGTTATGATTTCAACTGGGACCCGATGAGCGACATCTCCGGCATATATGCCCGCATGGAGCAGGTGATGGGGAAAGAAGCGCGCGGGAATATTCTCGGCTTCTGGCAGGAGCGGGATTTACTGGCTTATTTCGGAGACCCGAAATGGAATGTGCGCTTTCAATCCGGGGAAAAGACCTACACCGTGAAGACGGCGCGTAAAGGCAAGAAGTATGTGGTCACTTTGGAGTTGGAGGAGGACTTTTCGGTGTTCCGCCTGGAAGGCAGTCACTTGAGAACCTTCGAAGGGTTGCCCGGAGAGCCGCCTACTGTCGGAACGATACCGTTTGCCGTTATTTTTCCGGAACGGCTGAACAATCCTCGTTTGGAAAACGGGGAGGATTGGCAAGTGGCATTGTCTGACGACATGATGCTGGTGTATGATGCTTGGTTTGAGCCGGGAAAAACGTATAAATGGATATTACAAGTGGATTAAAGATTTAGAGAGATGAGAAGATTGATTTTATTTGTCCTTCTTTTGACGGCAACCCTTGCGGTGTGGGGACAGACTGGGGTGAACTTTGAGGCGCTGACTTTCGGGGAGGCTTTAAGCAAGGCGAAAGCGGAGAACAAATGGGTTTTTGTGGATTGTTACACCACCTGGTGCGGACCTTGCAGACTGATGACAGACTCCGTGTTTTCCCAGGCGAAGGTCGGCGATTTTTTCAACCCGAGGTTTGTTTCCGTGAAACTGGACATGGAAAAGGAGGAGGGGAAGCAGTTCGGCAAAAGTTATGGCGTCGCTTCCTATCCCACGTTTTTCCTGATTCGCCCCGACAGTACGCTTCAGCACAAAATAACGGGGGCTTACAGGGCGGATGAATTTCTCCGGTTGGTCAAGGAAGGGATGGAGGACACCGAGACTTTGGGAAGCCTGGAAGAAAAATATCGTGCCGGAGAGCGAGACAAGGCATTTTTATACCGCTACCTCCGGACGTTGCATGCGTCCAACGAATGGTCGAAAGTACCGGTAGTGACGGACGAGCTGTTGAAAATGGCAACCGACGAAGAAAAGGTATCCGAGGATTATTGGTTCATTTTCGGCGATTCGCAATTGAGTCCTGCGGATTCCAAGGCTTTCGAATACCTGAAAGGACAACGGGAAAGGTTCCACGCGACGATAGGCCGCGAACGGGTGGACAGGCGCTTGGCGGAAGATTTTTGCTATGAGATTCTGGACATCATGGGAGGAGAGACGGAGCCAGTGGAGCCCAAGCGTTTCAAGGCGATAGAGAAGGAGATCAAAAAAATGAAACTGGTGAATGAGAAATATCTGCTCTCTGCTTTGGAAATTGCCAAAGTAGCTGGAAACGGTGACATCGACAGGTTGTTGGATGTGTGTGAGAAAGAGTTACCGGTTCTGAAACAGGATTCCCAGTTGGCAATCGGAATCCTTTTCCGGTTGGCGGGTCCCTTTTTGCAATACCAGAACTGTCCTTTGTCCGCGGCGACTCCCGCCCAAAGGGCACGATGGGAAGAGATGATTCAATTGAAGAAAAACAATTGAAACGGAAAGGGGGAGGGCTTTCATCCTCCCCCCTTTTTTTATCATTCGATATCCAGTGGAACAACAGGTTGTTGCTTGACTTTGTCCAAGGGAACGGCACGATAGCGGGTGCGCGCGAAATCAATTCGCTTCAAATCGATACTGCGGATGGCACTGTCGTGCATGGTGCGGAAATAGATGACCCCGTGTGTGATGTCCGTTGCCGAAGTCCATTGCGTGGCGCTCGGAATGTCGATGGGGGTAGTGCCCGGTGAATATTCGATTCCGATAGGGATATCAAAATTATTCAGAATCTGGAAACATTGGAGGACGGTTTTCAAGCCGGACTCTTGTCGGGGAGCGGTCGCTTGGTAAAAAGCGGCGCGCACGAAACGGGAGGGAGGAGTGATATCCCCGGGCAGTCCTAAGAATCCGCTGCCATTGCCGAAAGAGGAAAGTCTGACGGTGTCCAACAGTTGCGCGGAAGCCATTCCGGGGATAAGATTGACATAATTGTGCAGATTGGTCATCTGCCACTCGAATCCCGGCGAATTGGTCAGCACTCCCAGTCGGTTTTCGTAGAAAATCGGTTTCCCGTTGATGATCTCCAGTACCACCTGTCGTCCGGACGGGTCTGCAAACCGCCAGTGTACGGTGGAGGCTTCCGGCACGATGCCGATGATACGGACTTTTCGGACAGCCTCCTTTACCTCTTCCACTGTCCGGCAACTGCCCAATATCCACGAAACCAGTTGCAGGTCCGAGATGCTCGTCGCTTGTCCGGCAGGGTCGTACTCTTCGTACCGTCCGTAATGCGGGAAATAGAACAAGCCGGCGGAAAGTCCGGCTTCGTTCAATCCTTCTGCGATAAATTCCTTTTGTTCCACACTGATTCCCACATATCCGTAACGGGCGGAGAAGGGCATCCCGTTGATACCGTCGGGCGTGTAGGATTGCTGCCGGTGACCTCTCGGCACGATGACATACCGGCTGTTGAGGTCGCTGCCTCCCCATTCGATGGTTCTTGCCACCACACGGGACCCGTCCTTGGCGGTAAATGTAATGCCCGTGCAGCCTTCCAGGGAGTTCGGGAGCAGGTTCAAGGCAATCCCGATAACGGATAACAAAAGGAGCGGTTTCATCACTTTCCGTTGATTTCGTCCAGGATTTCCTGGATACGGTCCTGGCATCCGCCGCAGCCTGTTCCGGCATTGGTCGCTTCGCCGACCTCTTCCACGGTTTTCAATCCTTTTTCTCTGATGGCCTTTTCGATTTCATCGCGGCTCACTTCAAAACAATGGCAAATCATCTCGTTCATAGCTTTTCTTTTTTAATGTTACTGTGGGGTAAACGAAAAAAAGCCATGCAAGGTTACACGAAAGAGACATTTATTTCATCCCCTCGTAGAACATTTTCCACAGATTGTCCTCCAATGGGGGAGTGGCGGTGATAGTCACCATCTCTTGCGTCACCGGATGCTTGAAGCGGATGGAACGGGCGTGCAGGCTGATTCCTCCGTTCTCGTTCGAGCGCGGGAAGCCGTATTTCAAATCCCCTTTGATGGGGCAGCCGATTTTCGCCAGCTGGCATCGGATCTGGTGGTGGCGTCCCGTGTAAAGCTTCACCTCCAGCAGGTAATACCGTTGGGAGCTGCCCAGTAGCCGGTACTCCAGTTTCGCCTCCTTGCTTCCCGTTTTGGGCTGGTTGTAGGCGTGCGACTTGTTCTTCTCAGGGTCGCGCACCAGGTAATGCGTCAGCACCGCATGATCCTCGGCGGGCAGGTTGCCCACGACCGCCCAATAGATTTTCGTGATTTCCCGCTCGTGTTCCTGGAACATCTTGTTCAGTCGGGTGAGTGCCTTGCTCGTGCGGGCGAAAATCACGACCCCGCTCACCGGGCGGTCCACCCGGTGGGGGATACCGAGGAACACCTCCCCCGGTTTGTTGTACTTCTTCTTGATATACGCCTTCACCTCCTCGCTCAGCGGTGTGTCTCCCGTCTTGTCCGCCTGGACAATGTCGGAGATTTTCTTATTGACGGCAATGATATGGTTGTCTTCGTACAGAATATCGAGCATGGTTTCCGGAATGGTTAATATTGTTCTCTCTCATTGGGAAAATCCCCGCTTTTGACATCGGCGATATAATTGCTGACAGCGCCTGTCATCTCTGCGAACAGGTTATGGTACCGTCGCAGGAACCGCGGCGAAAACTCCTGATTGATGCCGAGCATGTCGTGGATGACCAGCACTTGTCCGTCCACACCGCCCCCTGCGCCGATGCCGATGATGGGGATGCTCAGTTCCTGCGCCACCCGCGTGGCGAGCGCGGCAGGCACTTTTTCGATGACGATGGCGAAACAGCCAACCTCCTCCAGCATGTGGGCGTCGCGCACCAGCTTCTCCGCCTCCTCCTCCTGCTTGGCGCGGACGGCATAAGTCCCGAACTTATGGATGCTCTGTGGCGTAAGCCCCAGGTGTCCCATGACCGGGATGCCCGCCGAAATAATGCGTTGCACCGATTCCAGAATCTCCTCGCCGCCCTCGAGCTTGACGGCATCCGCCGCCGTCTCTTTCATGATGCGGATGGCGGAACTCACCGCCTCCTTGCTGTTCCCCTGGTAACTTCCGAACGGCATGTCCACCACCACCAGCGCCCGTTTCACCCCGCGCACCACCGACGTGCCGTGGTAAATCATCTGGTCCAGCGTCATGGGAAGCGTCGTTTCATTGCCCGCCATCACATTCGAGGCGGAATCCCCCACGAGGATAACGTCGATGCCTGCCTGGTCCACGATACGCGCCATCGAATAATCGTAGGACGTCAGCATACTGATTTTCTCACCTTTCAGTTTCATCTCCGACAAAACATGCGTGGTGACAACTTTTACTGTTGATTGTATAGACATGATTCTTAATTGAATGTTCCGATAATCGTCTGCGACCCCTTCGTCTTTTCGCCCAGCGCCACGCGTATATTCGTGTCCAGCGGCAGGAACAGGTCCACGCGCGAGCCGAATTTGATGAATCCCGCATGCCGGTCCTGCCGCGCTTCCCCGCCCACAGGGGCGTAGGAGACGATACGTTTCGCCATCGCGCCCGCAATCTGGCGCATCAATATCTTTTGTCCCGACCCGCATTCAATCACGATGCTCGTCCGTTCGTTCTCCGTTGAAGACTTCGGCAGGTAGGCGGCGGCGAAATTTCCTTTGTGGTACTGGAAATACCGCACAACCCCGTTCACCGGGAACCAATTGATATGAACATTGAAAATATTCATGAAAATCGACACCTGCAAACGCCTGTCATGAAAATACTCCGGCTCTTCCGTCTCCTCGATGACTACGATTTTCCCGTCCGCGGGGGCGAGAATGGTATGCTCGTCCAGGACAATGACCCGGTGGGGGAAACGGAAAAAGTTGAGCACCAGCAGATAGAACACCGCACTCACGCCGATGCACCAGCCCGCCACATGGATGCCCCACAAATAGAACACCGCCGCATTGAGCGCACACAATGCCGCGCCTAATTTCAGTAACAGGGAATAACCCGCTTTATGAATAGTCATGATATCAGATATTTAAAACAACTTCGTCATCTTCAGGTAGAAAAACAGGGCGGGAATCACCAGCAGCACCGAATCCATCCGGTCCAGCAGTCCCCCGTGCCCGGGCATCAGCGTTCCCGCATCCTTCACCGCCACGCTCCGCTTCAGCATCGACTCCAGCAGGTCTCCGAAAGTCCCGAACACCACCGCCACCACTGCCATGCCGCCCATCTCCGCGACCGTCGTCTGCTCGAAAGTAGGGGAGAGCAGCATCGCCGCCGCGACCGTCATCACGCCCCCGCCCACCGTCCCTTCCCACGTCTTCTTCGGGGAAATGCGCGGGAACATCCGGTGCTTCCCGAACCCCACGCCCGCCAGATAAGCGAACGTATCGTTAATCCACACCAGCAGGAAAGGCAGGAAAATGTAATCCGGCTGCCACAACCCCGTATGAATATAGGGGAGATACAGCAACAACGCCATCGGCACCCCGATATACACCATCGAGAACACCGCGAAAGCCAGGTTCTGGAAAGGATTCCCTTTCTTCCGGAACAGCTCCCCGATGACCAGCGCGAGCACCGGCAGAATCACCGCCGGATACATCCCGCCCCGCCCGTATTGGCTGTGCAGGTAAGCGGCTCCCACCAGCAACACGTCCGCCGCCACGCACATCATCCAATTCATGCGTGCCCCCGCGCGTCCCGCCATCCGCGTGAACTCCAGCGTCCCGACAACCTGCATTGCGACCAACACCCCCAGCAGGAGCAGCGGGTGGATGAATATCCCCGCCACCACGACGGCGACAAACAGCGTGCCGCTGATGGCACGTTTCAAGAAATCGTCATTGAACATGAGCATCTTCCTTTTCGTGGTTCATACTTTCCTCCTCATCCTCCGTCCACGGGCGTTTGCCCAGGATGCGCTCCAGGTCGTCGCTGAAGATGACCTCCCGCTCCAGCAGCAGTTCCGCCACCTGCGCATGCTGCTCCCGATGCTCCTCCAGAATCGCCTTTGCCCGCGCGTATGCCGTCTCGACCAGATTCTTCACCTCCTCGTCGATGAGTTCCGCCGTACGCTCCGAATAAGGCTTCGTCAAGCTGAAATCGCTTTGCCCCGTCGAATCGTAATAACTCAGGTTCCCAATCTTCTCGCTCATCCCGAACACCGTCACCATCGCATACGCCTGCTTCGTCGCCTTCTCCAGGTCATTCTGCGCCCCCGTCGAAATCTGTCCGAACGTCAGCTCCTCCGCGGCGCGCCCGCCCAACACGGAACACATCTGGTCCAACAACTGCTCCTTCGTCGTGATTTGCCGCTCCTGCGGCAGATACCACGCCGCCCCCAGCGCCTTCCCGCGGGGCACGATGGTCACCTTCAGCAACGGATGCGCGTGCTCCAGCAGCCACGACACCGTCGCATGTCCCGCCTCATGATAGGCAATCGCCTTCTTTTCCCCCACCTTGATCACCTTGCTCCGGTTCTCCAGCCCGCCCACGATGCGGTCGATGGCATCCAGGAAATCCTGCTTCTCCACCACGCTCTTGTCCTTCCGGGCGGCAATCAGCGCCGCCTCGTTCGCCACATTCGCTATATCCGCCCCCGAGAACCCCGGCGTCTGCTTCGCCAGGAACGGCACATCCACGTCCGCCCCCACGCTCAAAGGTTTCAGGTGCACCTTGAAAATCTCCTCCCTATCCTTTAACTCCGGGAGGTCCACATAAATCTGGCGGTCGAACCGTCCCGCGCGCATCAGCGCGCTGTCGAGGATATCCGCCCGGTTCGTCGCCGCCAGGATAATCACCCCCGAGTTCGTCGCGAACCCGTCCATCTCCGTCAGCAACTGGTTCAGCGTATTCTCCCGCTCGTCATTCGAATTCATATTCGGGTTCCTGCCCCGTGCCCGCCCGATGGCGTCAATCTCATCAATGAAAATGATGCACGGCGCCTTCTCCTTCGCCTGCTTGAAGAGGTCGCGCACCCGCGACGCCCCCACGCCCACGAACATCTCCACGAAATCCGACCCCGACATCGAGAAGAACGGCACATTCGCCTCTCCCGCCATCGCTTTCGCCATCAACGTCTTCCCCGTCCCCGGAGGACCCACCAGCAGCGCTCCCTTGGGAATCTTCCCCCCCAGTTTCGTATATTTGTCCGGGCACTTCAGGAACGACACAATCTCTTCCACCTCCTGTTTCGCCTCCGCCAGTCCCGCCACGTCCTTGAACGTCACGCTGATGTTCGTCCCTTTCTCGAACAGTTTCGCCTGCGACTTCCCGACATTGAAAATCCCCCCAGGACCTCCCCCCATTCCGCGGCTCATCCGCCGGAAGAAGAACACCCAGATAAACACAATCAACAGAATCGGGAAAAGATAAGAAAAGATACTCCCCCATCCGTCATACTCCGTATCATAATCCAGCGCCACCTCCGTTTCCGGCAGCGCCTCCTTCGCTTCCTTGAACTCCTCCGCGAACACATCCATCGGGCCCGTCATGAAATAAAAATGCGGTCCCCCCGTCGTGCTCTTGAACCCCTTTGCCAGCAGCTCCGAATACTTCTCCACCCGGTCCCCCCGGAGGAACACCTGCGCCTGCCCCCGGTTCGTGATGACCTTCACCTCCTCGACATCCCCCTTCGACATCATCTTCTCCCTCACCTCCTGCCACGTGGTGCGCACGGGCATCGCCCGCTCCCCGAGGAACTGGAAACCGATGATGACCGCCGCCAGGATAAGGTACATCCAATATCCGTTGATGCGCGGCGTCCTGATAGGTCTTCCGTTTCCGACGGGCGGGAAATTGAACCCTCCGTCCCTTTTGCTTTCATTGTTCTCTGCCATGTCTCTTCTCCTTATATTATTCGTCGTCGGGGAGGGCTTCCGCGATGCCGTCTCCCCAGAAATCCTCCAATTGGTAAAAATCCCTCAGCTCTTTGTCGAACACATGCACCACCACATCCCCGTAGTCGATGACCGTCCACCGCGGCGTGTTCATCCCCTCCGCATGGAACGGCACCTCGCCCAACTCCCGCTTCACGTCGTCCTCCACCCCCTCTGCCAGCGCGGCGACGTGCGTCGCGGACGTCCCGTGGCACACGACGAAGAAACTGCAAAAGCAGTTCTCCAGCCGCCGGAGGTCGATTTTCACGATGCCCCGCGCCTTGCCCTCCAGGAGGGACTCCACCACTTGTCCGACGATTGCCACAGTCTCTGCCATAACTCATATTGCATATTTCGCTGTGCAAAGATAGCGAGTTTTTCGCTTCTGACAAATTTTTGGTGCAGTTGTATGGATAGACAAAAAACGAGGGAGTAATCCCTCGTTTTTTATGCATGATTTTTGATATATTCGGGCAAACACCCGATGAATACCTGATGAACTCCTATTCAACCGGTAGGCTCCGGTAAGGTTACAGTAAGGTTCCGGTAAGGTTACCGTATGCTCCAATAGCGTAACCCTACCGGAAGCATACCACGACCTTAGCCGTACCTATGACTTGAATAGGAGAATATAAGGGGTTGGATAGGGGGTAGGAGGATTTGAAAAAGATTTTCGTTGGGATGGGGATATTTGAGGATTCTTTTATAGATTTGCCGGAGTTAAAAACGAAAGTCAATGAAAGTATATCGAATACCGATGGTGCCGGGACCCACCTCCGTGTCCCGCGAGGTGCTGGAGGCGGGCATGGTGAACTATGGTTCCGCCGACCTGGAGGGGGATTACGTGGAATTGTACGCCGCCACGACGGGCATGCTCGCCGAGGCGATGGGGACGAAGGGCGACGTGGTGTTGCAGACGGGCGAGGGGATGCTCGCCCTGTGGGGGGCGATGAAGAGCTGCCTTCGGGCGGGAGACCGCGTGCTGGCGCTCTCGACGGGGCTGTTCGGGTACGGGATGGGGTGCATGGCGGAGAGCATCGGGTGCGAGGTGCGCACGGTGGGCTTCGGGTTCGACGAGACGCTGTCGGATTTCGGGCTGATTGAGGAGGCGGTGCGCGAGTTCCGTCCGAAGATGATTACAATGGTGCAGAACGAGACGCCCAGCGGGACGATGAACCCGGTGGAGGAGGTGGGGCGGTTGAAGGAGAAGTACGGGGTGCCGCTCCTCTATGTGGATGCCGTGTCGGGCATCGGGGGGAGCGACGTGCGGGTGGACGAGTGGGGGGTGGACCTTTGCCTGGGAGGGACGCAGAAGTGCCTGTCGGCGCCGGCGTCGATGGCGTTCCTGTCGGTGAGCGGGCGGGCGTGGGAGGTGGCGGAGGAGGTGGGGTATGCGGGGTATGACGCGCTGTTGCCTTTCCGCACGGCGGTGAGGGACGCGTATTTCCCCTATACGCCTTATTGGCAGGGGACGGCGCAGTTGCACCGGGCGTGCGAGTTGCTCCTGGAGGAGGGCGTGGGGAAGGCGGCGGAGCGGCACAGAAGGGTGGCGGAGTATTGCCGGGGAAGGGTGACGGAGATGGGGCTGCGGCTGTATCCGGCGCCGGGGGCGGTGCCGTCGCCGACAGTGACGGCGGTGGTGGTGCCGGACCACATGGATTGGAAGACGCTCGACGGGAGGCTGCGCGCGGAGGGGGTGGTCATGGGGGGAAATTACGGGTGCCTGGAGGGGGAGGTGTTCCGCATCGGGCACATGGGGACGCAGGCGAACATGAATCTGGTGAAGGAGGCGATGGATGTGCTGGAGGAGGTGATACGGAAGTAAACGTTTAATGGAACCAAGAT
Organism: uncultured Odoribacter sp.; assembly: GCA_910578985.1. Taxonomy (GTDB): domain Bacteria; phylum Bacteroidota; class Bacteroidia; order Bacteroidales; family Marinifilaceae; genus Odoribacter. The sequence goes on along the minus strand of CAJTSF010000002.1, from coordinate 94,772 downwards.
ATGAATTACAAATTTGAAATCAGCCAGCCGGACCATTCCGAGTTCCGGTGCGAGATGGCTATCGACGCGGAACAGACTTTCCAGCAGTTGCACGATTTGATGGTGGAGACCTTCGGGTTGGATGCCTCGCAGATGGCGTCTTTCTTCGAGATAGACCGGATGGGGAACCGTTGCCGGGAGATCGCCCTCATGGAGATGAGCCTGGGGGACGAGGAGGGGGGGGCGGCGACGCTGGTGATGGAGGGGACGAAAATCAACGAGATTGTGAATGCCCATTGCCTGGAGTTGGAGTATGTGTATGATTTCTTCTCGGACGGGTATCTGAAGGTGGAGTACGCCGGGGAGTATGTGGGGGATTCGTCGGCGGTGATGCCCCTGTGCCTGTTGTGCGAGGGTCCGCTGCCGAAGCAGACGAGCTACGACCCGGAGGAGGATTGGGCGTATGACGAGGACCCGGAGGAGGGGGCGTACGACGAGAGTTTCATGGACGAGTTCGGGGGAGGAGATTCCTCGTACGGGCGCGGACGGAGGAGAAGGGGGGGGGATGACGATGATTTCGGGTTCGGGGACGAGGAGGATGAGTATGCGGATGATGATTATAGCGACGGGTTCAACGATCGGTTCGAGAGCCTGGATGATTATATAGATAAGTTGTAACCTGTATGCGTTTCCGCCCTTGAAGACTCTTTTGGTGATATTGGGGCCCACGGGGGTGGGCAAGACGGATTGGAGTGTCGGCGTGGCGCGGCGTTACGGAACGGCGGTGGTTTCGTGCGATTCGCGGCAGATATACCGCGAGATGCGCATCGGGACCGCTGTCCCGTCGGAGGAGCAGTTGGCGGCGGTGCCGCATTATTTTGTCCGCACGCGTTCGGTGAGGGAGTATTACAATTCATGGCAGTATGAGACGGAGGCGCTGGCGTGCATCCGGAGGTTGTTCGCGGAGCGGGATGTGGTGGTGATGACGGGCGGGTCGATGCTGTATATTGACGCCGTGTGCAAGGGCATCGATGATATTCCGACCATTGCGCCGGAGTTGCGGCGGGAGCTGACGGAGGTGTACGAGCGGGAGGGGCTGGAGCGTATCCGCGGGATGTTGCGGGAGCTGGACCCGGTGTTTTACGGGGAGGTGGACCTGAACAATGCGAAGCGGGTGTTGCATGCGGTGGAGGTGTGCCGGATGGCGGGGGTGCCTTATTCGTCGTTGCGCACGCATCGGCGGAAGGAACGGGAGTTCCGCATCGTGCGCGTGGGGTTGGAGCGTGACCGGGAGGAGTTGTACGGGCGCATCGACCGCCGCGTGGAAGCGATGCTGGAGGAGGGGTTGGAGGAGGAGGCGAGGGGGCTGTTCCCGCTGCGGGGGTTGAATGCGTTGAATACGGTGGGGTACAAGGAGTTGTTCGCTTATTTCGAGGGGCGGACGGATTATGCGGAGGCGGTGCGGCTCATCAAGCGCAATACGCGCCGTTATGCCCGCAAGCAGTTGTCGTGGTTCCGCCGCGATGATGACATCCGATGGTTCCACCCCGATGACACGGTGGGGCTGGAGCGTTTCCTGGAGGAGCAGTTGCCGGGGTGACGGATGCCTACCGGCACCGGTAGCCCGCCGCACGAAGGATGGCAATCACTTTTTCTTTGACTTCCCCTTGGATGATGATTTCCCCGTCTTTGGCGGAGCCGCCGACGCCGCATTTGTTCTTGAGGAGTTTGGCAAGTTCCTTGAGGTCGTCGTCAGTGCCGATGAAGCCGGTGACGAGGGTGACGGTCTTGCCTTTGCGCTGTTTGGAGTCGAGCGCCACACGAAGGTCCTGGCGGTCGGGGGGAAGGGTCGCCGCCTCTTCTTGGGAGGCGTATTGGTAGACGTAGTCGGGGTTGGTGGAATAGACCACGTTCACGCGGTTTTTCTTGTCGGATGTTTTCATGTGTTTTCCGTTTTCTTAATGAAATCACAAATATAGGTATTTTCGTTTAATTTTCTGTTAAATCGTTGTTCGTGCCGAAATAGAGTGTAATTTTGTGGCACGAAGTGAAGGGTAGAATCACAATAACCAATAATATCTGAGATGAATAAGATAGTTAAAAAGACGTATTTCTCCGAACGCGTGGTGCAATTGGTGGTGGAAGCGCCGCTGATCGCGCGTTCGCGCAAGCCGGGCAATTTTGTCATCGTGCGCGTGGGGGAGAAGGGGGAACGCATGCCGCTGACGATTTCCGACGCGGATGTGGAAAAGGGTACCATCACGCTTGTGGTGCAGAAGATGGGGGTCTCCTCGACGAAGTTGTGCGACTTGAAGGAGGGGGATTATATCACGGACCTCGTGGGACCGCTCGGCAAACCGACGCACATCGAGAAGGTGGGCACCGTGCTCGCCTGCGGGGGCGGGGTCGGCGTGGCTCCGCTGCTGCCCATCATCCGGGCGTTCAAGGAGGCGGGCAACCGTGTTGTCAGCGTGCTCGCGGCAAGGAGCAAGGAGTTGATTATTCTGGAGAAGGAGGTGCGGGAGACGTCGGACGAGGTGATTGTCATGACGGACGACGGTTCGTACGGGAAGAAAGGGGTGGTGACGGCAGGCATGGAGGAGGTGATCGCGCGGGAGAAGGTGGATTTGTGTGTGACCATCGGTCCTGCTATTATGATGAAGTTCTGCGAATTGCTGACCCGCAAGCATAATATACCGACCATCGCGAGCTTGAACGCCCTGATGGTGGACGGAACGGGGATGTGCGGCGCCTGCCGCGTGACGGTGGGGGGACGGACGCGCTTTACGTGCGTGGACGGGCCGGAGTTCGACGCGCATGAGATAGATTTCGATGAGATGATGTTGCGTCTGGGCGGTTTCAAGCCGGTGGAGACGGAGAAGTTGGAGAGTTTCCAGAGCCATTGCGCCTGTTCGGCAAGCGACCGCAATGCGGAATGGCGCAAGGAACTGCGCGAGAAGGTGAAGGCGAAGGAGCGTACGGAAATCGAGCGCGTGGCGATGCCGGAGCGCACGCCTGCGGAGCGTATCACGAGCCAGCGCTTAGAGGTGAATACGGGACTGACGAAGGAGATGGCGATGCGGGAGGCTACCCGTTGCCAGGACTGCGCGAACCCGACGTGTATGGAGGGATGCCCGGTGGGCATCGATATTCCGGGGTTCATCAAGAACATCGAGCGCGGGGAGTTCCTGGAGGCGGCGGCGGTGCTGAAAAGGACGAGCGCCCTGCCGGCTGTGTGCGGACGGGTGTGCCCGCAGGAGAAGCAGTGCGAGTCGAAGTGTTTTTATTTGCAGAAGATGAAGAAAGCGCCGGTGGCTATCGGCTACCTGGAGCGTTTCGCCGCCGATTTCGAGCGAGAGTCGGGGCAGATTGCCATCCCAGAGGTGGAGGCGCCGAACGGCATCAAGATTGCCGTCATCGGTTCGGGTCCTTCGGGGCTGTCGTTCGCGGGCGATATGATCAAGAAAGGGTATGACGTGACGGTGTTCGAGGCGTTGCATGAAATCGGGGGCGTGCTGAAGTACGGCATCCCGGAGTTCCGCCTGCCGAACCGCATCGTGGACGTGGAAATCGATAATTTGAAGAAGATGGGCGTGAAGTTCGTGACGAACTTTATCGTCGGGATGACGGACAGCGTGGAGAACCTGAAGAAGGAGGGTTTCCGCGGTTTTTATGTGGCTTCCGGCGCGGGATTGCCCAATTTTATGAATATTCCCGGCGAGAATGCCAACGGGGTGCTGTCTTCGAATGAGTACCTCACGCGCGTGAACCTGATGGGGGCGGACAACGAGTTTTCGGATACTCCGGTCTACAGAGGGAAGAATGTGGTGGTGGTCGGCGGCGGAAATACGGCGATGGACTCCGTGCGTACCGCCAAGCGGCTGGGGGCGGAGCGGGCGATGATCGTTTACCGCCGCAGCGAGGAGGAGATGCCGGCGCGTCTGGAGGAGGTGAAGCATGCGAAGGAGGAGGGGTGCGAGTTCCTGACGCTGACGAATCCGGTGGAGTATGTGAAGGACGAGCGCGGATATGTGAAGCAGGTGCGCGTGCAGAAGATGGAGTTGGGAGAGCCGGATGCCAGCGGGCGCCGCAAGCCGGTGGCTGTGGAGGGGAGCGAGTATCTCATCGACGCGGACGTGGTGGTCGTGGCGGTGGGCGTGTCGCCGAACCCGATTGTGCCGCGGTCGATTGCCGGACTGGAGCTGTCGAAGAAGGGTACCATTGTGGTGAACGACGAGACGATGCGTTCGAACCTGCCGGAGTTTTATGCCGGCGGCGACATCGTGCGCGGTGGCGCCACGGTGATTCTCGCCATGGGGGACGGACGACGGGCTGCCGCTCACATGGACGAGCAGTTCAAAGCGTAAACGAAAGGGCGGGAACGTCGGTTCCCGCCCTCCGGTCAAGACCCGTGGGTCTTGGCATCTATGAAAAAACGGGGCGTTCGGTACGCCCCGTTTCTTTTTACCGTTTGAGGTAGTCTTCGAAGTAGTCGGTGACTTTCTGCATGAGGTGGATGCGGTCTTTGCCCATCACATTGTGTTCGGCACAAGGGTAGGGGAAGTAGTCCACCTGGACGTTGTTCTTGATGCACTCGCGGATGAAGCTCAGGCTGTGTTCCCATACAACGACGTTGTCCACGGCTCCCTGGCAGATGAGGAGCTTGCCTTTCAGGTCTTTCGCTTTGCGGATGAGGCTGACTTTCTCGTAGCCGGCGGCGTTGGTGTGGGGAGAGCCCATGTAGCGCTCGCCGTACATCACTTCATACCATTTCCAGTCGATGACGGGACCGCCCGCCACTGCTACTTTGAATACTTCGGGGTGGTTGGTGATAAGGGAAATGGTCATGAACCCGCCGTAGCTCCAGCCGTGCACGCCGATGCGCTCGCTGTCCACGTAGGGGAGGGATTGGAGGAATTTGATGCCTTCCATCTGGTCCGCCATTTCCGCCTGCCCGCACTGCCCGTGGATGGCTTTTTCGAATGCCGCCCCGCGGTTGGAGGTGCCGCGGTTGTCCATGACGAAAACGACGTAACCGTGCTGTGCCATGTACATTTCCCACCGGCGCAGTTCAGCCAGCCAGGTGTTTTTGACCATTTGGGAGTGGGGACCGCCGTAGACATAGACGATGGTCGGGTATTTTTGGGAAGGGTCGAAGTTCATGGGCTTGATGAGGCGGTAATAGTTGTCAAATTGACCGTCCGCGGTTTTCACCGTGCCCATGGTGATTTCACCGAAGTTGTAGTCCTTCACGGGATTCTCCGCTTTCAGCAGTTCTTTCATGATTTTCCCGTCGTTCCGCACCACGTTGATGACGCGCGGCACGCGGAGGCTACTGTAGCTGTCGATGAAGTAAGCCGTGCCGGCGCTCATGGAGATGTTGTGCCAGCCCTCGGCGCGGGTGAGCCGGGTTTTCTTGCCGGACTTGATGTCCACGCGGAAGAGGTGGTTGTCCACGGGGCTGACCTCGGCGGAGGTGTAGTAGACGGTTTTTCCGTCCTGTCCGGCGAGTGCCACGTCGGCATCTGTCTCCGTCAGGCGTTTCAGCACCTTGCCGCTCTCGGCGTCCACTAAGTAGAGGCTGAAGTAGCCGTCACGGTTGTTGGTGCGGTAGATGAAGCGCGAGGGGTCGTTTTTCAGGAATACTACGGGGGTCTGCGGCTCCACGTAGGTGGCTTCGTTCTGTTCCGTGAGGAGGGTTTTCATGAGGCGTCCCGTGCGGGCACAGTAGCGGTTGAGGTGCATGTGCTTTTGGGCACGGTCGAGCACCTGGATGTAGAGCGAGCCGGAGCCGGGATGCCAGGCTACGTTGGTGAGGTATTGCTCGCGTCCGAAGTCGTCCGCTTCAAGGAAGACGGTCTTGCCGGAGGCGATGTCGTACACGCCCACGCTGACCTGCTCGGATTTCATGCCTGCCATCGGGTATCTGATTTCACGCAGGGAACCGGTGCGGCTGTTGATGTCGAGAAGGGGGAAGGTGCCTACCTGGCTTTCGTCCTTGCGGTAGAACGCCAGTTGCTTTCCGTCCGGCGACCAGAAGATGCCGCCGTCAATGCCGAATTCGTTCCGACTGACGATCTGCCCATTGACGATGCCCGGGGCACGGTCGGCGGTCACGGCGAACTCGTTGCCGTTGGCGTCCATGTAGTAGAGGTTGTTGCCTTTGGTGTATGCCACGAGGCTGCCGCCGTTGGAGGTGACGTTCTGCGCTCCCTTGGCGAGCGGGAATAGTTGGGAGACGGCTTTTTTCTCAATGTCGATTTCATAGCGCTTGCCTTCGCGGTGGATGACCAGCGTGCGGGCGTTCTTCCAGCTGTATTGTCCCCAGCCTTTCAGGTCGGCATTCAGAATCCGGTTCAGTTCGTCGAGCGTCAGCAGCACGGTTTGGGTGCCGTCGGCGGCGTTTTCGCCCGTCAGGGCGGTGCCGTCGATGTAGGTGAAGACGTTCCGGTCGCCCTGCCATTGCACATGGAGGTTCTTCGGATAGAGTGGGTAGCCCAGCACCGCCTCTTCCATGGTCAGCACTTTGTTTTGGGCTTTTGAGTTAAGCATCATGGTAACTCCGATCAATGTCAATAGTAAATATTTCATAGAGTAAAAATTAAATATGATTATGTGATTTCAAATTCATCCCGGTCCTCCAGTACGGCGAATTTCTGCCGGAAGGCGTCCAACGCCTCCAAGTCGCACGCCACGGTGACGGTCTCTTCCGCATGTTCCTCAGCTCCCCCGCAGCGCTTCCCGCGGGCATCCCATACGGCGGAATCTCCGGCATACCGCAGCCCGCCTGCATCGGTGCCCACGCAGTTCACCCCGGCGGCGAATGCCTGGTTTTCGATGGCGCGTGCCCGTAGCAACGCGTTCCACACTTCCCGCCGTGCTTCGGGCCAGTTGGCGGTGAATACCGCCACGTCGTACCGGTCCGTGTTGCGGCACCATACGGGGAAACGCAGGTCGTAGCATATGAATATCGCGATTTTCGCCCCCCGGAAGGAGAACACCAGCCGTTCATGCCCTGCCGTAAAATAGTCCTGTTCGCCGCCCATGCGGAAGCAGTGGCGTTTGTCGTAATGTAGGGAGGGACTGTCGGGGAATGCCACTACTGCGCGGTTGTAGTACTGTCCTCCCTCGCCGTACACGGTCGAGCCGATGACCGCCGCATTCTGCGCCTTCGCCCACGCTTCCATCAACGCGCAGACCTCCCCGTAGCGGGTGGCATGATCCGCCAGTTCGCGCCGCATCTCTTCCGGAGCCTTGCGTGTCATGGCGCTGCCGCAGGGAAACATCTCGGGCAGGAGGATGATATCCGTGTCCAGCCGTTGCGCCAGCCTCGCTCCGAAACGTTCCAGGTTTCCGTCCACGTCTCCCCACAGAATAGAGGACTGCACCAATGTGATTCTCATGGCTCGTTTTTTTTCGTGACGGAACAAAGTTACATATTTTTATTACTTTTGTACCCGTTTTCATCCCGTCATTTACCGTTAAAACAAAATAAACCCATGCTTGAAACACTCAACCATCTCGACCAACAGCTGCTCCTGGCATTGAATGCCCTGCATGCCCCGTTCTGGGATTCTTTCATGTGGTATGTCTCCGCTAAATGGACGTGGGTGCCCATGTACGCCACGATTCTGTATATCCTCCTCCGGAATGGCAACTGGCGGGTGGCGCTGTTCACGGTGGCAGCCATTGCGCTGACCATCGCCTATGCCGACCAGGTGTGCGCCACCTGGATTCGTCCCGCTGTGGAGCGGATGCGCCCCTCGAACCTCAATAATCCCATTTCGCCTTATGTGCATATCCTCAACGGTAAGCGGAGCGGTCCTTACGGTTTTCCCTCCTGCCATGCCGCCAACTCTTTCGCGCTGGCGTTCCTGGTGATGTTCCTGTTCCGCCGGCGGGCGCTGACGCTGTTCCTGCTGTTTTGGGCGTCGCTCAATTCCTATTCCCGCATCTATCTGGGCGTCCATTATCCCGGAGATTTGCTGGCGGGCGCCGTGGTAGGGTTGAGCGGGGCAGCGATTATCTATGCGTTATACCGTTGGTTGCTATCGTTACCTGTCGTGAGGAGGGTGCTGGAGGTGGGAGAGGGGGAATCCCTTTTCGGCGAGGTGAAGGGATTCCGCTCCACGCTCTATGTCGGAGGGGTGACGATACTTGCCCTCTTGTTGTATTCTTTATTCGTTTTCTTGGTCTGAGCCGGTAAGTACAATGTGACGGAACTGTTCGCGCAGCCGCGTTTTGGTCTCCTCGAAGTCCACGGGATGTCCGATTTCCCGGGCGATGGAGGTGACCCCTTTGTCCACGAATCCGCAGGGGTTGATGTCATTGAAATAGGAGAGGTCCGTATTGACGTTTAGCGCCAGTCCGTGCATTGTGATGCTCCGGGAGCACTTGACCCCGATGGCGCATATTTTCCGCTCCTGCGGGGTTTCTCTGTCGAGCCATACCCCGGTAGCGCCCGCCACCCGTTCGCCACGGATGCCGTAAGCCTCCAAGGTGCGGATGACCGCCTCCTCCAGGCGGTGCACGTATTCTTTCACGCCGATGTGCAGGCTGTCGAGGTCCAGCAGCGGATAGACCACCAGTTGCCCCGGACCGTGGAATGTGATGTCGCCGCCCCGGTCCACGGGAATACACTCCACCTGCCGCGCTGCCAGTTGCGCCTCATTCAGCAGCATATTGGCGGCATGCCCGCTCTTGCCGATGGTGTACACCGGCGGATGCTCCACAAACAGAACCTGTCCCCTGACGCTTTCTCCTGACACTTTCGCCCGCACCATTGCAGCCAGCTGCTCCTCCTGGTAAGCCCATACTTCCCGGTAGCCCTTGTATCCCAAATCCGAAAAATCCGTCGTCATGGCTCTCTTTATGATTGGCGTATCACATGCCGCTCGGCGTGGTAGCTGGAACGTACCAGCGGACCGCTCTCCACGAAGGCGAAGCCTTTCTCCAGTCCGATGCGCTTGTATTCCTCGAAAGTGTCCGGATGGACGTACTCCTGCACCTCGATGTTCTTGGCGGTGGGTTGCAGATACTGCCCGATGGTCATCACCCGGCACCCGACGGCGCGCAGGTTGTCCATCGTCTCCAGAATCTCTTCGCGCCGTTCACCCAAACCCAACATGATGCCCGACTTGGCGGTCACGCCCGCCGCCGCCACCTGCCGCAGTACTTGCAGCGAGGTGTCATACTTGGCGCGGCTCCGCACGCTGTCCGACAGGCGGCGCACCGTTTCGAGGTTGTGCGAAATGACTTCCGGCGCCGCCTCAATCACCTGTGCAACCAATTCCTCCCGCCCTTGGAAGTCGGGAATCAGTACTTCCATCGTCGTGTCCGGACAGGCTTCCTTCACCGCCCGGATGACTTTCACCCAATGTCCCGCGCCCAAGTCCTCCACATCGTCCCGGTCCACCGATGTAATCACCACATGCCTCAGTTTTAGTGCCTTCACCGATTGTGCCACATGCTCCGGCTCCGCAGCGTCCAGCGGCGCTGGATGTCCCGTTGTCACGTTGCAGAAACGGCATGCCCGCGTGCATACATTGCCGCCGATCATGAATGTGGCGGTACCGCATCCCCAGCACTCTCCCTGGTTCGGGCACCGTCCGCTGGTACAGATGGTATTCAACCGGTTGTCGCGGATGGTGTTCATCACCTCCACCGACAGTTGCCCCATGGGCAGTTGAATTTTCAACCATTCCGGCTTCTTTCGATTGTTCGTCATCGTATTTTCTTTTAAATGTTTTTCACTTGTCACGATTCAAAAACGTATTTGCGAGTTCAGGAGAGTTCAGTCGTATGGCTGAAGAATCCTCGATATGCTCCGCCGCTTCGTCGTCCGACATGGAGACGAAGCAGGTTATTTCCCCTTTGTGCTCCCCGAATGCTTTTGCGTCTTTGAGCTGTTTCATCGCGGAGATGACCGCATCTATGAAATAGGCTTCGCTTGGCAGATTTTCATTATGTTGCCACAGCAGTGTGCTGAGTTTCGACAGTTCGCTGTTGTTGGCATCGGAATATCCCCATTCGTCCGGCATCCACTTGCTTTGGCTGTCAGGACCTCCGTTCTCCTGCAGATATTCTGTCGTGTTGATTGCAAGAAACAGCGTGAGGCAATCGCTGTCGGTCACTAATGCTGCCGTATAAATATGTTCGTCTCCTATTTGCTCCAGAATATGATGCAAATCTTTTTCGGCGGCTTTCCTGATGCTTTCCGCCAATTTTTGGTAAAAAGGTTCCGTCTCTTTTACCCGTCCATCGGCTTTGTATTCCGGGGAGTTGATATATTGTAGATGTTCTTTTGCCTCCTCCGAACCGAGTTTTGCCGCATTCTCAAAGTACTGGTAACCGAGTTTGATATTCTCTTCCGTGCCCCGTCCAAAAGCATACGCTACGCCCAGTGCGTTGAGTACCATGCCATTGATGGGTTCCAATAAGTCATCGATGCCTTCTTTCGCTTCCTGAAGATACTCCAATGCCGCGTCATCATCCTGCACCACGCCGAGACCGTTCTGACAGCAGACGCCGAGATAGGCGGCAGACTGTATCTTGTTCTTGCCGCGACATTTGGGGTTCTCATACGCTTTCCCGAACCATTCTGCCGCCTTGGCATAATCCTGCTCAACTTTACCCCAGCCGTGGAAATAGTAATAGCCCACTTGCCACTGTCCACCGGGATGATTTCCGAAAGCCGCCAACTCGTAGAAATCGAATGCCGTGTCAATGTCCTGCGCCACACCGACACCCTGGTCGTAGTCCATGCCGGCATTGTATGCGCCCTGCGTATCGCCCCGCATGGCAGCCTTGGCGTAATATGTCAGACCCGCCTCGGGGTTATTCTTCTCGGTTTCGAGATAGAATCCGTAGTTGTTGCATATTACAGGAGATATTTCCGCCAGCGCGCGGAAATAGTTTTCGTAGATATCTTGTTTGATGTGGCACAATCCCGACTTGCGTATGTCGCAGTAGTTGCCCCAGCCGGCGCATACACGACCGTTGAAGCTGCGCTCATACCATTCTTTGGCTATCGGGTAAGCCCAGGCGTCGTATTTGTTTTCATTCTTGAATTGTTTGGCAAGTTCCGGCTCGACAAGCAGATAGTCGCCCCAAAAATAGACATTTCCTATCATGTAGCAGCAGAACGCATTGCCACGCTCTGCTTGCCCGAGAATCTCGTCAAAAGCCTCCTTGAACGACCCGAAAGGCATTCCACGCTGCACTGACGGGGTGAAGTTGCCGCTTCTAACGGCACAAAGCACTCCTGTGGCACTTCCCATCAGGACACTTTTCTGCATCAGTTTGGAAGCATTCTCTTTATCGGTGGCGAATCCGGCTCCGCTCCACACGTATTGCTCGCCCATAAAGCACCGGGCGATAAAACACAGTGCATCGGCATCACCCTGCTGCGCCGCCTGCATAAGCATGGCATAACCGCGTCTGATTTCCTCGCGGTCGAAACTCGTCCATATCAAATCTACTGCCTTCACTACAGGCAGGCTGTACTTACCGTTCATCGCTGTTTCGAATGTTCTGTGTCAAACTTCATCGTAACCTTACAAACAATCAGTTACAAAGATAAGGACAATTTTGCAGGTAAAACTCTAATCCGACCGATAAAATGTAACATTGAAGGCATCGCCGTTGTTGGGCAAGTCATTTGTCTCATTTTGCTTTCTTATACCCATTGCTACCAATCCTATAATCAGCTATTTACTTTAATTTATTCTTTTGAGGATAAATCTCATATTCTCGCCAAGGTTGCGCATATTAGCCATGCCTTCCTCATCATTGAGGACCTCTCCGACAGTCTTGCCATAGACCATGTTCCAGTAAGTAGAACCAACGACAATCATCTCTTTGTTGAGCATAAAGTGATTCATTGTGTCAACGGTTGTCATACCCCCACCGCGACGCACGGCGGCAACCGAAGCACCTACCTTATGGCGGAGTAGCCCGGGATTGGTTGCGACTACAGCACCACTGCGCTCCAGAAAAGCTTTCATCTTTGCCGACACGTCGGCGGAATATACCGGGGAGCCGAGTATTATGCCGTCGGCCTCCACCATCCGGTTGAATATCTCTGCAAATCCATCATTCGCAAACACGCAGTTGCCACGGTCTTTACAAGCAAAGCATCCGCGACACGGTTGAATTTCATAATCAGCCAACTGTATAAGTTCGGTTTCGACACCATCCTTGTTGAGTTCATTAAAAACCTTGCCGATAATTGTAGCTGTGTTGCCGTCTTTCCGGGCACTCCCGTTGATTCCTACTACTTTCATTGTTTTCCAAGTATCTCCATTTTAATGCAATTTCACTTTTCGTCACGACATTCGTAGTTTCATAGTAACTGCTGGTTCGAGACAGGTCGTGGTCTCTCTGATTGATATGATTTTCACAAGTTCTTTAATCGTATAAATTCATTATGAAATCTGCAATAACATTTCAAACTGTCTGCTTGCCAATAAGATATTATTGCGTTCGAGAAAAGCGGGCATAACTTGGTTATCGGCACTGATATTCAGAACTTTTACAAAGTCTGTTTTTATACATCTAATTGCCTCTTGAAGCAGTATGGACGCAATGCCTCTACGTCGGTATTCATCCCTGACTGCTATCTGCGACAAGTCGCCTGTTGCGGGATCAAACACACAGTATCCCACCGGCATTTCGCCAATCGTGGCACCAAGGAATTTAAGTTCGGCTTCCCCTCGCTCGACTGACTCGATGCTATTTTGCCATGATGGCGTGAAATCGCAGAACGATTGAGCCTGCCGAATAAAATCCATTTCCACAGGTTTGATTATGCAATCATTGTCTGCGACCGCAGATATGTTGATTTTATCAATTGATTGCCTGTAGCAGGCAAACTCCCGTGTGGTATTGAATCGCATTCGGCGATAAATTGCGATAGCGTTGCTGTTGTTCTGCAACACTTCCAACAGATATTGCCTGATACCCGACTCTTTTAGAAATGGAAGTGAATAACTGAATATCTCCCGGGCGATACCCTGTCCGCGATACTCCTTGACTGTTCCGGTCCCGGTGTCGTAAGCTGTAGGAATGCCATTAAATATCCCTATGCCATTTAAAGTAAAAGCTACAATCTCTCCATTGTCGAAAGCGGCGAATGATAGCCAGGGAACATAGCCGCGTCGGAGCAGCATGGAACGGACTTCTTTCTTGTCAAAATGAACTTCATAGTCGGCAAATGCACGTTCAAAGGCGTTGAACAGCGTATCAAAATCAGTATGTTCTAAATTTCTTATTTCCATTGTCGGCTTTAATCCTTTATACTTATTTTCCGCTCTTTATTATAATGTTGTTTATTTCCATTTTTCAGATAAATTCAAGCTTTCCTCTTATACATCATCTTGTAATCTTCTTTTGTCATCACATAAAAATGTTCAGTACGCTTGTCTCCAAGAGGTGAAACAATATCCGGATTAGTATGATGATACTTAAATCCACTTTTCTCACATACGCGTTTCGACTTATCGTTGCCTTCGTAGTATCCACACCATACAGCGTCAAGTCTTAACTTATTAAAGCACCTTGAAAGTAATGCTTTTACAGCCTCGGGAATCATACCTTGTCCCCAATAAGGCTTGCCAATCCAATAGCCTATCTCCGCTTCACCCTGCTTCATATCTGCTGAGTGGAGACTGTCGGAAAACATTATTCCGCAACTGCCGACCGGCTCATGGCTATTTTTTAATACAACCGCATAGATTTCAGGTGAGGCAAATACAGTGCGTATGATTTCAAGACTATCGTCTACACTGGCGTGCGGGAGCCAGCCGGCAATAGGCCCGATGTCAGGATCGCTTGCATATCTGAAAAGCGATACAGCATCGGATTCCCGCCAAGGTCTCAATATCAATCTGTCTGTTTCCATTATCATTTTATTCTTTTGCTCCGCCGCGACGATATAGAAATCGGGCCAGTCCGAACAGATAACGCCTAAAGCCCGGGCGATAGTCCAGCAGGCGGTCGAACCAACCCAGATGCGGAGCGATGAGTTTCACTACCAGTCCGACATATATCATAGCGAAAAGCGTTCCGATACCGATAACATTCCATTGCCAGCTCCCGAAAAAGAGATAACATCCGGCAACGGCGAGTAGTACGAGGGTCGTATCCACCCATATCTTTACTTTGGCGAAAGGACGCTTTGTCACCTGACTGATGGTAATGGAAATACCCTCACCCGGCATGGTTACCGAGCTGCACCGCACCTCGAAGGCGATGCCGATACCCATGATAGTACATCCTGCGAATTGGGTCAACATCTGCGACGGCAAGGTCGTGCATTCCAATCCGGTTGTCAGTGCCATGTTAAGGTCTATAAGCCACCCGAATACGAATCCGATGACAAGCTGAAAAAGCTGCATGGGGTCGAATGCGCGGCGCAGGATGAGTATTTGACAAAACACCAGAATAAAATTCATTGCAATTGTGTATCCGCCGATTGTCCACTCGGGGACACGGCTTATCGGTCCCGCCAGCGAAAAGACAAACGGCAGCGAGGAGATTACACTGCTACCCAAAGAGGATTTTACACATAGAACGACTCCCAAGGTCATCAGATACAATGAAATCAGGAGCAGGAAATGTTGCCAGAGAAATGATATTGCTTTTTTTTTATTTGTCATAACAGATAATATTTCAAATTTTCTGTGTATAGATGTCTTTCGTGGCAACAAAGATACAGAAAATTCAATAAAATGGTCCGGGCATTGTTGCCGGATATTTCGACAATGTGAGTGATTTTATGACAACCCTAGTCGCCCCCTACGTTGTCCTAAGGAAGTACCGGAATTTTTCCGGGAAGTGACTCATTTGTTTTTCCGTCTTTTATATCTATCTTTGTCGATAGAAAAAAATCCAGGACAGATATATTCAAGAGTCATGATAGAGCATATCAGTATTCATAATTATGCGTTGATAGACCGGACGGAAATCGATATGGAGAAGGGGTTTTCCGTGATTACAGGAGAGACCGGCGCGGGAAAGTCCATTCTGTTGGGGGCAATCGGGCTGACCTTGGGGCAGCGGGCGGATTCCTCCGCCATCATGGATAAGGAGAAGAAGTGCGTGGTGGAAATCGAGTATGGCGTGGGGGGATACGGGTTGCAGGGGTGGTTCGAGGAGAACGAGCTGGATTATGCGGAGCATGTGACCGTGCGGAGAGAGGTGACGGCAGAGGGAAAGTCCAGGGGGTTTATCAATGATACACCGGTGAACAACAAGCTGTTGAAGGATTTTGGTGAGTTTATGGTGGATATCCATTCACAGCACCAGTCTTTGCTGTTGGGAAGACCGGAGTACCAGACGGAGGTGTTGGATGCGTTTTGCGGGAACGGTCGATTGTTGGAGGAGTATGGGGGGCTATATGCCCGGTATCGGAAGTGGAGCGTGGAGTTGAAGGAGATGAAGAGCCGGGCGGCGGATGCGGAGAAGGAGGGGGATTACCTGAGGTTCCAGTTTAGCCAGTTGGAGGGGGCGCGGTTGCAGGATGGGGAGAAGGAGGAGCTGGAGCAGGAGTTGGATATGCTGACGAATGCGGAGAGCATCAAGTCGGCGTTGGGAGGGATGGCGTGGCAAATCCGGGAGAACGACCAGTCGGTGGTGAGCGTGTTGAAGCATGCGCGGGGTGCCTTGGGAGGAATCGAGCAGTCGTTTCCCGAGGCGGTGGAGTATGGAAAGCGGTTGGATTCGGTGATTATCGAGTTGAATGATATGGCGGACGAGGCGTCGCGGAAAGCGGAGGGTGTGGAGTTTAACGAGGGGAGAATCGAGGCTATCCATTCTCGGTTGAATGTGATTTATGATTTGTTGTATAAGTATAAGGCGGAATCGGTTGCCGAGTTGATTGAGCGGAGAAAACGCTTGGAGGAGCAGTTGAAGCATATCGAGGGAGGAAGTGAGGCGATGGAGGAGTTGGAGAAGCGGTTACAGGAGACGGAGGAGCGGATGCGGCATTTGTGCGGGGAGCTTCACCGGACGCGCGAGGAGGGACGGGAGAGGTTGTGCGGGGAGTTGAAGCGTTTGACGATGGAGTTGGGCATCCGGCATGCGGAGTTTGCGGTGGAGCTGGCGCCTTCGGGGCAGTTTACGCCGACGGGATGCGATGAGGTGCGATTTTTGTTTTCCGCCAATATGAACCAGCCGCTTGGCGAGATTTCGCGGGTGGCTTCGGGGGGTGAGATTTCGCGGGTGATGCTGGCATTGAAATATGTGCTTTCGGGGACGAAGCAGTTGCCGGTAATCGTATTCGATGAAATCGACACGGGACTATCGGGGGAGGTGGCGCACCGGATGGCGCAGATGATGAGGGAGATGGCGGGGCGGATGCAGGTGATCAGCATTTCGCATTTGCCGCAAATCGCCGCGGCAGGGAATTGCCATTTCAAGGTGTACAAGGAGGATAGCCGGACGAGTACGATTTCGCGTATTCGTAAATTGACGCGGGAGGAGCGGGTGCGGGAGATTGCAGGTATGATGAGCGGGGAGGAGATTTCCCAAGCCGCCTTGGAAGCCGCGGGAAACTTATTGAACCAGAATCAGGTGTTGAATTGAAAAGGAAGAGAAATTATGTATTTGTTTTTTGATACAGAGACAACGGGATTACCCAAACGCTGGGGTGCGCCGGTGACCGAAACGGATAATTGGCCGCGGATGGTGCAGTTGGCTTGGATTATGTGCGACGAGGCGGGAAACAGGTTGGAGAGCCGGAATGCCATCGTGAAGCCCGAAGGATATACGATACCGGAGGAGGTGTCGAAGTTGCACGGTATAACTACCGCTATGGCATTAAAGGAAGGGTTGCCATTGCAGGAGGTGTTGGAGGATTTTGCGGAGCAGGTGGAAAAGGCGCATGTGCTGGTGGGGCATAATATCAGTTTCGACGAGTGTATTGTGGGGGCGGAGTTCGAGCGGATGCGGATGATGACTTCCCTGTTCTTGAAACCGAAGCGTTGCACCATGCACGGGGCAACGAATTATTGCCGGTTGCCGGGGAAACGCGGTTTCAAGCATCCCAGGTTGTCCGAATTGCATCAGTTCCTGTTCGGCGAAGGGTTCGACAATGCACATAACGCCATGGCGGACGTGGATGCCACCGTGCGGTGTTTTTGGGAGTTGAAGAGCAGGGGTGTTATTTTATGAATGGAAGAATCATTATGGCGAAGAAGACGGATTTTAACGGAAAGAACAGCGTGAAGGACTTGCAGGTGGAGTATGGTAAACTGCCTCCCCAGGCGGTGGATTTGGAAGAGGGGGTGCTGGGGGCGCTGATGTTGGAACAGGATGCTTTTGCCGTGGTGGGGGATTTGTTGAAGCCCGAGGCTTTTTACAAGGATGCCCATCAGCGGATTTTCCGGGCGATACAGAAGTTGTGTATCAATGACGAGCCGGTGGATATCCTGACGGTGAGCGAGGCTTTGAAGCAGAGCGGCGAGTTGGAACAGGTGGGTGGGTATTATTATCTTTCTCTACTGACTTCGCGGGTGGCTTCGGCGGCGCATATCGAGTTCCACAGCAAGATTATCGTGCAGAAGTACCTGCAACGCAAGTTAATCGGGGTGTGCACGGAGATTCAGGAACTGGCATACGACGATGCGACGGATGTGTCCGACCTTATCGACAAGGCGCAGAAGAACGTGTTCGATATTGCCGAAGGGAATATCAAGAAGGATACGGCGGAGATTGCCCCGATTATCGAAGAGGCGATCAAGGGTATTGAGCGGGCGGCATCCAAGCCGGATGGCATCAACGGCGTTCCTTCGGGTTTTGTTGCGTTGGATGAGGTGACTGCCGGCTGGCAGCCTTCCGACCTGGTGATTGTGGCTGCGCGTCCTGCAATGGGAAAGACGGCGTTTGTGCTGTCGATGGCGCGGAATATGGCGGTTGTCCATAAACAGACGGTGGCGATTTTTTCTTTGGAGATGTCGGCAGTGCAGCTGGTTACCCGTTTGATAGCCAGCGAGACGGAATTGGAGTCGGAGAAACTAAAGACGGGACGTCTGACAACGGAGGAGTGGAAACAGTTGCATGCCCGTATCAAGGCATTGGTGGAGGCACCCATCTTGGTGGATGATACGCCAGCGCTGTCTATCTTCGAATTACGTGCGAAGTGCCGCCGTTTGAAGCAGAAGGGGATGCAGGTGCTGATTATCGACTATTTGCAGTTGATGACGGCGGGCGCGGATATGCGGGGAAACCGCGAGCAGGAGGTGAGTTTGATATCCAGGCAGTTGAAGATTATCGCCAAGGAGTTGAGCATTCCGGTGATTGCCCTTTCGCAGTTGAACCGCGGCGTGGAGTCGCGTCCGGACAAGAAGCCGATGCTGTCGGACTTGCGTGAGTCGGGAGCCATCGAGCAGGATGCCGACATGGTGATGTTTATCCACCGACCGGAAAAGTACGGTATCGAGACGGACAGCGAGGGAAATTCCACGAAAGGGATAGCCAATATTATCATTGCGAAGCACCGTAACGGCGCGGTGGGGGAGATAAACCTCCGTTTCCGTGCCGAATTGACCCGTTTCGAGGATTTGAATACCACTTCGCCGTTTGCGTCCAATGTTACCACGGGAGAATTTGTCACCCAGACTTTTGTGTCCAAGATGAACGGGGAGGGAGGCGATGGAGGATTTCCGGTTTTAGAGCAGGAGTTCGAACATATGCGTCAAACCGGCAGTGCGATTAATTCGGGCGATGCGCCTTTTTAAAGGGAGGATTTATGAGAGTGATATTGTTATTCGTGTGGATGTTTTCTGCTTGGGGGGCATTTGCCAATCATATTCTTATTCCGATGGATGCTTCCCAGTCCAATCATTTGAAAGCCTACGGGGTGGCTTACCATGCTTTGAAGAAAGGGTATGAAATCCAGTGGCTGCTGAATTACCGGGGAGGTAGCTTTGTGCTTCCCTTCGATGCAGAGGGGAGGACGGAATGCCTGTTGAAAGGGGTGAGTTTCGAGGTGATTCCTCCCGCCCGCCTGCAATCCATTTTAGCCGAGATTGCCTTGCCGGAGGTGAATGCGGATGCTGTGAAGTTGGAAAAGGCGCCGAAGATCGCGGTTTATTCCCCGAAGGAGAAAAAGCCCTGGGATGATGCGGTGACGCTGGCAATGACGTATGCAGAGATTCCGTATGACGTGGTGTATGATTCGGAGATTATGGACGGACGCTTGAAGGAGTATGACTGGTTGCATCTGCACCATGAGGATTTTACGGGGCAGATGGGGAAATTCTACCGCAATTACCGCCATATGGATTGGTATCGCCGAGAAGAGGCTGCCAATAAGCAAACTGCCCAAAAATACGGATATGCCAAGATTTCGGAGTTGAAGAAAGCGGTCGTGCGTAAAATCCGGGATTTCGTCGCCAACGGCGGTTTCATGTTTGCCATGTGTTCGGCGACCGATACGTTTGACATTGCGTTGGCAGCGATGGAGGTGGATATCTGTGATGTGATGTTCGACGGGGACCCGGCAGATCCGAATGCACAGGAGAAACTCGACTACTCCCAGACGTTTGCTTTCAAGGATTTTCAGTTGGTCATGAATCCGAATGTATATGAGTATTCGGATATCGACGTGACGGAAACCCGGAAGGTAGGGGAGAAAGAGGATTATTTCCTGTTGTTCGATTTTTCGGCTAAGTGGGATCCGGTGCCGACCATGTTATGCCAAAACCATGAGAATATGATTAAGGGATTCATGGGGCAGACGACGGCTTACAAGCGGTCGTTAATCAAGTCTAATGTGCTGATTATGGGGGAGAATAAAGTTGCCGGAGAGGCACGTTATATTCACGGAGAATATGGGAAAGGAACGTGGAGTTTCTTCGGTGGGCATGATCCGGAAGATTACCAGCATTTTGTCGGCGATCCGGTGACGGAGTTGGATTTGCATAAACAATCTGCCGGTTATCGGTTGATTTTGAATAATATCCTGTTTCCCGCTGCCAAGAAGAAGCAACACAAGACTTAGTCAGGCATCCGCCCCGTTATATTTAATCAGCAATAAAGTCAAATCGTCCGACTGGCGGCGCGTGGAGATGTGGGTGTTGATTTCATCCATGATGGTGAGAATGATTTCCTTGGAGGCTTTGTGTGTGCATGCCTCGACACAGGCAATCAAACGTTCTTTGCCGTAGAAAGAGCCGGATGGATCTTCGGCATCCGTGATGCCGTCGGTGTAAAACAAGAGGGAGCAGCCTTTGTCCAAGGTATGGGTGTACTCGTTGAAAGAGTAGTCCTCCAATATGCCGACCGGAACGTCCGGATACTGTTCTATGAAGTCGATATGAGGTTCGGAACGGAAACACAAAGGGTAGGTGTGTCCCGCATTAGTGTAAGTTAGTACACCGGTATCCAAATTCAGTATTCCAATGAAGAGCGTAGCGTAAATGTCATCTTGCGAGTCACACATCTGATTGTTGAGGATGGTGCAAATCTCCGCCGTTGAAGCGTGGTTCTGGGCAACGTAGTGAAAGAGTTTGCTCATGGAGGTCATGTAGAGCGCTGCCGGAATCCCTTTGCCCGATACGTCGCCGATGGCAAAATAGAGATGCCGGTCCAAGAGGAAAAAGTCATACAAGTCGCCTCCTACTTCCCTCGATTGGTGGAGTTCCGCCACGAGGTCAATACAGGCAGGGAGTTCAACAGGACGAGGCAGAAAGCGTTGCTGGATGCGGCAAGCCATGTTCATTTCCGTTTCGCGTTGTTTCTGTTCGGCAATGGAAGCTTCCAATTGTCTGGTGAATGAAATGATTTTCCGGTGCATGCGGTCATAGACGATATAAATAGCTCCCGCACCCATGATAAGCAAAGCGGTAACAAGGCAGAGATATATCATCCAATTGTTCCAGGAGATATTCATGAAAGCAATGAAAAGAAAGGTAGAGGCAATTATTCCGCCGATTAGGTACACGGCAAGCAAGCGGATATTTCTAATGCGGTGTCGTTTCATTTTTTCAAAATCAGTTGAGTAATTACGGGTCGTAACCCGATTCTTCCGGGATAGCCCAAATACCCTTGACCTCTGCTGACGTGCAGGTAGCGGTTGTCTTCTTGATATAATCCGTCGTATTCTGGATACAGGTATTGGGAGGGACTCCATTCCATGTTTCCTATTTTTATTCCCATTTGCATTGCGTGGGTGTGTCCGGAAAGTGTCAATGCGACCGGGACGCCCAACACTTCATGCCTCCAATGGGAGGGGTCGTGGGAGAGGAGGATAACCGGGTTTCCGGCAGAAATACCCTCCAGTGCGGCTTTCAAGTTGCCATATTGGGGAAAAGGGGGCTTTCCCCAGTTCTCTACGCCGGCAAGCCATAATGTGTCATTTTGCCGGATGACGGGGATGTTGGAATTGTGTAGCATACGAAAACCCATGGCATCCATATTCCGGTAGAATTGCTCCATATTCTCTTTTTTCGCCTGTGGGGAGGACCAATGTGTGTAGTCCCCGTAATCGTGATTCCCGGTGACGGCATATTTCCCGTAAGGAGCTTGCAACCGTTGTAGGACGGGAATCCAAGGTTCCATCTCTTCGGCAAAGTTATTGACCATGTCGCCGGTAAAGACAATCAGGTCAGGCTTTAAGCCATTGACTTTCTCTACGAGTCTGTCTATGCCTTTGTAGCTTTTTCCGTAGCTTCCCAAGTGAATGTCCGTCAAGTGGACAATGGTAAAGCCTTCGAATGTTTCCGGCAGATGAGTGATGGGCACTTCGATTTGCTCGATGCGGTAATTGTATCTTCCGCCTGTAATACTGAACAGCAGAATAAAAAACAAAGCACCGGCTATACAGCCGGCACTAACCGTCATGATACGGTGGAAAGAGGGATAGACTTTTTTGAAAAGCCGTCCGACCGTCCACAGTAAGATATAAAAAAGTTTGGGGATATAGAACAGGAAGAGCAGCCCGAACAATTTGCCTATCCAGAAGTAGCTCTCCGGGCTTTTCAGTTTGGTGATGTAAAGGTGGTACAGCACCAGGGAGATCATGAAGAACACACTATGGAGCAGGTAAACGGACAGTAGCCATTTCTTTTTCCACATTCTTTTCATCATGTGACCGAATGTCGCATCGGTCAAGAGGATAAAGAGAAGCCCTGCCAACAGTATCATGATATTGCTACTCCTCATATTCTATTCTTTTCCATGTTTTAAAACAATCCCGTAATATGTCCTTTTTCATCGATATCGATGTTTTCCGCCGACGGTTTATCGGGCAATCCGGGCATACGCATGATGTCGCCTGTGATGGGAATAACGAATCCGGCGCCGGCGGCAATCTCGATTTGCCGTACCGTCACAATGAAATCTTTCGGACGTCCCAGCAGTTTCGGATTGTCGGAAAGGGATTTTTGCGTTTTTGCCACACACACCGGCAATTTGTCCAGACCGAGAGCAATGATTTTTTTCAAATCGCTTTTTGCCTGTGAGGTATAATCAATGGCAGCGGCACCGTATATTTCCTTGGCGATGGTTTCTATTTTCTTTTCTACGCTCCAATTCCAATCATACAGCGGTTTTAACTGGCATACGCATTGTTCCGCCACTTTGGCTGCCAATTCCGCCAGACGTTCCGCTCCTTTGCCGCCTTTTGCCCATACTTCCGCCACTTCCATCGGCACTCCCAGTTCTTTACATTTGTCGGCGATGATTTGAATTTCAGCATCCGTATCGGTGACAAATTTGTTTAAAGCGACGATGGGGCAGATGTTGAATTTTTTCATATTCTCCACGTGCTTCTCCAAGTTTTCCATGCCTTTGCGCAAGGCTTCCGTGTTCTCCTCTTTCAGGTTTTCGATTTTCACGCCTCCGTGGTATTTCAGGGCGCGAACAGTGGCTACCAATACGACGGCACTTGGGTTCAAACCGGCTTTCACGCACTTGATGTCAAAGAACTTTTCAGCTCCCAGGTCAAAGCCGAAGCCTGCTTCCGTTACTACAAAGTCGGAAAGCGACAAGCCCATTTTCGTTGCCAGAATGGAGTTGGTGCCTTGTGCAATGTTGGCGAACGGTCCGCCGTGGATGATGGCAGGATTGCCTTCCATGGTCTGAACCAAATTCGGTTTGATGGCATCCTTCAATAAAGCTGCCATGGCGCCGTTGGCTTTCAGGTCGCGGGCGTATAACGGTTTCTTGTCGTAGGTATAACCGATGAAGATGTTGCCTAACCTCTCTTTTAAGTCCGTAAAACTTTCCGCCAAGCACAGAATAGCCATGATTTCGGAAGCTGCCGTGATGTCGAATCCGGTTTCGCGCGGTATGCCGGAGGTTGTACCTCCCAAACCTACGATGATATGGCGCAGGGAGCGGTCGTTCATGTCCATTACCCGTTTCCAGGTCACGGTACGCGGGTCAAGACCTAAAGAAGAGTTTTTACTTTGTACGTTGTTATCAATTAAGGCTGCCAATAAGTTGTGCGCTTTTTCAATGGCATTGAAGTCGCCCGTGAAGTGCAGGTTGATGTCTTCCATCGGCAACACTTGCGAGTAGCCTCCGCCGGTCGCTCCTCCTTTAATGCCGAATACGGGTCCTAAAGAGGGTTCACGCAACACGACGGTCGTTTTCTTGCCGATGCGGTTCAAGCCTTCCGTCAAACCGATGGATATCGTGGTCTTCCCTTCTCCTGCCGGAGTGGGAGAGATGGCGGATACCAGAATCAGGTGTTTGCCTTTCATCTTTTCCGCATCGATTAAGTCCAACGGAAGTTTGGCTTTGTATTTTCCATATAACTCGATGGAATCCGTGTCTATACCCAATTTTTGGGCAATCTGTGCGATAGGTTGCAAGGTTGCTTGGCTTGCTATTTCTATGTCTGTCATAATATTATGTGTTTAAGGTTTGATTATCGTTATTTTAATAAGAACTCGGTGCTTCCGATCATTTCGTTGTCACAGAACAGTTCCGCAGTGTACTTTCCTTTGACGAGGCTGCCGTCGTTGGGCCAATAGATTGCCATTTCGAGGCGTTCCCCCTCATAGGTGATGACGCGCTTGGCGGAATAGGTCAGAGAGACGTTCTGATACTTGAAGAACGATTTCTCGCTGAAAGCGATGACTTTGTCGTCTGGGCGTTTCAAGCGTAGATACACGGTACGTTCCCCGCGTTTGGTTGTAATGTTTTTGGCAATGGCAAATTCCGCTTTCAGGTTGAAGCATTTTTTCCAATTCACTTCGTTGTCGTTCTTATTGACGGGGTATACGGTCAAATTCTCTACCCGCAATGCACTGGCGCGGGCAATCACCTCTTTCATGTCTTTCTGGGCGTTTTCCAGTTTTTGGTTGCGTTCCCGCACCCAACTCATCTGTTTCCGCACTTCCGTATTCTCCTGTGCCAGTTTTCGGTTTAATTGGTTGAGTGAATCGATTTGCACCACATAGCTGCGCAATACCGTCTTCAGCGTGCCTACCTCTTTCTTGTAACGGTTGATTTCAGCATACGAATTGTCCCTGAATTTCTTCATTTTTTCGATTAAGGTGGCTATCTTTTCCTGTTCCTTCAACAATCTGTCGTTCAACGTGTCGTTATTCGTTTTCAGGTCGTCGTAATTGTGGCTGAGTTCCGTCAGTTCCTGTTGCAGCAACTCTTTTTCCTGACGAATGGCTTCCACGTGCTTCTTGTTTTCCGCTCTTTCCATCATAAAGAAAATAAACAGAGCCACTAAAATCACAGACAAGCCGGCTATTGCGATGACCATCATCTTGTCTTTCCTCTCTTCGGTCTTTTTGATTTCTTCCATATTATTTTTATTTACTACTTATTTTATCATCAAACTCTCGCAAAAATACTATAATTGTACGAAATGCTCCATGAATTTGTTTGATTTTTCATGAATTTATTGGATGTCTGTGAAAATTGCATTAATATTGTTTCAAGAAAAATATGCAGGCTTATGAAAGAAGATTTCTTGCAATACGTGTGGGGCAATACCCTGTTTAACAGCCGGGAATTTCGTACGGTTTCCGGCAAACGGGTTGAAATATCCGATCCCGGAAGGCTAAACCGGGATGCCGGTCCGGATTTTTTCAATGCTCGAATCCGCATCGACGGGGTAGAGTGGGCAGGCAATGTGGAGGTGCATTGCCGCAACAGCGACTGGCACAAGCACGGGCACGACAGAGATTCTGCCTACGACAATGTCATTCTTTCCGTAGTGCAGGAAGCCGATACAAAGATATATGACAGCCGGGGAAGGGAGATTGAGACGCTGGTATTGGAGTATGCCGAGCAGTTGTATCGGGAATATCTTTATATGGATGCCAGTCCCGTTCGTCCCGGTTGCCGGTATGCTTTAGACCGAATCGATGAATCTTATTTTCAAATGGTCCTTCAATCCATGGCGATAGAACGCCTGGAGCGAAAATGCAGGGACATCAAACTCATGATGGACCAAACTCTCAACGATTGGGAAGAGTGTTTCTACCGCCTCGTGTGCAAATATTGGACCGGGAATGTGAATGCGGAGCCCTTCTATCAACTGTCTCTTTTGCTGCCTCACCGTATTCTGTTGCGTTATGCTGACAAACCGCTTTCCGTAGAGGCCTTGCTGTTGGGGTGTGCAGGTTTTTTGTCGGCGGCGGAAGAGGACGAATATGTCAGGAAATTGCAACAGGAATTTGCCCATTTACGGCACAAGCACGAATTACAAGTGATGAATCCCGCACAATGGAAATTCATGCGTATGCGTCCGGCGAGCTTTCCGACCTTGCGATTAGCATTGTTTGCCTCTCTGGTGCCTCGATTCGCAGCATTATCTTCCCGAATATTGCAGGCTTCCACTTGGAAAGAGGCGGAGAAGTTGCTGGACATACAGGTTTCCCCTTATTGGGAAGAGCATTATCGTCCGGGTATTCCGGCGGAAAAATACCCTCACCGGTTAGGGGAATCCGCCAAGAGAATCCTCTTGATTAATGCGGTAGTTCCTTTTATGTTTTTGTACGGTCATGAAAGGGGAGAGGAGCAGTTGCAGGAAAAGGCATTGACTTGGTTGGAAGCGTGTCCGCCTGAAGAAAACTATATTGTCCGGGCGTGGACGGACTCCCGCCATGCTATCCGTTCCGGGTTGCAAACCCAGGCGTTGATTGAGATTTCCAGGGAATACTGCGAAAAACACCGCTGCCTGCAATGCCGGTTAAGCCGGGAAGTATTGAAGCGCACGGACGCTCAAGGCAACAGGTCGTAGGCTTCCGGGCGCAGTACGGTAGGGAAGGCGATTTCTCTTTTTTCCAGACTGACCAACCAGTCTTCCAACTCTTCCGGGCGGAGCGTATAGAGGATTTCCCGGAATTGATCTATCTGCTCGTCCGAGTAGGCATCCGCATCCGTATGTTTCCAGACATCCAACTCTTCATCATCGAAATAGTCGATGTGCAGGTTCGCTTTTTTCAGTCCTTTTTCACAGATAGCATGCGCTCCGCAGCAGTCCGCAGGCGGTGCTTTTACCTCTTCCTCTCTGCCGCTTTTTCTATTATTCAGATAAGTAAATAGGGCAACTACGAGTAGCAGCCCTATGATTCCCCCGACGATATACAGCATCTTTATTTAGACAATTCTTTTTTCAACAGATTCACCTGATTCGTCAATTTCTTGATTTCTGCGTCTGCTTCGGCTTTGGTCTTGCGAATCCAGTTCAGTTTCTTGTTCATCTCCTCATAGTCTTTCTTCCATTTTTCGATTTCCGCCTCCTTGCCTTCCGCTTGGGCGGCAGCTATTTCCAATTCGCTTTTCATTTTCCGGTTCTCGAATTCCAGTTCGGTTTGTACCTCCGTTAATTGCCGACGCAACTGGTCCCGGTCGGCGGTAACTTTCTGCAATGTGCTTTCCAATGATGCGATTTGTTCTCCGGTGGATTGTGTGGTTGTTTTAATCTGGTCCGCCACGTTGCTCAATTCCGATTTCAATTCCACCTGCTTGCTTTCCAGTGAGCGCAATTGCGTGTACAACTGGTCGATGGTTTTATCTTTGCCGGCATTGTTCTCCGTCAATTTGTAACGAATGGTATTAAAATCATCCTTTGCGTTTTGCAAGTCTTTTTCCAGACGGCTTTTTTCCCGTTTCAACTCCGATACGTTGCGGTCCGATTCCCGCTTTGCCCTGGCCAATTCTTCATACTTCTTTTTGGAAACACAAGAGCCTAATAAAGAACTGATAAGAAGCGCCAAACCGATGTATGATACTGTTTTTCCCATCCTTTAAAACTTTAATTGTTACAAACTTATTTTGTTTTTCGCCTTATAATTGCTTACTTTGGGGCAAATATATAAAATTAAAATAGAAACACCGCGCAAAACCATGCGGAATTACTAAAAAGAACAGAAAGATGGCACGCAAAACATGGATGTTATGCCTCCTTTTTTGGATAGGCACTTATATGACGGGGTATGCACAACAGGATGACAAGTTGGTCTTGAGAGGCACAGTGATAGACGCGCAAACGCAAGAACCCATCCCGTTTGCGAATTTGGGATTGCTTGGTACGGTGGCGGGTGTGGCTTCCGATATGGACGGCAAATTCGAACTTTCCATTCCTCCTAAATACGCTCTCCATAAAGTGCGGGTTTCCGCTGTCGGTTATGCCACGGTAGAGTACAAAGCCCACGAGTTTCAGGGCAACCCTGATTTCATTATTCGCTTGCGTCCGGTCACTTATGGCATCGGGGAAGTGGATGTTTACGGACAGTTGCTGATTTACAAGAAGATGTTGCAGAATGTCGTTTCCCATATTAATAAAAACTACATTAGCACTCCCTACAACTACGAAGGCTACTTCAAACATGCTTTCAGTCGGGTGGAAGAAGAAAAAGTCAAGGAAGCCACAGTCACCATTTACGATGCGGAAGGGTATAACCGTACTGATGTGGAGACTACTTTTAAAAACATTCGTTACAAATACAACGAAGTGCGTCGCAATCAACCGGCAGTCTCCGTATTCGACGGCTTGACCTGCATAGATGACATTCTGACCTCTGATATCGTGCGCCATACACGCAACGTGTTGGACATCGTCAATTCCCGGGATTATAAACTCACCGGAAAAGCCAAGACCTTGTATGAAGGTGACTCCGTGCAAATCATTTCCTACACTGCTGTCAAACCGTCTCTCTCTACGGCAGGCATTCCTTCCGTCTTGACCTATTCCGGAGAAATCTATATAAATCTCAAGGATTTCGCTGTATTGAAGAATGTCGTGAATATCACTTCACGCGATTTCAATGCACTGGGACGCCAGCTTATTGCCATCGATGAGGAACCTCGGAGCGAAGTGAAGACGCAGATAACGACGACTTACAAAAAGTTACGTTCGGTCTATTTCTTGAGTGGGGTGAATATCAAATATTCTTACAATGAAGGTAAGCTTCCGGTGGAGGGGAGCATGGAGTTCGTCACGACCCGTGTGAGAATGACGGAACCGCAAATCATAGAAGGGCGCACCTATTACGAGGATATCCGTGAGAACGAGAACTTCTGGAACCGTTATTCGACCTATTTTGAAGAGGAGTAGGGGGATTACTTATAAATATCCTCCTTTTTCATCGGCTTCTTTTCGATATGCCATTGGAAATCTTTGAGCTGCCGGTCTTCCGGCTTGACCATGAACAGCGGGTTCAGACTACCTTCCGGTTTGGTGATGAATGTAATGTCTTTGATTTTCCTTTCTTCCAGTTCAATTCGTATCATTGAACTGGTGGCTCTGTTCAAACCGATGATAAATCCTTTGTCATCGGGGTAGAAAATGGATTCTCCGCTGCCGTCCACCAGTATCATGTATAATTCATTATTTCGGACGTAACCCGTGATGTCCCGTCCCTTGATTTGATTGAACAGCACGCCGCGCTGGTCGGGGAGGAGTTTGTACATCGTAGAATCCACCTGGTTCACCATCATTGCTTTGCTTTTCAAGAAAAAACGGTCCACCTGATTATCCGTCATGTGCATACTGATATTTGTTGCAGTCAATTGATTGCCGCTTGCCCAGACAATAGGGGTTTCGTAGAGATAAATCGTCGAGTCCGCCACAGGATAGGCGATAGAATCGCACACTCCTTGCAAATCCCTGCTGAAAAACTTCGTATGATGATAGGCTTTCATGACATGGTTACCGACAGAGTCCTTACTGATGGAAAGGGTATCCCCGTGTACAAAAAGCGAATCCGCCTCTCCGACCAGAATCAATAGCGCTTCCTGCGTGACAAAAGCATACTCGTTATTTTTCAGTACCTCTCCGTAATTTCCTTCCACAATCGCTTTATTCACCGTGTCATACAAATGGATATGCCGCCGCATGACGGCAGTGCCGTCCAAGCTGTCCACCACCAAGGTGTCCGAACTGCCGATGTAATTATTGTAGGTGAGCGTATTGTTTTTGTAGAGTTCCGCATGCGAAGTCAGGGTGTTGTACCACCCGTATTCCGAATACAATGTCCGGTTCTCCCCGATGATGGTTGTCGGTCCTACGATAGTGATGATTTTGTTTTCCGTGTGGTATTTCAGCGTATCCGAATAGAGCGTATACTCCGGCGTGTACACCTTGACACTGTCCTTGAAAAACATCTCGTGGACGGGCAGGAAATAATATCCCTCGTCGCTGATCAGCGTATTGATGCTGTCTTTGATGGTACCGCCGTTGAAATAGTACCCGATGCGCTGCCCCGCGTCATAATCCAGAAAATCCGTGGTCAGTGTGATTTGCGGGTCTTGCATGACGACATTTCTCCTGACGCGTGCCTTCTCCGTATTCCCGTTGTAATACACCCAATCCCCCCAAAGGTTCAACGTATCGTTCTGCACGGCATGGACGCGCCCGAAAGCTTCGATGTAATTGCTGTCGGCATATTGGTAGAGGCTGTCGCATGTCATCATCATGTCCTGATGCCGGAGTTGCACGTTTCCGATGAAACGGTTGGCTTTCTCTCCGCTTTTCGCCACCACCAGCGAATCCGAATTCAGGATATTGATTTGTGTTTTTTGCTGGGCATGGGATTTGAATCCGAGAACACAGATACAGAAGAGCAGGCAGGCGATACGCGTCATGGATATATTATTTGATAAACTCTTGAATCAGGTCTTCCACCCGGATATGCTCCGCTTCCGCCTTATAATTCTTGAATATCCTGTGCCGCAGAATAGATTCCGCCACGCATTTCACATCTTCGATGTCGGGAGCGTATTTCCCGTTCAGGGCGGCGTTTGTCTTGGCACCCGATATGAGAAACTGTGACGCGCGGGGACCTGCCCCCCAGTTCAGATACTGGTTGGCAAGCGGGTGGGCGAGGGGTTGTCTGGGACGCGTCTTCGCCGCCAGCTTGACGGCATATTCCGTGATATGCCGCGGGACGGGAATTTCCCGGATGACCGCCTGGTAATTCAGGATATCCTCCCCTGAAAGTATCTTCTCCAACTTCGGCTGCTGCTGCCCCGTCGTGCTTTCCACGATGGCGATTTCCTCCTCCAGGGCGGGGTAGTCGAGCACCACGCTGAACATAAAACGGTCCAATTGCGCTTCCGGCAGGGGATAAGTACCCTCCTGCTCAATCGGGTTCTGCGTTGCCAGTACGAAGAACGGCTGGTACAAGCGGCGTGTCGTTCCCGCCGCCGTCACCTCGCGTTCCTGCATGGCTTCCAACAGGGCGCTTTGCGTCTTGGGCGGCGTGCGGTTAATTTCGTCCGCCAGGATGATGTTGGCAAACAAGGGACCCTGGATAAAGCGGAACTCCTTCGAGGTATCCAGTATCTCCGTCCCGATGATGTCCGACGGCATCAGGTCGGGCGTGAATTGTATACGATTATACTTCAGGTCCAGCACTTCGGAAACGGCAGTAACCATCAGGGTCTTTGCCAATCCCGGCACGCCGATTAAAAGGCAGTGTCCATTGCTGAAAATGGACACCAGTATTTTATCAATCACCTTATCCTGACCGACAATCTTGCGCGAAATCTCCTGTTTCAGACGTCCGTATGTTTCCTTCAGTCGGTCGATTTGTTTCGTTTGCTCTTCCATGACACTTACTTGATATCTGTTATTTTATCCACCCGTCGTATCTGAATTTCCCGTTGCGGTACTCCTCATCGATGTGGATGTATGTGTTGGCTTGCTTCTCCTTGATCCACTTTTCCAATTTGCTCATCTGTTTCTCCTCGGTCAGCATCAGTTCGAAATTCTGCCAGTCCTCTTCCAAGTTTGCCTGATGACGGGGATAAAACGCCTTCACTTTGACGATTTTATATTCCTCCTGTCCTCTTTCCGAGTGGGAGACGAAAGGCATGGATATTTCCCCCACTTTCAGCTTGTTGATTTCCCGTGCTGTCTCTCCAGGAATATTGGCGCGGGCAATCCGTGAATCCGCCGTCTGCGGGTCTGCCACCAGGCCGCCGTTGTTCAGGGTCTTCTTGTCGGAAGAGAAATAAGCTGCCGCCTCCTCGAAAGTCATTTTGCCGTCCACAATATACCGGCGGATGGTATCCAGATGGTGCAACGCCTCCTCTTTCTCCTCATCGGCTATCTTCGGTTGCAGCAGGATGTGGCGCACATTGATTTTATCTCCTTGCCGGTCGATGAGTTGGATGATATGGAAGCCGAACTCGGATTCCACAATTTTCGAAATCCTTCCTAGCTTCAGGTTGAATGCCGCTTCCGCAAAGGCAGGATCCAACTGGTTGCGAGGAATATATCCCAATTCTCCGCCCCGGACTGCCGATTGCGGGTCTTCCGAATAGAGCACCGCCAGCGTGTTGAACGTTTTCTCCCCGTTCAGGATTTGTTCCCGAAATTCGCGCAGGCGCTCCCGGATGCGTTCTTTTTCCGCGTCGCTGATGCGGGGACGGAGTACAATCTGCTGCAACTCATAACGGTCCGGCATTTCCGGCAGGCTGTCCTTCGGCAACTTCTTGAAATAGCTCCTCACTTCGGAGGGGGTGATGCGTATCTTCTCCACGATTTTCTGCTGCATCTGTTCCGTAATCAACCGTTCCCGGAAAGGCGCGCGCATATCGTCCTTGATTTCCTCTATCGGCTTCCCGAAATAGGCTTCCAGGCGTTCTTTCGAACCGGCATTGCCGATAAAGAACTCGATTTGCCGCTCCACGGCATTCTCCACCTGATCCTCTGTCACGAAGATACTGTCGATTTGTGCTTGTGCCATCAACAGCTTCTGTACCAGTTGCCTTTCCAGCAATTCCGTTCGGTAGTCGGCGGAGGAGGACACCAGTCCCTGCCCCTGCTCCTGTAGGTAAGCGTTTTCAATATCCGATTTCAAAATAATCTCCTCGCCAACGATAGCCACAATCTTGTCCACCACATTTTTTTGGGCGAACGCCGTGCTGCATAACACCAACGAAACCGATAACCATAGGTACTTTTTCATATAGAGGGTTGTTTAGAATATTTTCACGAAATTCTTCCGGCGTGCTTCTTCATTGATTTGCCTTTCCAGTTCGCTCTCGAACTCCAGCCTTGTCCGGTTTCTCAGGATAAGGATGATGTCTTCCCGCACATAACTCAAGGGCGCCACCGTATTGTCCGCCTGCCAGTCATTGATTTTCAGGAAATAGTAAAAATTACTGTCTTTCCGTTCTATCTTCTTATGGGTCTTGATGTCTTTCATCAGCTGGCTTCCCTCCTCGTTGATTAAGTTCAGCAAGTGATTGACCTCCACCCAGCTGTCATTGAATTTGTCGTATTTCCGCGCGTTCGTCAGGCAATAATCCTCCAGCTTGTCCTGGTCTTCCGCCTTGTCGGAGAGAAACCATTTCCTCACCTCCTTCATGTTCGGCGCGCCTTTGGGAAGCATGAAGAACACCGCTTTGGCGATGGGGGTGGAGAGAATGAAATTGCTTCCGTTCTTTTCGTAATAATCCCGTATCTTCTCCTCGTCGATGTTGTCTTTGATGCGTTGTGCCATCAGCAACTGTCTGTATTGGTGAATCATCAGTGAAGTCCGGTAGTTCTCCACCCGCTTCTGGATGTTGTCCTGTTGCTCAGGCAGGTTCTCGATGGCTTTCTGCAACAGCAGCTTCTGTGTAATCCAATGGGTGATGTAGTTCTGCGACAGGACCATGCTGTCCTCTGCCGTGATGTTGCTGGGCAGGTACTCCGCGATTTCCGAAGGATACAATATATAATCGAATACCTGAACAACGGGCATTTCCTTGCTTTTTTCCTGTTGGCAGGAAGCGAACAGCACAGCGGCGATAATAAAAGCGGTCAATTTCATTCGAGTCAATCCATTTCTATGAGAAGGCGAAAGTACGAAATAATTTTCAAAATCCAATTTATTTGTACCTTTGTCACACTGACAAAAGTATTTTATGGATATCCGCGACGTTTTAAAGCGCTATTGGGGCTACGACAATTTCCGTCCTTTGCAGGAGGACATCATCCGCTCCGTCCTCTCCGGCAGGGACACGCTCGCTCTTATGCCGACCGGCGGAGGGAAGTCCATCACATACCAGGTACCGGGGCTTATGGGCAGGGGACTTTGCCTCGTCATCTCGCCCCTCATCGCCTTGATGAAGGACCAGGTCGAGGATTTGAACAAGCGGGGCATCGGGGCGGAGACCATCTACACCGGCATGCTCCCCGACGACGCGGAATCCGCCCTAAACAAAGCGAAGGCCGGTAAGGTGAAATTCCTCTACATCTCGCCCGAACGCCTGACGTCCGCTTACTTCCGGGAGCGTTTGAAGACGATGGAGGTCTCCCTGCTGGCGGTGGATGAGGCGCACTGCATTTCCCAGTGGGGCTATGATTTCCGCCCTTCTTACCTCCGAATTGCCGAAGTTCGGGAGTTCTTCCCGTCTGTGCCGGTTTTGGCGCTGACGGCGACCGCCACGCCGCGGGTGGCGGAGGACATCCAGTTCCGTTTGAAATTCGCCGCTCCCCACGTCCTCTCCAAAAGTTTCCGGCGGGAAAACCTTTCCTACGTCGTGCGGAAGGCGACGGACAGGCACCAGGAAGCCTGCCATATCCTCTCCCGTGTCAGCGGCTCCTCCATCGTATATGTCCGTAGGCGTGCCCGGGCGGAAGAACTGGCAAAACTGTTCAATGAGCATGGCATCCGCTCGGAGTTCTACCATGCCGGGCTATCTTCCCATCAGCGTAGTGTCAGGCAGGACGCCTGGAAATCGGGTGACGTCCCTGTGATGGTCGCCACCAACGCTTTCGGCATGGGCATCGACAAGCCCGACGTGCGCCTGGTGCTCCACTTCGACATCCCCGAGAGTCCGGAGGCTTATTTCCAGGAGGCGGGGCGTGCCGGAAGGGACGGCAAAAAGGCGTATGCCGTGCTGCTTTACAGCCGGGGAACACTGGCACGCTTCAAGCGGAAAATCCAAGAAAACTTCCCGGAACGCAAATATGTGCAGCAGGTGTACCGCAACCTCGGGGATTTTTTTCAAATCGAAGAGGGGACAGGCGGGGGATATGCCTTTGAGTTCAACCCCGAACTTTTTATGGAAACCTACCGCATGGAATACGTGCCCTTCTATTCCGCCCTTAACATTCTCCAGATGGCGGGCTATCTCGAATGTACCACCGACATCCACGCCCGCTCGCGGGTCAGTTTCCTCGTCCTGCGCGGTGAACTTTACCGCATCGAACTGGGCTCCCTCTTGCTGGAACGCCTTGTGGAGTACCTGCTCCGCCACTATTCCGGTATATTCGTGCAATACGCCTACGTGGACGAACAACTCATGGCAGACCGCCTGGGGGCAGACCATGAGGAGATTTATCAGGCGCTTCTTGCGCTGGCGCGGCGTAAAATCATCAGCTATATACCCGGCAACGATCACCCTTACATCCTCTACCACCAGGCGCGGGTGCCGGCATCCTACCTCCACATCGGGCGCGAAGCCTACGAGGACCGCCGGGAGTCCTACGCCGAAAAGATAGCCCGGATGGCAGGCTATATTGAGGAAGAGGACACCTGCCGCCAGCTCTACCTCATGCGCTATTTCGGACAGTACGAACACCGCCCCTGCGGGATGTGCGACCATTGCCTGGCGCAAAAGAAAGACGCGGGAGGATATTCCCGGGAGGAGGTCAAGCAACTCATCATCGACCGCTTGCGGACAGGTGAGCGGGGAGTGCGCAATTTGATAGAAGATATCGATGTCCCCCGTGAACAGCTTTTCACGTGCATCCGTATCCTGCTGGAAGAGGGAAAAATCGCCTACCTCCGCTTCCCTCTGCTCACCCTCGCCGACAGGCAGCCCGGAGAACAAAAAGAGCCGACCGCTTCCTGAGCGGCCGGCCCCCGAAAAAGGGATTCATGATTATTTCAATCGTCCTTCCACCACTTTCCAGTCTACCACTTTCCAGAAATTCTCAATATACTTGGCGCGGGCGTTCTGTGTATCCAAATAGTAGGCATGCTCCCACACGTCCATCGTCAGCAGCGGATGCTTTTTCTCCTTCAGCGGGTTCTCCGCGTTCGGCAGGGCAATGATTTCCAGTTTCTTGCCTTTCTGCATCAGCCACACCCATCCCGAACCGAAAAGCGTCGTGCCCGCCTGGGTGAACTTCTCCTTGAACGTCTCGAAATCGCCGAAAGTGGCTTCAATCAGTTCCAGGGTCTTGGGCATCGGTTTCCCTTTGCCCGGAGCGTTAAGCCCCTCGAAATAGAAACAGTGGTTATACACCTGCGCCGCATTGTTGAACAACCCGCCCGTCGCCTTCTTCACGATGTCCTCCAGCGGCATATCCTCGAACTCGGTGCCTGCTTTCAGTTTGTTGGTGTTCTCCACATAGGTGGCAAGGTGCTTGCCATAGTGGTATCGGATTGTCTTTTTGCTGATATGCGGCTCCAAAGCGTCTTCTGCATAGGGGAGGGGGCACATAGTGATTTGGTTATTCTTCTCTTTTTTCATGACTTAAAAATTTAATGGTTTGTTCTATTTGTGGATTTCTACGCGACGCCACAGGAAAAGGTTGCATATTTCGGGAAAAGAAACTAATTTTGTCCCTATATCTTAGTAAGAGTAATAACAAATAAACAAAAGAACATGAAAAAATTCATCTGTACCGTATGCGGATACGTGCATGAAGGCGAAGAAGCACCCGCATTCTGCCCCCAGTGTAAAGTTCCGAGAGAGAAATTCAAGGAAATGCAGGAAACCGAAGGCGCCCTGACCTTTGTCGATGAGCATGTCATCGGGGTGGCAAAAGGCGTCGATGCCGAAGTACTGGAAGGCTTGCGGGCACACTTCAACGGCGAATGCACCGAAGTGGGCATGTACCTCGCCATGAGCCGTCAGGCTGACCGCGAAGGCTATCCCGAAGTGGCGGAAGCGTTCAAGCGCTACGCATGGGAAGAGGCGGAGCACGCTGCCAAATTCTGCGAACTCCTGGGCGAATGCGTATGGGACACCAAGACCAACCTCAA
Organism: uncultured Odoribacter sp.; assembly: GCA_910578985.1. Lineage (GTDB taxonomy): Bacteria > Bacteroidota > Bacteroidia > Bacteroidales > Marinifilaceae > Odoribacter. The sequence continues at coordinate 58,386 of CAJTSF010000002.1, read as the reverse complement.
GAAAAGAATGGAAGCCGAAGCCGGCGCTTGCGAGGACAAAAAGCGTATCGCCACCTTGGCGAAGAAACTCAACCTCGATGCCATCCACGACACCGTGCATGAAATGTGCAAGGACGAGGCACGCCACGGCAAAGGGTTCGAAGGGCTGTTCAACCGTTATTTCAAATAACCCGGACACCCGGCAACCCGGAAATAAAAAGGAGCGGATGAAAGCCCGCTCCTTTTTTATACTCTTTCCTCTACTGCTCTCCCCGCCTCACAGGCTCATAATAAGCCTTTTCCATTGCTCGCCGATGGCATCCACGGAGAACTTCCGGGAATGTTCGAACGCCCGTCGCGACATCTCCTCCCAATGCTCCTCACGTTCCATCAATTCCTGCACGGCGGAAGCCATTCCCGCGGCATTCCTGTCCGGCACAATCACGCCCCCGTCGCCGACGGCGTCGCGCACGCCCGCGCTGATATCGAAAGAGACAGGCACCACACCGAACCGTTCCCCTTCCAGGAGGCACATCGGCAGTCCTTCGAACTCCGATGCCAGCAGTAGCACTTTTGCCCTCCGGTAGAACCGTTCCGGCTCGACGCTATATCCTTCAAAGACCACCTCCCTGATGCCCTTCTCCCTGACCAGCGCTTCCAGTTCCTGCCTTGCCGGTCCGTCACCCACAACACTGAACGTCCATCCTGCCCTCTTCCCGATGCTCGACCACACCTCAAGCAGGCAGTCCACGTTCTTTTCCCTGCTTAGGCGCCCCACGTATAACACCTCGTTTCCCTTGGATTCCTTTGCCGCCGGAACAACTGCCTCATACTTCGTCGGGCAGGGGTTCGGGATGGCGACCACTTTCTCCCTGTACCGCTCCACGCCGTAAGAAGCTATAAAACTTTCAATATACCCCTCGGACAGCAAAACCATCCGGTCACCCTCTACGCATGCCCTCCTGAACGAACCGGAAAAGCGGCGGCAATACTTCCTCTTTTTCATCGCCAACACTTTTTCCGTCACTCCCAGCCACCCGTATAATTTCCATTGGAACCCCCTCCCGGCTCTGGCAGCCAGTGTTTGAGGCAACAACTCAAATTCCGGGGACTCATACCCGGGCATACCGTGCAGCGCCGTAATTACCTTCACCGCCTTGTCCCGTCCGGGATTGAGCACGACCTTCGTAAACTTGGAAAATCCGCCCTGCGATATCACGTGCGTGATTCCGTGACGGCGAACCACTTCATTGTAATACCTCGTGATTTTCGACCTTTTCCGGCTGCCCGGGATGAAAATCCCTTTCAATCCCTCAGGCACCGGCATACCGCTTACCTTTTTCAAGGCGAAAACATACACCTCCATGTCCTTGTGCAGATATGCCGCCAGGTTCGAAGTGACGGTTTCTATCCCTCCGAATCCCGGGAATTGCTGCATGAAAAACATCAAACGTATCATATCACCTCCAACTTGCCGGTTATTTTCCCCTCCGCGAGGAAATGGATGCTTTCGGAGAATGCGGATCCGTCCTCGCGCGCCCAGAAGCAGTAGATGTGCAGGGGGCTGTCATAGTCCTTGTCGGGGCGGAACTCTCCGCGGAGGTCACCGCGGGTGCCGGAGACTTCGAGGGCGAGGTGGGGAGAATCGGGGAAACGGCCGTACACCAGCCCCACGCACAGGCGGTCGGAGGGGGCGGCGTTGCGTTCATGGCGTTCCTCCTCCCAGGTGACGCGGAAAGTGTCCCCGTCGCGCACCACGGCGATGTTGCGCGGCAGGAGCAGTTCCCCGTGCGAGAATTTGAAGGTTGCCAAGTCCACCAACCTGCCTTTGTCGTCGAAGCAGTGCCCGTTCGTCTTATGGAAGAGGTTGATGGCGCGGGCATGCGCCGCATCCCCTGCCGTTTTCCAGATGGTGGCGTCGATATGCTGGCGGAAATAGGCGTAGTAACGCTGCACGCCTCCGAAGCGCGTCAAGTTGCTCTTTTGTTTGGAAGTCATGTTTTCTTTTGTTGTCTTCCTTTCCTTGCCGGGTATACCGATGCGGCGCACATATTGTTTCCCGTCCATGACGTAATAAATCATGTTCCCGATTTTTCCGCTCAGCAATCCTGTTCCTGCTACCTTTACTTTCATATTTTCTTCGTTGTTTTATCTGTTTTTGCTTTCACTATTCTTCGAGTCAAATATACTATTATTTTTTATTTAATCCTAATTTATCTCCTAATCATTTCCTTATTTTATAAGAATATGATAAGGAGTTAATAAGGAGATGATAAGGAGTTAATAAGGAGATGATAAGGAGTTAATGGTTAAGCATACCCGAAGAAAACAGGAAGAAATGCGCTGAAAACCAGGGAGGGTTAGGCAATTTTGCGTATATTTGCCGGAAAAAGAAATATGAAGACCTATTTGATTACATTTTCACCGACGGGGACTTCGCGGAAAGTCGGCGAGGCGGTGGTGCGGGGAATGGGCGGGGAGTATGAGGTGATTGACGTGACGTTGCCGGGAGCGGTCGAGCGGGAGATACCTGCGGATGCGGTGGCGGTTTTCAGTGTGCCGGTTTACGGAGGGCATGTGGCGCGGTTGGCGAAGGAGCGGATGGGAAAGATAAGTTCCCGGGGAGCGAAAGGGGTGGCCGTGGTGGTCTATGGCAACCGGGATTACGAAGCGGCGCTGACGGAGCTGGGGGAGTGGATGCGCGGGAGCGGGTTTGCCGTGGTCGGCGGAGGGACGTTCGTCGGGGAGCATTCGTACAGCACCGGTCGCTATCCCATTGCCGTCGGGCGTCCGGATGCGGAGGATGTCGCGCAGGCGGAACGGTTCGGGGCGGAGATGGCGAAGAAGTTGCAGGCGGAGAGGGCAGAGGAGGTGGATTTGGGGTGTATCGGGCGTACGGAGGACGGTTGGTGGAGGAGGGTGCGTTTCCTGTGGGGAGCGGCGCGGGCAATGCGTGCCAAGCGGAAAGGCGGCGTCCCTGCGGGTGATGAGTCGCAGTGTACGCATTGCGGGTTGTGCGCCTCGATATGTCCGGCGGGAGCTATCGCTAAGGGGGATGAGTGCCGTACGGATGCGGCGCGGTGTATTTTCTGCTGCGCCTGCGTGAAGCGTTGCCCGCAGGGGGCACGGCGGTATGATTCGCCGTTTGCGCCTGTACTTTCGGGAAATTTCCGGAGGCGGAAGGAGAATCGGACGGTGTTGTAGAAGAGGGCGTTGGGCGGGGTTATTTCGGGCGATGGTTGGGCTGCGGAACGTAGAAGAGGAAGATGGCGGGGCGTTTGTGAAGGTCGGGGAGAGGCTGGCGTTTCCATTCGCGGACGGGGAGGGTGCGGACGGATTCGCCGGGGGTGGTGAGGTCGCAGGCGATGGAGAGGAGGGTGTCGGGATGGAGGGTGCGGAGCATCTCCTCGAGGAGTTTGAGGTTGCGGTAAGGGGTTTCGATGAACAGTTGGGTGCGGTTTTCGAGGGCGGACTGGCGTTCGTAGTTTTTCAGGGCGCGGGTGCGCTCGTTGCTTTTGACGGGGAGGTAGCCGTTGAAAGAGAATGCCTGTCCGTTGAAGCCGGAGGCGATGAGCGCGAGGAGGATGGAGGAGGGACCGACGAGGGGCACCACGCGGTAGCCGTGGCGGTGGGCAAGGGCGACGAGTTCCGCGCCCGGATCGGCGATGCCGGGGCAGCCGGCTTCGGAGATGACGCCGACGTCGCCGGAGGCAAGGTAGGGGAGGCAGGCTTCGATGTCGCGGGGGGTGGAGTGTTCGTTCACTTCCAGGAAGGTGAATTCGTCGAGGGGAAGAGTGCCGTCTATCTGCTTGAGGTAGCGGCGGGTGTTTTTGGGATTTTCGCTGGCGAACACGCGAAGAGATGCGATGCGCCGCATGACTTCCGAGGGGATGACGCCGGAGAGGGCGGTTTCGCCTAAGGTGTTGGGTATCAGAAACAGTGTGCCCATAGGTGTTTTAGTGAATTGTAAGTTTTATTTTCTTTCCAAAGGTACTATCAATTTCATAATATTGTTACCTTTGTTGAATTAATTTGAACGGATGATGAAATTGACGATTTTAGGCAGCGGAACGTCGCAGGGGATACCGGTTATCGCCTGTCCGTGTGCGGTGTGTCATTCGGAGGACAGGCATGACCGCCGGCTGCGCAGTTCGGCGTTGCTGGAGGTGGGAGGGAAGCGTATTGTCATTGACGCGGGACCGGATTTCCGCTATCAGATGCTGCGGAGCGGGGTGGAGGATGTCCGTGCCATCCTGCTGACGCACGGGCATAAGGACCATGTGGGAGGGCTGGATGACGTGCGGGCGTTCAACTGGGTGAAGCAGGGGGCGGTGGACGTGTATGGGAATGAGGGGGCAAAGGAGGCGGTGTATAATGATTTTTCGTATGCTTTTGCGGAGTGCCGTTATCCGGGGGTGCCGGAAATCCGTTATCATTTGCTGGACGGGAAGCCTTTTTATGTGGATGATATCCGGGTGGTGCCCCTGCCGGTGATGCATTACAAGATGCCGGTGTTGGGTTTCCGGGTGGGGAATTTCGCCTATATCACGGATGCCAAGACGGTGTCGGATGAGACGGTGGGTCGGATGCAGGGGGTGGGGTATCTTGTAGTGAACGCCCTTCGCAAGGAAAACCACCTGTCGCATTTCAATCTGGCGGAGGCGCTGGCTTTTATCGATCGGGTAAAACCGAAGCGGGCGTGGCTGACGCATATCGGACACCAGATGGGATTCGCGGCGGAGGTGGCGCGGGAGTTGCCGGAGGGGGTGGAATTGGCATACGACGGTCTGACGGCGGAGATTCCGGAGAAGTGAAAAAAGAGGGGGATTTGTTTCCGATAATCGGCGGAATGTTGTATATTTGTGGGATTTTTGAAAACAGGTAATTTAGATTGTATATAGATGGAAAACAGCGGAGAGAAAATCATTAAAATCAATATTGAGGAGGAGATGAAGTCATCGTACATCGATTATTCGATGTCGGTGATTGTTTCGAGAGCTTTGCCGGATGTGCGTGACGGTTTGAAACCGGTGCACAGGCGCGTGTTGTACGGAATGGATGAGTTGGGGCTGACGTCCGGAAAGCCATATAAGAAATCGGCGAGAATCGTGGGAGAGGTGCTCGGTAAGTACCATCCGCACGGGGACAGTTCCGTGTATATGGCGATGGTGCGTATGGCACAGGAGTGGTCTCTGCGCTATCCGTTGGTGGACGGGCAGGGGAACTTCGGTTCGGTGGACGGCGACAGTCCCGCCGCGATGCGTTACACCGAGGCGCGCATGGCGAAGATTACGGAGGAGATGCTGGCAGATCTTGACAAGGAGACGGTGGACATGTGGGACAACTTCGACGGCTCGTTGAAGGAACCGAGCGTGCTGCCGACGCGCATACCTTATTTATTAGTGAACGGCGCTTCGGGTATCGCCGTGGGTATGGCGACCAATATGGCGCCCCACAATATCAACGATGCCGTGGATGCGATTTGCGCGTACATCGACAACAACGATATCGACATCGAGGAGTTGATCAAGATCATCAAGGCTCCGGACTTCCCGACAGGAGGAACGATTTACGGATACAGCGGGGTGCGGGATGCCTATCTGACGGGACGCGGGCGCATCGTGCTCCGTTCGAAGACGTCGGTGGAGGTGCAGCCCAACGGGCGGGAGAAGATTGTGGTGCACGAGATTCCGTATATGGTGAACAAGGCGGAGTTGATTTCGCGCATCGCGGAGTTGGTGAACGAGAAGAAAATCGAGGGGATTTCCAATGTGAACGACGAATCGGACCGCGAGGGTATGCGTATTGTCATCGACGTGAAGAAAGATGCCATCTCTAATGTGGTGTTGAATACTTTGCTGAAACATACAGCGTTGCAGTCGTCGTTCGGCGTGAATAACGTGGCTTTGGTACACGGGCGACCGAGGCTGCTGAACCTGAAGGAGATTATCGCCTATTTCGTGGAGCACCGCCATGATGTGGTCGTGCGCCGCACGCAGTTCGACCTGCGGAAAGCGGAGGAACGCGCCCATATCTTAGAGGGGTTGATTATCGCTTCCGACCATATTGACGAAGTCATCAAGCTGATACGGGCTTCAAAGAACCCGCAAGAGGCGCAGGCTGCACTGATGGAGCGTTTCAGCTTGAGCGACAAGCAGGCTGCCGCCATCGTTGCCATGCGTTTGGGACAATTGACAGGGCTGGAGCAGGAGAAGTTGCACGCGGAATATGAGGAAATCGAAAAACTGATTGCCCATTTGAACGAGGTGCTGGCACGCGTGGAGTTGCGTATGGAGATTATCAAGAATGAGTTGCTGGCGGTGAAAGCCCAGTATGGGGACGAGCGCCGCACCGATATCGTGTATGCTTCCGAGGAGTTCAATCCAGAGGATTTTTATGCGGATGAGGAGATGGTCATCACGATTTCCCACATGGGGTATATCAAGCGTACGCCGCTGACCGAGTATAAGGTGCAGAACCGCGGCGGTGTCGGTTCCAAAGGTTCCGCCACCCGTGAGGAGGATTTCCTGGAGCACATGATTATGGCGACGATGCACAACACGATGTTGTTCTTCACAGAGAAGGGCAAGTGTTTCTGGCTGAAAGTGTATGAGATACCGGAAGGCACCAAGCAGTCCAAGGGACGCGCCATCCAGAACCTGCTGAACATTGAGCCGGACGATAAAGTGAAGGCGTATGTCAATCTGCTTGACTTGAAGGATACGGATTATATAAACAGCAACTATATCGTTCTGTGTTCCAAGAAAGGAATTATCAAGAAGACCACATTGGAGGCTTATTCGCGTCCCCGTCAGAACGGCGTGAACGCCATTACCATCAAGGAGGGCGACCAGTTGCTGGAAGCCAAGCTGACGAACGGTGAGAACGACATCATGATTGCCGTGAAATCAGGACGCGCCATCCGTTTCCCGGAAGAGAAAGTGCGCCCGATGGGACGTACGGCGTCCGGCGTGCGGGGCATTTGGATGGAGGAGAGCGACGAGGTTATCGGCATGGTATGCGTCGAGCCGAACAACGCCAATATCCTGGTGGTTTCGGAGAACGGCTTCGGAAAACGTTCCGCCATCGAGGATTACCGTATCACCAACCGTGGCGGCAAGGGGGTTAAAACCATCAACATGACGGAAAAGACCGGCGGATTAATTGCCCTGATTGACGTGACGGATGAAGACAATTTGATGATTATCAATCGCTCTGGTATTACCATCCGTTTGGAGGTCAATACTTTGCGAGTGATGGGACGTAATACGCAAGGCGTGAAACTGATTAACTTGCGGAATGAGGATTCCATTGCTGCCGTTGCCAAAGTATCCGCCTCCAAGGAAGAGGGAACGGAAGGAATGGGAGAGGAGGAAGCGTCTGAAAATGAGGGAAACAAAGAAGCATGATGATAAAATTATAATATTAAAATTAGACGTATGAAAAGATTATCCGTAATGATGATTCTGCTTTTCTGTGTAGGTTTTGCCTATGCTCAGAAGGGGAAAGTAACTCAGGCTTCCAGCTATTTTACTTCCGGGAAGTTGGACCAAGCCAAGAAAATGATTGATGAAGCCATCCAGCACGAGGCATGTGTGAATTTCGACAAAGCTTATTTTGTCAAGGGACAGATTTACCAGGCTATCTATGAAAGCCAGATTCCGGATTATAAAAAATTGGACCCGAACGCATTGAATGTGGCTTGGGAGGCTTACCAGAAAGTCATCGAGCTGGATGTGAAAGGGAAATACACCAAGAAATTGGCCACCCAGTATAAAAACCTGATTATTGACTTCACGAACAAGGGGGTCGAATATTATGAAGTGGAGGATTTTGCCAATGCTTTGGCTTCTTTTGAGCGAGTGCTGGAAATTGAAAATTCTCCCATACTGACCCAGGAAGCACCTGCCAAAATCGATACGGTGGTTATTTTCAACGCCGGAGTGGCAGCCCAAAGAGCAGGCGACTTTGTCAAAGCGGAGAAATTCTACAAAGAGACGCTGAAATACGATTATGAGAGCGCACGCGCTTATGCGATGTTGTCCAATGCCTTGAAAGAACAGGGCAAGACCGAGGAAGCCGTGAAGTATCTGCACGAAGGATATGAGCTGTATCCGGATAATTCGTATATGCTGGTGGAATTGATCAACTATTACCTGTTGGGCGGAGAGCCGGAAAAAGCAGAGACTTATCTGGATGCAGCCATCAAGCAGGATCCGAAAAACGCTTCGTTCTACCGTGCCAAAGGAACACTGTACGAGAAGATGGAACAACCGGAGAAGGCGGCAGACATGTACAAACAAGCCTTGGAACTGGACCCGACGGATTTTTATGCCCAGTATAATTTGGGAAATATCGAATTGACCAAGGTTATCAATTTCCACAAGCAGGTTATCGATATCATTGATGTAAATGAGTATAACAAAGGCATGGAAAAAGTGTTCAGCGGATATGAGGCTGTGATTCCTTATTTCGAAAGAGCTTTGGAATTGAATCCGACAGAAAAAAATACAATTTCGACCTTAAAAGAATTATATTTCAAATTGCGGGACAAAAAGCCCGAATATATGAAGAAATATGAGGAGATGCAGGCGAAAATGGGACAAGCCGAATAAAGATTTGATATAAAGGCAAATAAAGGGAGTTTTGAACGGCTCCCTTTATTTGCTTTGTATAAAACTTAACATAAGACAAATTATACTACACAATATTTTCCTAAATATTTGCACAAAATTTGCACAAATATACTGCAACATTTTGATTTATTTATTACCTTTGCTGAATAACATTTGCAATATAGGAAATTATGCAGGATAAAGTCGCCATTATTACAGGAGCTTCGTCGGGTATCGGTAAGGCATTGGCTTATGAATTTGCGCGTTGTGGTGCCAAGTTGGCTATTGCAGCAAGAAACTGGGAAGAATTGACTGCGATTGAACAGGACTTAAAAAGCAAAGGTTCCAAAGTGGTTTCTATCCGTACGGATGTAACCAAGGAATTGGCTTGCAAGGAATTGATTGAACAGACGTATAATTATTACGGACGTATTGACATCCTGGTGAACAACGCGGGGATTTCCATGCGTGCTTTATTGGAAGAGCTGGATCCTGCGGTTTTGCATAAGGTGATGGACGTGAATTTCTGGGGTACGGTTTATTGTACGAAATACGCCCTCCCCTATTTGCTTCAGTCCAAAGGTTCATTGGTTGGCGTGATATCCATTGCTGGCTTTATCGGACTTCCCGGACGCACGGGATATGCAGCCAGCAAGTTCGCTGTCCGCGGCTTCCTGAATACGGTACGCATCGAGAACCGGAAGAAAGGATTGCATGTGCTGGTTGCAGCACCGGGTTTTACAGCTTCCAATATCCGCAAGTCGGCATTGAATGCCCGTGGCAGGCAGCAGGGAGAAAGCCCGCGCGACGAGGGGCACATGATGACGGCAGAGCGTTGTGCTACTATTATCGCACAGGGAGTCCGGAAGCGTAAACGGGAAATCATCATGACTTTTGTAGAAGGGAAACTGGCTGTCTTTCTAAGCAAATGGTGGCCTTCCTTAGTGGACAGATTGAGTTATTCACACATGGCAAAAGAACCGGATTCGCCGTTTAAATGACGAAATTTATGAGGTATTTTTTGCTGTTGATAGGTATTCATTGTATTTTTCCGGTATTCAGCCAAAGACTCTATCCTGAAGTGATGGAAAAACGGGAATGTCTGTTGGCGCCCGTGTATGAACGGGCATATTATTCGTTTGTATCAACCCCCTCTTTTTTACCTTCCTACCAATGCCTGCCTTATGATTTTATTTCCAATGCCAGCGTCCGGTACGCCATCCAGAACCTGTATGTCGAGAACACCTCGGATGACGAAGCGGAACAAGCGGCGGTCCGCTCTTTGCTCCGGTATGCTAAAAACGAATATCTGCAAAACAGCATTGAATACCTGAAAGGATATGCCCGGAGGCACATTCCCAAGCAGGAAAAAGCCTTGTCCGATTTGCAAAAATATGCAACGGAAGACAGCCTCTATACCGATTTGCAGGTTTTATTGCAATACATCCAGCAGGATTCCAATTTTATGTGGCTCCGACATGCCGCCAAGGATTCCGTGCAGGTCGAGTTATTGAGTACGACGAACACTCCTATCACCTTCTGGATGAATAACGGGCGGATGAGTTTTTATCGTTTTTGGGCGGGCAACAAACAATGCGATACGATAGGCACTTGGGTGCAGGTCATGCCTCGGGGGAATCAGTTGAAAATTTACGTTGATGAAGACGTGCGTCAGATTCCTTTGTTGGATAACATACAAGCGCAGGAAAAAGCTCCTATAACGAATCAGCCTGGAAACACTTATTATACCCTTGATCCGGGGCGTGTCGTGGCTCTTCGGCGGCGTTATTGGACTTATTACGCGGAAATGGAGGTTGCCATGAGCCAGGGCGCTTTGGTCAATTGGGCGAACGGAGGTGAAAATTCCTTGTCGCTGTTGAGCAATGTGCGCTATTATCTTAACTATAACCGCAATAAAACCAGTTGGGAAAGTTGGCTGCATTACCGTTTCGGCTTCATGAAGAACGGCAAGGAGGATATGAAAAAGAATGAGGACCGTTTGGAAATCAACTCGAAAGTCGGACAGAAAGCATTTAAATACTGGTATTACACGGCCCAATTCAACTTGACCACCCAATTATTTTCTTCTTATGAATATCCGGAAGACCAAGACCGCCAATTAGTTGCTAATTTTATGAGTCCGGGAGACTTTACGCTTTCTTTGGGTATGGACTACAAACCGAAAGACAATTTTTCCCTTATGCTCTCCCCTATTGCCGGCAAATGGACGTTGGTGAGGGATAGCGTGCGTGTCAGTACCGACCGCTATGGCATCACCGAAGCAGGCAAGCGTTTCAAACGGGAAGCCGGTGCCCAATTATATCTGAACAGCAAAATAAGCGGTCTGGCTAAAATCATGGATGTCACCAATGAATTGAAACTTTTCATGAGTTATGAAAAGAAAGACAGGTATATCAACAAGGGGCAGGAAAATGAAATGAGAAAACACCTTCCGATGACCTTGAATTGGAAGATGACACTTTATTTTAAAATCAATTACTTCTTGACCGCTTCCATCTACACGGAGACTATATATGACGAGAGTTTTTCACGCAAGTTACAATTTAAAGAGAACTTGAACTTGGGTGTGAAATTCAGATTCTGAGTATAAGATACCTAAATTATAGAGCGAACATGATTCATTTTGAAAATTGCGAAATAGCCAATATCATTATCCATAATATCGGCAACAAATTCGAAAGCGGCTCCTTGACCTTGTCCGACCAATGTTTTTTACCTGATGATTCGGATGTGTTGAACCTTTTGAAAACTTATTTCCTGTCCGCCTTCAAAAAAGACGCTTATTATCATTTCCTGCCTTATGAAGAGGATTTGATGAATAATCCGGTATATCATTCCGTTTCTGCCATATTTGATGATGAGCGGGAGTTTTATCGGCAATCCGTGGAAATAGCCACTCATTTGTTCGAACAATCGAATAATCCCAACATAAAAGCCGGAGAACTGTATATCGTATATTTCCGGAATTGCAATATCGAGGAAGGGGTTTGCGATGCTGTCGGCATTTTCAAGTCGGAGACCAAAGATACTTTTTTGAAGATTGTCATGAATCAGAATACGTATCAGTTGGTCGGCGAATCCGGCATCAATATCAAGAAATTGGACAAAGCGTGCATTGTTTTCAATGTCAATCGGGACAACGGTTACAAGGTATGTATTTTAGATAAAACTAATACCAAAGAGGCCGTTTATTGGACCTGCGATTTTCTTGGAGTCGAACCGGGAGTAGACAGTTATTTTCAAACGGCGAATTATCTGAACCTTTGCAAGGATTTTGTCAAAGACATCTATAACCAAGAGAATAATGTGGCACGTGCCGATCAAATCGATATGCTGAACCGTTCCATCAATTATTTTAAAGATGTCAATGTGTTTTCCGAAGACCGCTTTAAAGAAGAGGTGGTCAAAGAACCGGAAGTCATCAGTGCTTTTGAAAATTTCAAGTGCCAATACGAAAATGACAACAATATGGAGTTCCCTCAACAATTTGCCATTTCAGATTATGCCGTTAAAGATGAAAAGAAATATTTCAAGCATGTGTTGAAACTGGATAAGAACTTCCATGTATATATCCACGGTGAGAGGAAATATATCCATAAGGGATATGATCCGGACCGGGATATGAATTATTATATGCTCTATTTCCGAAACGAAGAATAAAGCGACATGAAGAAAATCATTAAAGTCGGTTGCCTGTTTGTTATTATCATAAGTTTTTTGGCAGGATTCGGTTACTATTGGTTTGTGTGGCATCCCAATACTACTGTGAAGGACGATGGTATTATTTATATCCGACAGGGAGATTCTTTTGATGTGGTGGTACAAACGTTGCTTAGTAAGGGGTATGTCATTAACGAATATACCCTTCGCAAGGTGGCGAACCTTAAAAGATATCCCCAACATATAAAAACCGGGCGGTACAGGATTACGGATAGCATGAATAATAACCAATTAATCAATCTGCTACGTTCTGGGAAACAGGAAGCTGTGCGTTTGACATTCAATAATATACGAACCTTGGAAGATTTTGCCGGCACCCTCTCCCATCAGCTTGCCATTGATTCTGCGGAGTTTTTAACTTTTGCCCGGGATTCGGCATCTGTTGCCCCATACGGTTTTACCACCGACAATTTTATCGGTATGTTTATTCCGAATACCTATCAGATCTATTGGAATACGACACTGCCTGATTTTATCAAACGAATGTACAGGGAATACAGGGCATTCTGGACGCCTGAAAGGCTTGCTAAGACCGAACAGGCACGGCTTTCTCCCCATGATGTGCTTACCATTGCCTCCATTGTGGAAGAAGAGACCAATATTCCCCAAGAATATCCGGTCATCGCAGGCGTTTACGTCAATCGGCTTCGAAAAGGATGGCGTCTGGAAGCGTGTCCCACTTTGAAATTTGCTTTGGGGGATTTCTCCCTTCAACGTATTTTGGAAAAGCACAAATATGTGGATTCTCCTTATAATACGTATAGAAATATGGGTTTGCCTCCCGGTCCTGTCCGTATGCCTTCCATACAGGTCATTGATGCCACGCTGGATTACACCCGGCATCAATATATGTTCTTCTGTGCGAAAAGCGATTTTTCGGGGAGGCATCATTTTTCTCGCACTTTGCACGAGCATAACAATTATGCCGCTGTCTACCATCAAGCTCTAAACCGAAAGAAAATATATCGATAACTTTTCACCGTGTATTAATAGCATAAATTCTTGGATATTTCAAGCGGAATATGTATCTTTGCGCCCGATAAAATAATTTTATACTTATAATCAATTAATTATGTTGAATCATTACGAGACCGTTTTCATTACAACTCCCGTTTTATCTGAGCAACAGATAAAGGAAGCGGTAGAAAAATTCAAGGAGACCATCACGGCTAACGGTGGCGCCATTGAACATGAGGAGGCTTGGGGACTTCGCAAGCTGGCTTATCCCATTCAGAAAAAAACGACAGGATTCTATCATCTGTTGCAGTTTGAGGCTGAAGGTGAACTGATTAACAAATTGGAAACCGCTTACAGACGCGACGAGAGAGTTATTCGTTTTCTGACTTTTAGATTAGACAAGTATGCTTATGAGTATACTTTAAAGAGAAGAAGTAAATACGCAGCAAAAAAAGAGGAGAAATAAGCTATGGCACAGAATGAAAGTGAAATCAGATATCTGACCCCCCCTACGGTAGATGTAAAAAAGAAGAAGTATTGCCGTTTCAGAAAAGCAAGAATCAAGTTTATTGATTATAAAGATCCGGATTTCTTGAAGAAATTTTTGAATGAACAAGGTCGGATTCTTCCGCGGAGAATTACAGGTACTTCTGTAAAATACCAAAGAAAAGTTGCAACTGCTGTAAAGAGAGCAAGACATCTTGCTTTGTTGCCCTACGTAACCGATTTGATGAAATAATTTAAAGGAGGACACAAAATGCAGATTATATTATTGACAGATATAGCAAATTTGGGACACAAAGATGATATTATCAATGTGAAGCCCGGATACGGTCGAAACTACCTGATTCCCCAAGGATACGCTATTTTAGCTACCGAATCGGCAAAGAAAATCGTTGCCGAGAATGTAAAACAGCGTGCCCACAAAGAGGCGAAGTTGAAAGCTGAAGCTGAAGAATTGGCAGCAAAACTGGCTGAAATCAAATTGACCGTTGGTGCCAAAACCAGCAGCACCGGCAAGATTTTCGGCTCTGTAAACAATATCATGATTGCCGAGGCTTTGATTGCTCAGGGATACGATATCGACAGAAAGAAAATCATGTTAAAGGAAATCAAAGAGATCGGGACTTATACCGCTACGATTAAATTGCATCGTGAAGTAAAAGTTGACGTACAATTTGACGTGGTTTCCGAATAATAAACAAAGTCATAAACGACTATAAACGAATTTTCCAAACAATCCAAACATAAAAGAGCATCCTGTAAGGATGCTCTTTTTGTACCATGACCGAATTTTCATTATCTTTGCCTTCGTCGATAAAGAAAAGAACCAGCATGAGCGATCAATATATCGAATTAAAAGGTGTACGGGTCAATAACCTTAAAAATATCAGTTTAAAAATCGGACTGAATCAATTAGTGGTTATGACGGGAGTATCCGGAAGCGGAAAATCCTCTTTGGCATTCGACACACTGTATGCCGAAGGGCAACGGCGTTATGTAGAAAGCCTTTCCGCATATGCCAGGCAGTTTCTCGGACGCCTGAATAAACCTGAATGCGATTTTATCAGGGGGATACCACCTGCCATTGCCATTGAACAAAAAGTAAACACTTCCAATCCTCGCTCGACGGTAGGTACCTCTACGGAAATATACGATTACCTGAAGTTATTATATGCCCGGGCAGGAAAAACTATCTCCCCTATTTCAGGACGTGAAGTGAAACGTCACCATACCGGCGATGTCATCCAATATGCGTTGTCATTTTCAGGGCAAACGGCTGTCGTTCTTGCCCGACCGGAACATCTAAGCGAATCGGATGTACTTAAACGTCTTATGGAACAGGGATTTGTGAGATTGAAAGTGAAAGATGCTTATTTCCGTATCGATGATGTCCTTCGAGGGACACAAACACTGCCGCAAGGCGATGATGTTTATTTGGTTATCAGTCGAATTACAATCAACCAAGAAGCTGATGTGGTTTCACGGATTTCTGAAGCTGTTGAAACCGCTTTTTATGAAGGAAACGGAGAATGTTTTGTTGATATAAATGGGGAAATTCGCTCTTTTTCCAACCGTTTTGAGGAGGATGGGATGCGGTTTACGTTTCCGGATATCAATATGTTTAACTTCAACTCTCCACTCGGTGCTTGTCCGAAGTGCGAAGGATATGGCAAGGTATTAGGCATTGATGAAGATTTGGTCATACCGAATAAAGCATTAAGCGTTTATGAAAATGCGGTGATGTGCTGGCGGGGTGAAAAAATGAGCGAATGGAAAGAATATTTGATTCGGCATGCTCATAAAGCTGGTTTTCCCGTGCACACCCCTTATTGTGAGTTGTCGGATAAGGAGAAGGATATGTTGTGGAACGGGTGTGAGCATTTTGAAGGAATTCATGATTTTTTTAATTATCTTGAAACCAAGAGATACAAGATTCAGAACCGGGTGATGATTGCCAGGTATACCGGTAAAACGACTTGCCCGGTTTGCCATGGCACACGTTTAAAGCCTGAAGCTACATATGTAAAAATTTCCGGTAAGTCGCTTCCAGAACTGGTTGAAATGCCGATACATGAATTAAGGGATTTTTTTCATCAACTCACTTGGGATACGACACAGACTGATATAATGGACCGCATTCTGCCTGAAATACAAAACCGGTTAGAGTTTCTAATGGAGGTCGGTTTAGGGTATTTGACTTTGAATCGCCTCTCCTCTACTTTGTCCGGCGGAGAATCCCAACGAATCAATTTGGCGACTTCTTTAGGTTCTGCTTTGGTCGGCTCGCTTTATATATTGGATGAACCGAGTATCGGTCTACATCCAAGGGATACTTATCGCTTGATACAGGTGCTAAGAAAATTGAGGGATTTGGGCAATACGGTTATCATCGTAGAACATGATGAAGAGATTATTAAGGCAGCGGATGAAATCATTGATATCGGACCGCTTGCAGGACGTTTAGGTGGTGAAGTCGTTTTTCAAGGAGATTTGAAAAAACTGCAAACAGCAGATACACTGACGGCAGATTATGTCTTTGGAAAGCGTGCCATTGAAACTCCTACCGTTCGGCGTCCTTGGAACAAAAAAATCACGCTTTGCGGGGCAACGGAGAATAATTTGAAAAACGTAACCGTGGATTTCCCACTTCATGTGATGACTGTAGTAACGGGAGTTAGCGGTTCCGGAAAAAGCACATTAATAAAGAGCATATTGGTTCCCGCCCTGAAAAAACATTTGGGGGAAACGCCCGAGAGAATCGGTAGTTATGATAAATTGACAGGAGATTTGAGTCAGATCGCCGGTATCGAATTCATTGATCAGAATCCTATCGGAAAATCGTCTCGCTCCAACCCTGTTACTTATTTGAAGATTTGGGATGATATTCGCAAGCTTTTCGCTGAAACACAAGCAGCTAAATTGCAGGGATTCAGACCATCCTACTTTTCCTTTAACGTACCCGGCGGACGATGTGAGGAATGTCAGGGTGACGGTGTGATTAAAGTGGAAATGCAGTTTATGGCCGACTTGTATTTGAAATGCGAGCATTGCAAAGGACGCCGTTTTAAGGACGATGTACTGGAAATAGTTTATCGGGAGAAAAACATTCATGATATATTGGAGATGACGGTAAATCAGGCATTGGAGTTTTTCTCTCAAGAAAATAATACCTATGAACGTGACATTATCCATAAATTACAAAAATTGGCCGATGTCGGTTTAGGGTACATTAAATTAGGGCAATCCTCCAGTACTTTGAGCGGTGGAGAAACACAACGTGTGAAATTGGCTTATTATTTAAGCCGCGAAAATGTAGAACCGACTATTTTCATATTTGATGAGCCGACTACCGGATTACATATTCATGACATACATAAACTGGTGCACTCTTTAAACGCTTTGATAGAAAGAGGTCATACAGTGATTATCATAGAACACAATATGGATGTGGTGAAATGTGCCGACCATGTCATAGATTTGGGACCGGAAGGAGGTGAAAAAGGAGGAAATGTGTTGTTTGTGGGAACTCCTGAAGAACTGATTCAATGCCATGAGTCATACACCGGACACTATTTGAAAGAAAAACTAAATGTTCTGAAACATGAAGAAAATCATTGATTTTACGATCCGAAAAAACTATTCACTGAATGAAGACACTTTTATCTTAGTGCTTCATGCTCCGGAATTGCCAGAAATCAAGGTCGGTCAATTCGTTAATGTAAAGGTGGAAAATTCTCCATTGACTTTTTTACGTCGCCCGATTTCAGTTCATGATGTTGAGCCGGAAAAAGGATTGCTTTATCTATTGATCAAGAAAAACGGCAAAGGCACAGTCCAATTGTCCATGCTACGGGAAGGTGATAAGTTGAACATTATACTTCCATTAGGAAATAGCTTTTCCATACCTTCCAATGGGCGTTGTCTGTTGGTGGGCGGAGGTGTCGGTATAGCACCTCTTCTCTATCTAAGCAAACAGTTGAAAGCAAAAGGCTTGTCATCGGTTGTTTTAATCGGAGCTCGCAATAAAAACCATGTCATACTACAAGAAGAATATGGAAAGTATGCAGAAGTATATTATACAACTGAAGACGGTTCTTATGGTGAGAAAGGATTTCCTACTCAACACTCCATATTGTCGGAACATTTCGACCATATTTATTGTTGCGGTCCTGAACCTATGATGCGAGCTGTTGCACGGTATGCTTATTCAAATAAAATTGACTGCGAGGTGTCTTTGGAGAATATGATGGCATGTGGCATCGGAGCTTGTTTGTGTTGTGTCAATGAAACCCAAGAAGGTCATAAATGTGTGTGTGTAGATGGTCCTATATTCAATATAAATGATTTAAAATGGCAGAATTAAATATCAACTTAAACCGTGGATTGCAACTTAAGAATCCTGTATTGACTGCTTCGGGTACATTTGGATACGGTGTTGAATTTCAAGATTTTATCAATCTTGAAGATTTAGGTGGATTTATTGTAAAAGGAACTACACTAAAACATAGAGAAGGGAATCCTTATCCACGTATGGCAGAAACACCTTCCGGAATGCTTAATGCTGTAGGATTGCAAAATAAAGGAGTTGATTACTTTGTTGGGCATATATATCCCCAAATCAAAGACATTCAAACCAATATATTGGTTAATGTGTCCGGTTCCTGTGTAGCAGATTATGTTGCAACAGCTGAAAAAATCAACGAATTATCCAACATTCCGGGAATCGAATTGAATATTTCCTGTCCCAATGTGAAAGAAGGCGGTATGGCATTTGGAACCAGTTGTATATCTGCCGCCGAAGTCGTATCGGCGGTACGAAAAGTATATCATAAACATTTAATGGTAAAATTATCTCCGAATGTGACTCATATTCAGGAAATAGCCCTTGCTGTAGAGGCTGCCGGTGCAGATTCCGTTTCGCTGATAAATACCCTGTTAGGCATGGCTATAAATATCCAAAAACGTAAACCCATACTTAGTACTATTACCGGAGGATTAAGCGGGGCATGCGTGAAACCCGTCGCATTGCGTATGGTATGGCAAGTTGCCCAAGCGGTTAAAATACCTGTTGTCGGCTTAGGAGGAATCATGTCTGCAACAGATGCTATCGAATTTTTATTAGCCGGAGCTTCTGCCATTCAAATCGGAACGGCTAATTTCATTGATCCCACCATTACGATAAAAGTCATTGAAGGAATAAATTCATATTTAAATGAAAACGGATTTCAGTCAGTACAAGAAATTATCGGTGTCATATAGTTGTCAATTCACGTAATCTTCAAAACTCCCATCTTCAAAGAAAAGAATAATTCTTTTTATCCTTTTCTTTGAAGAATTGGTGGTATTTACGAATTGCGGTAACGGTAAATCTTGATTTGGCTTTTCGTCTGCCATTTGATTGTAAGCAGGTCCCTCTCCGGAAATCAACCAATTCAAATTGACATCGGGGAAAGCTTGGGCTATTTTTCCCAATACATCAAATCCCGGTTTCCTGTGTCCATTCAAAATATGTGACATAGCAGAAGCATTCACTTTTATCAAAGCAGCAAATCGGTTGGCCGTAAGATTCTTTTCTTCTAGCAATTGCTTAAATCTGTTTTGCATTCCCCTGTGTTTTTAATGTTACAAATGTAACTACTATGTTTGATTTTTGCAAATTACATTTGTAACATACATGAATTACAAATGTAATCACCCCATAAAGCACGAACAACTAAAGCTCTATATATATACTTAGGAACACCCGCCATTTTGTTTGTATTTTAAGATTATATAAACACATAATATGCACTGATAACAAATTAGTTAGTACCTGATTTTGATATAAATTAATGCAAAAAGGTGTCATTTGACCACTTCTCTTTTGTTGTCTATAAACTAAATTTGCTAAAAATAGAACTAAAACCACTCATTTTTAGTTATTTGTGAGAACGTTGTTTATTTTTGTTAAAAAATAATATCCGGTAATTCTGTACAATGCCACTGTATTTGTTTGCGGGTGACTTTTTGTTATATGTATTGTTACGAATGTAATTAATCATATTTGCTTGTTTGTAAAAAAAACTTGTATATTTGATGAAATTTTAATGAGTTGTTTATGGATATAACAAGTAGATTATTGGCTTTGAGAGAAGCCATGGAAAGAGAAGGCTTGGATGCTTATATTGTATCAGGAACAGATCCGCACAACAGCGAGTATCTTCCTGAGGCATGGAAACAAAGGGAATGGATGTCCGGATTTACAGGTTCGTTCGGGACATTGGTTGTGCTAAAAGATCAAGCAGGCTTGTGGACAGACAGTCGTTATTTTATTCAAGCAGAAAAACAATTGAAAAATTCCGGTATACAACTACACAAACTGCGCATGCCAGGAAGCTTGGATTATCCTGAATGGCTATCCTCTACTCTTCCTCAGAAAGGACGTGTAGGATTAGATTGTTTTTGCATTTCGGTTGTCGAAATGAAGCGATTGAAGAAAAATATTGATATAAAAGAAGGTAAAATTGTTGAAAACATTGATTTGGTAGGCGATATTTGGTTGAATCGTCCGGAGCTGCCTAACTCTCCTTTGTTTCGCATAGAGACAGGTGTTGATGCAAAAACAAAAATCGCCATGGTTCGTCATGTACTCCAGAAGGAAAAGTCTGATTATTTCGTATTTAGTGCGTTGGATGAAATAGCTTGGCTGTATAACATTCGATGTAATGATATATTGTATAATCCCGTGGCTATCAGTTATGCGATTGTTGGAATGAAAGACACTCACTTGTTCGTCAAGTTTGATAAAGTTTCCAAAGAAATAGCTGAGGAATTAAAACAGGACGGTGTTCAGATTCACGATTATTGCCGCATTTCAAATTTCTTGAATGAATTGCCCAAAGAGGCGTCTTGTTGTATCGATGTCAGTACATTGAATTATGCTCTTTATCATCAGATAACCTCTCGTTGCTCTGTAAAAGAAGTGGCCTCTCCCCTTGTTCTATCAAAAGCTATTAAAAATAAGACTGAAATCGAAGGCTTTCGAGCCGCCTGTGTGAAAGATGGCGTTGCGATGACTAAATTCTTTTATTGGTTGGAAAGGAATATTTGCAACCATTTAACAGAGACGGAAGTCTCCGAGCAATTGACCGCTATGCGTGCTTGTTGTTCCGAATACATTTCCGACAGCTTTCATAATATATCGGCTTATGGAGCGAATGCAGCCTTGCCTCATTATTCCGCCCTTCCTGGACAAGATTCCAGATTGGAAGCCAGGGGGTTGTATTTGGTTGATTCTGGTGGGCAATATATTCATGGCACAACAGATATTACACGGACTGTATCGCTGGGGGAATTGACACGCCAAGAAAAAGAAGATTATACTATTGTATTAAAAGGTATGATCGCATTAAGTTGCGCAGTCTTTCCCGAAGGAACACGTGGGTGTAATTTGGATGCACTTGCCCGGCAGCCGATGTGGCAAACGTTGCGTAATTTCGGGCATGGCACTGGTCATGGTATCGGTTTTTTCTTGAATGTACACGAAGGTCCGCAGTCTATTCGGCAAGATTTGAAAGAGCAAGCCATATTGCCGGGAATGGTGACGTCTAATGAGCCGGGAATTTATCGGGAAAATTCTCATGGCATTCGCCATGAGAATATGATATTGTGTGTTCCTGTGGGTGAAAATGAATTTGGAAAATGGTATGGATTTGAAACACTAACACTTTGTTATTTTGACACATCCGCTTTGTTGCTTGAATTATTAACCGAAGAAGAGAAAAAATGGATAAATGATTATCATAAAACGGTGTATCAAAAATTAGCTCCATTTCTAAACCAAGAAGAGGTCTGCTGGTTGGCAAAAAAAACGAAAGAGATATAATCTAAAGAGATTTTTTTGAACATTCCGGGTGGTATCCAAGTATACTTTTGGATACCACCGGAATATTTATTAAAACAAAGGGTGGTTCAGTATTTCGTTGGCAATAACAGCTTCTCTTAAATTAAATAAAAAAGATGATGTATTTTCTTCTATGTCTACTTCTTCTTCGTGTGTGGCAATTGGGCAGTCTTCTTTTTTCTCTATCTTGTCTTGACAATAATCTCCCGGCATGCTTTGGTGGAGGGTGTCCGGTAGCAACTCTTGTTCTTTTTGTATATTATTAGAAGGAACAATTGGTTCGGTTGCTTTTTTCTTTTTTAAAGTCGTGTAGAAACTTACGCCTAAAAGTGCGAAAGAAATAATTGAAATCCAATCCATCTTTATTGTCATTATGTGCATAGTTGCTATCTTTGTCCAATTAATAGTTTATTCATGGAACCAAAGGTAGTCATTTTTTTTGTACATGTTTTTTGGGTGCTGATAAATTTGGGCTGTAGTGGAAAAATATCTGAAAAATGGGCAGATAAACACATTGTCCCCTACACACCTGTTTATACTCAGATTGATTTAAGGATAGGTGGAGAAAGTCAGTTGCAGGTGCCGGGGCAACCCATCTATTTAAAAAATTCTCAGCCGGACGGCGCTCCTTTGGGGTATAATGGGCATGGAATCATTGTAATTCGTCTAAATGATACAGAATTTTCTTGTTGGGATGCCACCTGTACGAATTGCCAAGATTTAACTTCGTATATGACTTCAAGAGATTTGAGTGGAGAGATTGCAACTTGTCCGATTTGTGGTAAAGAGTTTTCTTTGCGTTATGGCTCTGCTCTTAATGCAACAGAGAAAATTTATCCTTTGAAATCGTATCCTATTTTGAAACAAGGCAACAGATTGATTGTGAGATATTAACATCGATATAAGGTCGCAAGGATAAAAAAAAGACACCAACTTGTATTTTGTACTATTGAATCATATTGTTTTTTCTTATCTTTGCGACAATAAAAGTTATGAATAACCGATAATTATCCGTATTGACGGGCAACAAATTAAACAGTGTTCAGATGAGGAAAGCATTAATTAGCGTTTTTGATAAAACAGGTATTGTCGAATTTGCCAAGTCGTTACATTCTTTAGGATGGGAAATCATTTCTACAGGGGGAACTTCCAGGACGCTGAAAGAGGAAGGAATTCCTGTGGTGGATATTGCTGATTTGACGAAATTTCCGGAATGTTTTGATGGTAGGGTGAAGACTTTGCATCCCAATGTCGAAGGCGGAATCTTGTCTGTTCGCGACAATGAGAATCATAAAAAACAGATGTGCGAATTGGGGATTGAGCCCATCGACATGGTCGTTTGCAACCTATATCCGTTTAAGCAAACTATTTTGAAAGATGGGGTTTCTCACGAAGAAATCATTGAAAATATCGATATTGGCGGTCCCACTATGATTCGTGCGGCTGCAAAAAATTATAGATTCGTGACAGTCGTAACGGATCCGGAGGATTATGAAAAAGTAATTGGAGAATTGAATGAACATGGAGATACCACTCATAAAACAAAAGAATGGTTGGCAGCGAAAGTATTTATCCATACCTCCCACTACGATGCGTTGATTGCCGATTATTTTTCAAAGAAATTGGATATTAAATATCCTAAGACTTTAACATTGACGTATGAAAAGAAACAGGATTTACGTTATGGTGAAAATCCTCACCAGCACGCTGCTTTTTATACATCCGTAAGAGGCACGGAAGGAACTTTAACTCATGCACGGCAATTACATGGAAAGGAATTGTCCTATAATAATATCGGTGATGCGGATGGCGCCTTGGAAACATTGAAGGAATTTGATGAGCCGACAGTTGTGGCAACAAAGCATGCCAATCCTTGCGGAGTGGGAAGTGCTGCCACTATAGCGGAAGCTTTTCAGAGGGCTTATGAAGCTGATCCCGTATCCATATTCGGAGGTATTGTGGCAGCGAATAGAGAAATCGATGCAGAAACAGCCCAGGAAATGGCTAAGATATTTCTGGAAGTCATCATTGCTCCTTCCTTTTCTCTGGAAGCATTGGATATATTATCTAAAAAGAAGAATATCCGTTTGCTTCAGTTGGATAATATCGGAAAGACCAATAGGGACACCCTTAAAGCAAAGACTGTTTTGGGAGGAATGTTAATTCAAAATTCAGATACCGAATTACTGAATCAAGAAGATGTAAAGATTGTTACCAAACGACAACCAACCGACGCAGAAATGCGTGATTTGTTATTTGCCTTAAAAGTTGTCAAGCATACCAAATCTAATGGCATTGTAATTGCAAAAGATCTTTGTACAACCGGAGTCGGTCCGGGACAGGTGAGTCGTATTTGGGCATTGGAAAATGCTATTCGACAAGGACGTGACAATATTACGGGTAGTGTTATGGCATCGGATGCCTTTTTCCCTTTTCCTGATTGTGTGGAAGCTGCCCATCAAGCAGGAATTACAGCAATCATTCAACCTGGCGGTTCCGTCAAAGATCAAGAATCCATTGATGCTGCAGATAAATATGGGATTGCGATGGTATTCACCGGAATGAGACACTTTAAACATTGATTTTAATACTATTAAATATATCACGATGGGATTATTTTCTTTTTTAACTCAAGATATTGCTGTCGATTTAGGGACAGCCAATACGATTATCATCTGTAACGATAAAATGGTGGTAAACGAACCCTCAATTGTAGCCATAGACCGCAAAACGGAAAAAGTGATTGCAATTGGTGAAAAAGCTCGCCAAATGCAAGGGAAAACACATGATAACATCAAAACCATTC
This sequence comes from uncultured Odoribacter sp., assembly GCA_910578985.1. Classification (GTDB taxonomy): domain Bacteria; phylum Bacteroidota; class Bacteroidia; order Bacteroidales; family Marinifilaceae; genus Odoribacter. Next base: position 33,902 of record CAJTSF010000002.1, on the reverse strand, counting down.
GCCCTTTGAGGGACGGAGTGATTGCCGACTTTAATGCTGCGGAACAAATGCTGCGCGGAATGATAAAAATGGCAAGCGTAAACAGTAAATTCTTCTCCCCTTCTTTGCGTATTGTCGTATGTATTCCTTCCGGAAGTACAGAAGTGGAGATTCGTGCCGTTCGGGATTCTTCAGAACATGCAGGAGGACGCGATGTTTATATGATTTACGAACCCATGGCTGCTGCATTGGGAATTGGATTGGATGTAGAGGCTCCCGAGGGACAAATGATTGTGGATATTGGAGGAGGAACGACCGAGATTGCTGTCATTTCTTTAGGCGGTATCGTAAGTAATAAATCCATTCGGATTGCAGGCGATGATTTAACGGATGATATATTGGAGTATATGCGCCATCAACACAATATCCGCATCGGAGAACGAACAGCAGAAGAAATTAAAATCAATGTCGGCTCTGCTCTTTCGGAATTGGAAGACGCACCTGCCGATATGATTGTACGAGGAGCGAATCATCTGACTTCTTTGCCGGTTGAAGTTCCAGTTTCTTATCAGGAAATAGCACATTGTTTGGAAAAATCCATTTCAAAAATAGAAATAGCCATTTTAGGAGCTTTGGAGCAAACACCTCCTGAATTATATACGGACATTGTAAACAATGGTATCTATTTAGCTGGTGGCGGAGCTTTATTGCGTGGCTTGGACAGACGTCTGACAGACAAATTGAACATTCCTTTCCATATTGCCGAAGATCCATTAAGAGCCGTAGCACGCGGTACGGGAATTGCTTTGAAGAATGTAGATAAATTCTCTTTCCTACTTAGATAAAACAATTAAGCCGTGAAAGAGATTATAAAATTATTTGTCAGATATCATTTTACTATCTTTTTTGTTGTATTAGAAATCGTTGCATTTTCTTTGGTCGTTTTACACAACAACTACCAGAGAACGGTATTTTCAGATCTTGCGGCAGTTTTGTCCGATGCTTTCTCCTTTACTGTTTCCACGACAAAGGATTATTTCCTATTGAAAGAAACGAATGAGGAGATGGTTGCAGAGAATACTAAGCTAAGGAATCAGATTGAGGCATATAAAACACTTTGTCAAAATGCAAGGATATATCCAGCCGAACATTCCGTATCGGGTAATTTTACCTATATTCCTGCCCGAATGATAAATTTGAGTTTTAATAAAACAAAGAATTATATCACCATCAACCAGGGAGAAGAAGACGGAATTTCAACGGAAATGGCTGTTTGTTCTAAAGAGGGAGTTGTTGGAATAATAGAAAAAACCAGTAATCATTACGCCAAGATACTACCTTTGATTAATGTGAATTTGCGAGTGTCAGCAAAAGTTGCCAAAAACGGATACTATGGTTCTTTGCAATGGGACGGGAATGATTACCGTTATACTTATTTGAATGATATACCTTTTCATGTCGATGTTGAAATAGGTGATACGATTGTGACTTCTGGCTTTTCAACTATTTTTCCGGAAGATGAACTTATCGGATTTGTTGAATCGATTAACAAGCAGACGGCTAATTTTCTTTCTATAAAAGTAAGACTGGCAACTGATTTCAAGAAAATATCTAATGTTTACGTCATAGCAAACACCCGCAAACAAGAACAGCAAGAATTGGAATCCGATTATGACTAATGCAAAGTTTTTTATCCATCTGTTTGTACTATTGTTGATTCAGTTGATATTACTGGATAATATACAGATTCATTCTTATGTGTGTATCAACTTATACATTTTGTCTATCTATATCTTGCCCTATCGCTGGTCAAATGTCGCTATTCTCTTTTTCGGATTTTGCTTGGGAATGTTTGTGGATTTGATCAATCATACGATGGGGGTGCATACCATTGCCACGACGCTCATTGCTTTTATGCGCCCTCAAATGCTGTTGCTCACTTCCAACCGAGAACAAATCAGCGATATACAAGGGCGTCAGAAAATCAGTGAATTTGCTTGGTTTTTCAAATATATTGTCATCAATACCCTGATATTTAATAGCGTATTTATACTTTGTGAAACATTTAGTTTCCGGAATTTCCCCATTACTTTGTTGCGTATAGTATGTAGCACATTGGCTTCTATCCTCTTCATTTTATTGTATTATCTTATTGCACTGAAAGAGAAAAAGAATTGACTTGTTGATGTTAAAACTTAGGATATGAATAAATTCGCACACCGTAAAAAGATCATATCGGCTATCATTATATGTATATGCAGTATTTATGTCCTTCGTTTGTTTTACATGCAGGTTTTGGATGATTCTGCACAATATAAAGCGGTTCAAAATACTCAACGATTGGTAACACAATATCCGGCAAGAGGTCTCATATTTGATCGTAATCAAAAATTATTGGTAGAAAATCAGCCTGCTTATGATTTAATGGTCATACCTCGCCAAGTAAAAGCTTTTGATACAGCTGAAATCATTCATATTCTCGGAATTGAAAAGGAGGTTCTGATTAAAAATCTTAATACATGTCGTCGTTATTCTATTCGGAAAGCCTCTGTATTGATTTCCCAAATCACTGCCGACAAATACGCTAAATTGCAGGAAAAATTATACAAGTATCCCGGTTTTTTTGTCCAAACGAGAACACTTCGTAAATACAATGTAAACCATTCCGCAGATGTTTTTGGATATATTGGAGAAGTCAGTCCGAAGCAAATCAAGCAAGATAGCACCTATGCTCCGGGTGATTATATCGGAGTTAACGGACTTGAAAAAACATATGAATCGATCTTGCGAGGTGTTAAAGGAGAGCAAATCCTATTGGTGGACAAGTATAATCGAATCATGGGATCATATGAAAACGGTGAATATGATAAACCGGCTATTGTTGGACAGAATTTGGTGACAACTTTGGATGCCGACCTCCAAGAATATGCCTACCGTCTCATGAAAAATAAGAAAGGGGGTATTATCGCCATTGAGCCATCTACCGGCGAAATTCTTTTGAAAGTCTCCAGTCCTGGATACGACCCACAACTTATGGTTGGCTTAGAGCGCTCGAAAAATTACAATAAACTAAGTGCGGATCCAAATCAACCGCTTTTCGACCGCTCCATAGGTGCTGCCTATCCTCCCGGTTCAACTTTCAAAACGATTCAAGCTCTTTACGGATTACAAGAAAAAGTCATTTCTGCAGAAACTTGTTTTGAATGTTATGGAAGTTTCAAAACTTCCATCGGAGGTATTCGCATGGGATGTCATGAACATATCTCTCCCTTAGATCTTCGGCAATCCCTGCAACATTCTTGCAATCCTTATTATGTAAATGTTTGGCGGAGAATATTGGAAAACAGTAAATATCCTTCAGTTCGGGATTCTTATGCAGCATGGCGTAATTTTGTTTGTTCATTTGGTTTGGGAAATACTCTTTGCCCTGATTTTAGCAATGAAAAAGGAGGTTCAATCCCCACCTTGGCCCAATATGATAAAATGCTCCATACCGATAATTGGAAATGGAGTTATATCATGTCTATTTCCATCGGTCAAGGTGAACTTTTGCTTACTCCGCTTCAAATTGCCAATATGGCTTGCATTATAGCTAACCGCGGTTATTACATGACTCCGCATATCGTGCGACCGGTAAACGGTGGTATGAATGTCGTGAAAAAGCATATTGTTCCCTGTTCTCCTCGTTGCTTCCCTCCCATTATCGATGGAATGGCTTTGGCAGCTTCTCTTGGAACGGCCCGTGGGGCGGCTATTGATTCCGTCGCAATATGCGCTAAAACAGGAACAGCACAAAATCCACATGGGGATGATCATTCCATTGTCATGATATTTGCTCCCAAAGAAAACCCGAAGATAGCCATGGCTGTCTATATAGAAAATGCAGGATTTGGAGCGCGTTATGCTGTTCCCATTGCCGGGCTTATCTTGGAAAAATATCTGAAAGGCAGCATTTCTCCCAAACGGAAAGATTTAGAGGAAAGAATGATGAACGCTGATTTGATATCCAAATAATTATTACCATGAACAGACGCAACGAACTGATAAAAAATACCGATTGGCTCTCCGTTTTCCTATACTTAATTCTTGTATTTATCGGTTGGTTGAACATCTATGCCGCCGTTTACAATGAAAGCCATAATAACATTTTTGACCTATCTCAAGAATACGGAAAACAACTGATTTGGATGGGAATAGCTTTTGTTGTAGGGTTCTTTATCATGCTTACCGACAGTAAATTTTTCACTGTTTTCTCATTTAGTATTTATGCTTTGGTGATTAGTTTACTTATCGCTGTACTTCTTTTCGGAGCAGAGTTCAAAGGCGCACGCTCCTGGTTTAACATAGCAGGTGTCCGTCTTCAACCAGCAGAATTCGGTAAGTTTGCCACTTGTCTTGCCATAGCTAACGTAATGAGTCGGCATAATTTCCACATCATGCGACTTAAAAATTTGGTGATTCTTGGAATCTTACTTGCTATCCCTATGGGATTGATTATTCTTCAGAATGATACCGGTTCCGCTCTGGTTTACAGCTCCTTCATTTTTGTTTTTTATCGAGAAGGACTTCACGGTTCCATTCCGTTGCTTTGCTTCATTACGATTGTTATTTTTATCTTTACCCTACTCTATCCTCCATTGTTTATTACGGCTCTGATTATCGGAGGCAGTCTTATCGCCTTTTTATATTATCGTCAAAACAAACAAGAATTTTATCTTTTGTTTCTTTATATCACTGGCGGTTTCTTTCTTCTCAAGCTTATCGTTTGGCTCATTGAATATCCGATTGACGACCAACAAATCTTGATAATTTCTTTTTTATTCACTTCTGTCATAGGTATTTATTTTATTTATAAACGAAAAATGCGCTATATTATTCTCGTCCTTTTGGCATCCTGGATGTGTTTGGGCGCCAGTTTGGGCGTTACGGAAGTATTTAATCACTTACAGCCCCACCAGCAGGCTCGCATCAATACTTCTTTAGGTATTGAAAACGATAAAATGGGAGCAGGTTACAATGTAAATCAATCGAAAATAGCAATCGGTTCAGGCGGGCTTTTCGGCAAAGGTTTTTTGCAAGGCACACAAACTAAGTTCAAATTTGTTCCGGAACAAAGCACTGACTTTATTTTCTGTACGGTAGGCGAAGAATGGGGGTTTATAGGCACAACTACCGTCATCGGTCTTTTCCTCTTTTTTATTTTGCGCATCATCGCCCTTGCCGAGCGGCAACGTTCTGCTTTTTCGCGGATTTATGGCTATGGGGTTGCTTCCATACTCTTTTTCCACGTGGCTGTCAATATAGGAATGACCATAGGCTTGATTCCGGTCATTGGCATACCACTCCCTTTTTTTAGTTACGGGGGCTCTTCCCTTTTGGCATTCACTATACTGGTGTTCATATTTTTCCGATTGGATGCCAACCGTTTGCAGGTATTTAGCTGATGCACGTATGGATATATCCTTTTTTCTTTATACCTTCGTACCGTATTCAAGAATTAATCATGTATGAAAACACTGATAATCAACATCAAAAAGCTAGTCCAGATAGAAAAAGCCCCACGCACTTGGGTGGCAGGAAAAGACATGGCGCAATTAAGTTCAATAGATAATGCCTGGCTTCTTGTAGAAGATGATAAAATTGCGGCTTTCGGTGAAATGAAAGAGCTCGACAAAGCCTCTGTTTGTTCAGGAGGCGATACGATAAAAGAAATTGATGCCACCGGAAGGCTTCTTCTTCCCTCCTATTGCGATTCCCATACCCACTTAGTCTATGCTGGCAGTCGTGAAGTGGAGTACATCGACAAAATACGCGGTCTTTCCTATGAAGAGATAGCACGTCGCGGAGGGGGCATTTTAAATTCCGCTGAGCGGATTCGCCAGGCTTCTGAAGAGGAATTGTATGATGCTGCCTATGATAGAGTCCAGGAAATTGCAGGATACGGTACGGGAGCTGTCGAAATTAAGAGCGGATATGGATTGGATACTGACAGTGAATTGAAGATGCTTCGTGTCATTCGTCGCCTCAAACAGGAAACTCCTCTTTTAATTAAGTCTACATTTCTGGGTGCCCATGCCGTACCGGCAGAATACAAAGGACGCCAGACCGATTATGTTGATTTGATAATCAACGAGATGATTCCTATGGTTGCTGCTGAAGAATTGGCAGATTATATTGACGTTTTCTGTGACAAAGGCTTTTTTACCGTAGAAGATACCGATCGCATGCTGAATGCCGGCATGAAATACGGTATGCGGGCCAAAATCCATGCCAATGAACTGGATTATTCGGGAGGAATACAAGTTGGAGTTAAATACGATGCTCTTTCTGTCGATCATCTGGAATATGTAGGAGATGAAGAGATAGCCTGCCTGCTTGGCAGTGAAACCATGCCGACTGTTCTTCCCGGTGCTGCATTTTTTCTTAATATGCCCTACTCCCCCGTTCGCCAAATGATTGATGCCGGACTTCCTGTGGCACTCGCCTCGGACTACAATCCCGGTTCTTCTCCATCGGGCAACATGAAGTTTATTATGTCCCTTGGATGTATCAATTACAAAATGCTGCCCGAAGAGGTGATTAATGCCACGACCATTAACTCCGCTTATGCCATGGGAGTACAAGAAGAAGTAGGATCAATAGCAGTCGGTAAACTTGCCAACTTCTATCTAACGAAACCTGTTCCGGGAATTGAGTATCTGCCCTACGCCTATACGGCTGACCTGGTGGAAACTGTCTTCTTGCGCGGAGAACAACTGCAATTTTGATGATTTAATCACTTTAATAAAACAATATTGTCATGAAACAACTCATCGAGTGCGTGCCTAATTTCAGTGAAGGAAACGACATGCATATCATCGAACAAATCACCGATGCCATGAAAACGGTAGAAGGCATCAGCGTCATTGACGTAGATCCGGGTAAAGCGACCAACCGCACCGTGGTTACGATGGTCGGAGAACCCGAACCTATTTGCGAAGCTGCTTTCCGTGCTGTCAAAAAAGCAGCTGAATTGATAGACATGACCAAACACAAAGGCGCTCACCCGCGCTTTGGCGCCACCGACGTATGCCCTCTTGTTCCTGTTTCCGGCATTACGATGGAAGAAACTGTAGAATATGCCCGCAAACTTGCCAAACGTATAGGTGAAGAACTCAATATACCGGTTTACTGTTATGAAAACGCCGCTTTTGCTCCTGAACGTAGAAACCTGGCAACTTGCCGTGCCGGAGAGTATGAAGCCTTGGGCGAACGTCTTTCCAGCGAAACATGGCATCCGGATTTCGGACCTCGCGAACTGAATGAATGGACAGCCAAGACAGGCGCTACGGCAGTCGGAGCACGTAATTTCCTGGTGGCTTATAACGTCAATCTGAATACGACCTCTACCCGTCGGGCAAACTCGATTGCTTTCGATGTTCGTGAGCGCGGACGTGTAAAACGTGAAGGCAATCCCATCACAGGTAAAAAGGTTCTCGATGCCAATGGCAAGCCCGTTATGATTCCCGGTACTTTAAAGTCCGTAAAAGCTATTGGCTGGTTTATCGAAGAATACGGTATTGCCCAGATTTCCATGAACCTCACGGATATCTCGGTGACTTCCATGCACGAAGCATTCGATGAAGTATGCCGGAAAGCCGCCGATCGCGGTATTCGCGTTACCGGTTCCGAATTGGTAGGCGTATTGCCTTTGAATGCCATGCTGGAAGCCGGTCGTTACTTCCTGCGCAAGCAACAGCGCTCTACAGGAGTCTCCGACAAGGAACTTATCAAGATTGCCGTGAAGTCTCTCGGATTGGATGAACTATATCCTTTCGATCCGCACAAAAAGATTATTGAATATATCCTGGAAGATGAAGCGCAAAAAGGAAAGAAACGCCTTATCGATATGAATCTTACCGAATTTGCCGACGAAACCGCATCCGAATCCCCCGCTCCCGGTGGTGGTTCTATCTCCGCTTATATGGGAGCATTGGGTTCCGCACTCGGTTCCATGGTGGCAAACCTCTCGTCGCATAAGCGCGGATGGGATGAGCGATGGGAAGAATTCAGCGACTGGGCGGAAAAAGGGAAGTCCTACCAGACGGAGTTAATGAAATTAGTTGATGAGGATACTAATGCTTTCAATCGGATAATAGACGCTTTTAGCCTTCCGAAGAAAACGGAAGAAGAGAAAGTTGCCCGCCAGCAAGCGGTACAGGATGCTACGCGTTATGCCACGGAAGTTCCTTTCAAAACACTCCGCCTTTGCTACGAATGTATGTCAGTAGCCAAAGCCATGGCTGAAACAGGAAATCCGAATTCCGTAACCGATGCAGGGGTAGGTGCTTTAGCTGCCCGTGCCGGAGTCATCGGTGCATTCCTCAATGTGAAAATCAATGCTGCCGGATTGGAAGACAAAGCTTTTGCTGCCGATATCATCCGCCAGGGTGAAGAAATAGTGGAAAAAGCCAACCAGCTTGAAGCGGAAATTCTGGAAATTGTCCATACTAAAATAGGATAATAGCCTACCCGATAGGGTAAATTAACAAAGGGATTGACTGATGTCAATCCCTTTGTTATGTTTTCCGAAGCCGGCATACGAAATATTGCGGATGATAGGTCAGCGGACAGGTTCCGTTGTCTGCAAAATAGAGGGCATATTTCTCCGTGAAATCCGACAAACAGGAACGTGTCCAGGATTCCGAAACCGAAACAGCATTTACTCCTGTTAATTTCAGATGACGCAGCACCTCCATCGGCGTATCGAAAGACAGTACATAATGCTCTTCTTCCGCATGAACAATATCGAAATGAGGAGTCAAAAGAGCCTTCGTCTCTTCAGTTGTATGATATACCAACCCTTTCCCCGTAACTTTTTTCACCTCTTTGCAATTATCTTCTCCGAAGGTGCTGAATACAAGCCACCCTTCCGGATGCAAATGTCGCGCAAGAGAGGCAAACGTCTCGGCAGGGCGTGCCAACCATTGAAAAGTGGAAGCAGAAACTATCAGATGAAATTCCTGTGGCAATTCGATCGTCTCGATATCTCCCGGCAAACAGTGGTTGAATGGCACGAGATAACGGGTTGCCACATCCGTGCACGAAGTATTGACAAGGTCGTTGATCCACAAAACCAATGGAGTATAACGAGCAACTAACTGGGCAGTCATTAATCCCGTTCCGCATCCTACCTCCAATATCGGGGTTGGCATCGTCGGACAATAAGCATCCAGCAATGCACCGAGGCGCACGTTGATATGTTTTTGCGCGAGCGCATGCGTCTCGTAAGTCAGGTAACTACGGCGGAAATGTCGCGCTATATTCTCCTTATCGATATTCATAGCTGCAAAATTTCTTCCCAGGCAGAGAATCGGTAAAACGGATAATGTCCTCCCCCTAACGAAATCGGGATTATCCCTTGGGCATTCCAATAAGCCTGCTGGTTGGTTGCGGGAAATATAAGGTCTCCCGACGAGACATATACTTTATTCCACGGGAATGCCTTGAGTCGAGCAGTGCTTTGCTCACGAATCAGAGTGAGCTCTTCGCATACTTCTTCTATTGGACGGACGATAGGATGCTCCAAAAAACGATGGATTTCCTCTTCGTTGGCAAACATGCGACGGATAAATTTCTCCCGTCCGGCGATGTTCATGCCCCGTTCCGTAAGGGCATAAATCCTGGAAGGGATTCCCCAAGCGTCATGTATCGGACAGGCTGTACCGTTAATAGCAACGGTACAGGCAGGATGTATCCCCCACTCCGGCAGCATCCGTGCTGCAGCCCACACTCCCATGGACCACGCCACCACGCGGATGCGGTCATACGTTACTAACGAGGGCAGGCCTACCGTATCCGGCTGGCGGTAATCGGAAAGCACCAAAAGGTCTTCTTCCGGTTCCAAATGACGAACAGCATGCACATCCATCCCCCATCCGTTGAAAAAAACAGTAATCCCAGGGGTACCTTTCTTACAAACCCATTCTATTCGCATGGTTCTACTCCAAACACTGTATTAATTCAAACAAACATTGGTAATCTTCATCCGGAATAGATGCATTCAAGGAAAAACGGATACGCGCCTCATTCTTGGGAACAGTCGGATAGCGCACAGGCAGGGCAAAGAAACCGTTCTCTTGGAACAGGTTCGCCATTTCCAGACTATCCTCATTGGAACCGCACAGCATAGGGACGATATGGGAATCTCCTCGCGTCTCGAATCCTTTTTTAAAAAGTAAACCACGCAATTGTTCGGAAATCTGGGACAGATGAATGCGCAAATCATAAAAATCAGGCAGCCGGTTGAGCACAAAGCGCGTCCATGCCACGTTTACCGGTGGCAAAGCTGTCGTAAATATCAAACTGCGCTGGGTATTAATCAAGTAATCGCGGAACAACTGCTCACAAATCACAAATGCTCCTTGGGAAGCCAGCGCTTTTCCGAAAGTCCCGACGATAAAGTCGATATCCTCCACGCATGCCTGTTCCTCGCAGCATCCCAGTCCGTTAGTCCCCCGCACTCCGACCGCATGCGCTTCGTCCACATACAGGAACGCATCGAACTCTTTCTTGATTTCACACAACTGCTGGAGGTCTGCTGTATCGCCATCCATACTGAAAACGGATTCCGTAACGATAAATACATTATCGTATTCTTCCCGATGTGCCACCAGCAGGGAATGCAAGTGCTCGTAATCCAGGTGGCGGTAACGGAGCATCTGCGCCTCGCTGAGGCGGATGCCGTCAATAATGCTTGCATGAACGAGCTTGTCGGCGATAATCAAATCCCGCTTAGTAGTCAAGGCAGGCAATATACCGATATTGGCATGGTATCCGGAATTGAAGACCAGCGCGGCAGGCTTCTCATACAGCTCGACAAGATCTTTTTCCAACAGCCCGTAATAGGGATGATTACCAGAGAGTAAGCGTGAAGAGGCCGCACTGTAAGGCAAGGAAAGCACGTCCGTTTCCATACGGAACTCATCCAGCAGTTTCGGATTCGTAGAGAGTCCCAGATAATCGTTGGACGAGAGGTTCAGCATCTCCTTTCCGTCGGCATGAATCAGGAACCCGTTGTGTTCGATGGCACGCAAGGTCCGGTAGTTTCCCGCTTCCCGAATGGTTTCCAACTTCTTGATATATCTCTCTTTATTCATGATATGCTTTTTACAATTTTCAACAGAGCGCCGGTCAATCGGCTAAGCTCCTCGGAACGAATAATGAAAGGTGGCATGATATATACCAGCCTGCCGAAAGGCCGTACCCATATTCCTTCTTGGACGAAAAGCGCTTGCAATCTTGCCATATCCACAGGGTGTTTCATCTCCAGTACACCGATTGCCCCGAGCACACGCACATCCGCAACACTCGGGAACTCTGCTGCCGGCGTCAGTTCCTGCTTCAATTGGGCTTCGATGTCGCCGATCATGCGGGGAAGGTCGTAGGTTTGCAGTAGATCCACGGAAGCGCAAGCTACAGCACATGCCAGCGGATTACCCATAAACGTGGGACCGTGCATGAATACCCCCGGTTCGTGCGCGGATATGGTCGTGGCAACCTTGTTGGTCGCCATAGTGGCGGCAAAACTCATATAACCTCCCGTAATCGCTTTCCCGATGCACATGATGTCGGGCGATATGCCGGCATGATGCACCGCCCAAAGCTTTCCCGTGCGTCCGAATCCGGTGGCAATCTCGTCGCAAACTAAAAGAATATGAAATTGATTGCACAGACGATGAACCTCACGGAGATAGTCTGCGGAATAGAACCACATCCCTCCTGCCCCTTGCACTATAGGCTCCAGGATAACGGCGGCAATGTCCGCATGGTGTTCTTCGATGCACGCTTTCAGCGGACGGATATCCTCTTCCCGACAAGGCTCGGCAAAACGGCAGTCGGGACGCGGGATAAAATACTGAACGGGCAGATTACCGTGAAATATGCCGTGCATCCCCGTCACGGGATCGCACACCGACATTGCATTCCAAGTGTCCCCGTGGTACCCTTTTGTAATGGTGAGGAAGTGCTTCTTTTCGGGCTTTCCGGCAGCATACCAGTATTGGAGAGCCATTTTCATGGCAACCTCCACGGAAACGGAACCGGAATCGCTGAAAAATATCTTCTCCATTCCTTCCGGAGCAATAGAGAGTATCTTATGCGCCAACTCCACAGCAGGACGATGCGTAAAGCCCCCGAACATCACATGCGACATGGCTTCCGCCTGCTGATGCAACGCTTCGTTGAGCACCGGATGGTTATAGCCGTGAATCTGACACCACCAGGAAGACATCCCGTCGATAAGCCGCCGCCCGTCCTCCAGTTCGATATACACCCCTTCCGCTCCCTTCACCGGATACACCGGTAACGGGTCAATGGTTGAAGTATAAGGGTGCCAAATGTGTTCGCGGTCGTATTGCAGCAATTCTTCTGTCGTCATATCCTGATGGTATTTATAAGGTAAAACCTAATCCTCTGACCTTTTCCATATCTTCCGACACCTTTGAGCCAATGGTGGTCAGCAGGTCGCCCACGATGGCGGAATTGATACCCGCACGGATTGCCTCCGTTTCGATGTGGGCTATCAACTTGCGCCCGCCGGCAAAACGCAGGTATGCCGAAGGATGGATAAAGCGGAACAGGGCTATGGTAGTCAGCACCTCCTCGTCGGACAGGGGCTCTGCATGCTCCAGCGGCGTGCCTGGAATCGGGTTCAGTATGTTGATGGGAATGGAACGGACGCTTAACTCCCGGAGCGTAAATGCCAGGTCGATACGGTCCTCCATGCTTTCTCCCATCCCGATAATGCCTCCGGAACAGACCTCCATCCCGATTTCTTGCGCCGCGCGGATAGTCGTGATTTTCTCCTCGATGGTATGTGTGGTGCACAATTGAGGGAAATACCGGGGAGAGGTCTCTAAATTACAATGGTAGCGTGTTATACCGGCATCAAGCAATTTCTTCAATTGCTCTTTGCGCAGCAAACCCATGGAGGCGCAGAGGTGAAGCCCCGATTGCCGCTTGATGAATCGGGCGTAACCGCAGATGCGGTCGATATTCCGGTCGGACAAGGTGCGTCCGCTCGTCACAAACGAAAATTTGTCCACCCCGTACCGGGCGTTCAACATGGCCGCCTGCAGGCAAGTCTCTTCGTCCACCAGTTCATACGTATCCACTCCCGTATGGTAAGCCGCCGACTGGGCACACCACCGGCAATTTTCCGAACATTTCCCCGAACGGGCATTGATGATGGAACAAGTGTCAAACCGTCCGCCTGCCATTCTCTCTCGGATCTCCCCCGCAGCAACATAAAGAGCCTGCCTGTTCCCCGTCCCGGCAAGCCGAATCGCCTCTTCGCGGGTGATTTGCCCACCGGATAAAATATGTTGTTTTAGACTTTCTATCATGAAACTCATTTTGTGCCCGCTAAAGTACGAAAATATTCCATAAAAAAACCGCTATCTCTATTATTTATTATAATTTTACGCGGTAAAACAATAACTTGAATAACATATGGACATTCTATTTTTGTGTGTAGTGATTTTTCTTTTCCTGTTGGCTATTTTCGACCTGTCTGTGGGTGTGAGCAACGATGCCGTGAACTTTCTTAATTCCGCCATCGGTTCCAAAGCCGCTTCTTTCAAACGTATCCTTCTGGTTGCCGCCATCGGCGTATTCATTGGCGCTGCCATGAGTAACGGCATGATGGACATTGCCCGGCACGGCATCTTTCGGCCGGAACATTTTTCTTTCTACGACATCATCTGCATTTTTATGGCGGTCATGGTCACCGACATTATTCTTCTGGATATGTTTAACTCCTTAGGGATGCCTACGTCCACCACCGTCTCCATGGTCTTTGAACTCCTCGGTGCCACCTTTGTCGTTTCATTGATAAAAATGGCAACCGATGCCACCGACCTTGGATTAAATGATCTCTTGAATACGGAAAAGGCACTCTCCGTCATTTTCGGTATATTTCTCTCCGTTGCCATCGCCTTTTTCTTCGGCACCCTCGTGCAGTTTATCACCCGCATACTCTTTTCTTTCAACTACAAGAACCGGCTGAAATGGAAAATCGGCATCTTCGGTGGATTGTGCGCCACAGCCATCATCTATTTCCTGCTGATTAAGGGGGCCAAGGACCTCACCTTCATGACCTCAGAAGTCAAAGCATGGATCAAGGGCCATACGTTGCTCATCATCGGCATCTGCTTTGCGGGGTTTACCTTGGTGATGCAACTTCTTCACATACTACGTGTCAATGTACTGAAAGTCATTGTCCTCATGGGTACATTCGCCCTCGCCATGGCGTTTGCGGGCAACGACCTAGTCAATTTCATCGGGGTGCCGCTTTCAGGTCTTGCCTCCTATCGGGATTACACTGTCAATGGAGGAGGCGACGCCCACGGCTTTCTGATGGACTCCCTGAACGGTCCCGCCGACACCCCGCTCTATTTCTTGATTGGTGCGGGCATCATCATGGTCATTGCACTGACCACTTCGAAAAAAGCGCAAAATGTTGCCAAGACTGAAATCGGCTTAGGCTCCCAGCAGAGCGGCGAAGAGATGTTCGGTTCCTCGCGCATCGCCCGCCGGACAGTCCGCTGGGCGCTGCAATTCTTTGCTTGGGTACGTCGCGTGACACCACTGCGTATGCGTCGGTGGTTCAACCGCCGGTTTGACGTAGAAGAGTCCGTTCTGGAGCGCGGCGCGGCATTCGACCTCGTTCGTGGTTCCGTCAATCTGGTTTTGGCAGGCGCCCTTATTGCCTTGGGAACTTCCATGAAACTCCCCCTCTCCACCACCTTCGTCACCTTCATGGTCGCGATGGGCACCTCGCTCGCTGACCGGGCATGGGGACGGGAAAGCGCTGTTTTCCGCATCACCGGTGTTATCTCCGTCATCGGCGGATGGTTCCTCACGGCAGGGGCAGCATTTATCGGTGCCGGACTGATAGTCACGGTCATGCACTTCGGCGGGTTGTGGGCGATGATGGCGTTCGCCGTGCTCACCATCCTGCTGATACTCCATAGCAACCGCCGCTTCAAATCCAAACAGGCGGAAGAAACTGGTGACACCCTCTTCCAAACCATCCTTGCCACCGAAGACAAGCAGGAAGCCTGGGCGCTCCTGCAACGCTACACAGCCACCCAGCAGCAGGAATTTATCGCTTATGCAAGCAATAGCTACCGGGAAATCACCGGTGCTTTCCTGCACGAAGACATCGGCATCCTCGAAAAGTCTGAAGTTCGCCTCATGCGCCGGAAGGACCTGTTGAAGAATGTCCGCCGGAAAGAAACGCTCTGCCTCCGGAAGGTAAACCGCGAAACCGCTATCGAAAAAAGCACCTGGTTCTATCTGATTAACAACAATTGCATGTCCATCTTCTATAATCTGCGTCGCATCAACGAAATCTATAAAGAACATGTCGGTAACAACTTCCTACCCCTTCCTTCCCGCTACGTCGCCGATTTTGAAGGTATCCGCATCCGCGTCTCCGACCTTTTCGGAGAAGTGCTGGCAATGATGGAGGCATCCGCTACGGATACTGTCCCCACCTTGCGACGCCGCTGCGACGATCTGAAAGACACCCTCTCCGCCACCTCCCACAGCCTGCATGATCACCTCTACGAAGGCGATTCCTCCTCCATGACCGTGCTTTATGTCTATCTGAACACCCTCCAGGAGACTCAAGAAATCGTATCGAGCATACGGAAATACCTCCGTGCCTATGCCCACCTCACAGACAACGGAACACACCCCGCATACGACAAACCGACAAAAGCACAACAACCATGATTATCAGAAAACTGTTCAAATTTGAAGGAGCGCACATCGTGCGCAAATGTACCTCAGACCGTTGCCGCGAAAACATCCACGGCCATTCGTACATCGTGGAAGTCTTCATCACCTCCGACAAACTGGACAACGGAGGCATGGTGATGGACTTCGGCCGCCTCAAACCCATCCGCGAACTCATCGACCGCTTCGACCATTCCTACGCGTTGTGGAACCGCGAGGACGAGGAGTTCAAAGCCTTCATCTACCGATATAACCAGCGCGTCGTGGAACTCCCCGTCTCCCCTTCCTCCGAAGGTTTCGCCCTCTTCTTCTTCTACGCCATCGACCGCATCCTCCGCGAAATGCCTCCCGTGAACGGCGAAACCAACGTCCGTCTCCACTCCGTCCGTGTCCACGAAACCGCTACCGGCTACGCCGAAGCTTTCCGCGAAGACCTCGCCCAAGCGGATTTCACCATGGAGGACGTCAAGTTTAAGCTATAAACGCTTGTTCCGCAGGAACTTCGGGGTAATGCCGATGAAAACCTCGAAGTTGGTGCCAGGCATCGGACGCGACAACACCGAGAGATAGTCCTCGTTGAAAAGGTTGTTCACGGCAAGTTTCAACTGGATGTCCATTGGTCGGAATGATAATCCTTTTTCGAGCGAAATGTTGCTCATGAAATATTGCGGCAGGTGTCCAGTCAGGGTGTAGTCGTTGCTCGACATGGTAAAACGCTCTGAGTAGTAGGCCCACTTGTAGAGGAACGCCCACGATCGCCACGCGAGGCGTCCGGTCAGCGATGCGGAGTGTTTCGGAATGTAGGGTAGCTGCTTGCCCACCGACTGGTCGGCAGGCGACATTTTCTCGCCCTCGTTGATCGACGGCGTCCACGAGTAGGAACCGTTCAGGTCGATGAGCCAATCCTTGGCGGGTTGTACGGCAAGGTTCGCCTTGACCTCGACACCATAGGCATGCACTTTCTTTACATTACGCGGAGAAAAGAAACCTTTGGTCGTAGGTAGCCAGATAATCCAGTCATTGATGTAGGAATCGAACCAGTTCGCACTGCCACTCAGTTTGTAGATACTCTTTTTGCCGACCTCGAAGCTGACACCCGCGTCGTAGCTGAACCCATGCTCGTTTCTTAGGTCGGGATTGCCGCCGGGGAGGAAATAGAGGTCGTTCAGCGTCGGGGAACGGTAGTTGCGCGATATGGAGGCTTTTGCGATGATATTCCCCTTTTTCGAAAGGATGCCGTCGATGAAAAATGCGGGAATGAGCGGTACCCATTGGTCTCCGTACATCTCCTCGCGCAACACCACCGACATGCCCATGCGGTCTATGGGCTGCCATTTCGCCGAAAGGGAGCCCGAGAGTTCCACGCGCCCCTTGTCGTAGCCCACGATGGCCTTGTTTCCGTCTTGCAGGATGATGTTCTTGTCCTCGCTGCGCACGAAATGCTGGTGCGCCGATACGTTGGCAGTGAAGAACCAGCGTTTCGATGGGCTATACTCGCTCTCTGCCTGACCGTAGAACGTATTGACCTTGCTGCGCGAGCGCGTCATTGACGCCCAGTTATCGGGAGCGACCTCGCGCTTGTAGTCGTAAGCCATCCACGTATGGATGTAACCGCCCTTTACGCCGAGTTTCCAGTCGCTTTTGATATGGTCCCACGACACAACGCCGCGGAATGTCTGCTCCCGCTGGCGGTTCTCGAAGTCGGTCGCGTCGCCGTAGTCGGTCGTGAGCATCTGCAGCTCGCGGTTGGAGTTGATATACCAGGCATTCAGTCCCACCTTGTCGCCTTTGCGTGTGTCGTAGTACACCTCTTGCAACAGATGCAAGTCCTTGAACGAACCGCTGCGGTTGCGCTCCACAGGATGATACTGCCCGATGATGTTCTTATCGTCGTCATAGATGTTGATCTTCTTGTCGTGGTTGGTGTACTTGTATTCGTTGGGCGACGAGGAGTAGACCGCGCGGGTGGAGACGTGCCAGCGGTCGCTGCCGTAGGTCAGACGTAGGAACTCGTCGAACGTCTTGAACGAACCGATGCCTTGCACATACTGGGCGTTGAACCCCTCGCCAACGTGGGGCGTGGTGGCGAGTTTGACGAGCCCGCCGATGCCGCCGCCCGTCTCGTTCACCGACGAGGTGCCGTGCAGCAGCGACGCCTGGTCGATGAAATAGGACGGTATAGTGGAAAAGTCGGTCATGCCCAGCATGGGGTTATTGATACGCATGCCATTCCAGGTTACCTGCGTGTGTGAGGGTGATGTGCCGCGAAAGGCAACCGTCGAGAGCGTCGCGCGTCCGTAGCTCTTGACGAAGACCGACGAATTAAACGTCAGGATGTCCGCCATCGAGAGGGCGATGTTTTCTTTCAGTACAAGCGAGTCAAACTTCGTCTTCTGCACGCCGATTTCCTTCATCGGCCGATGTCCGATGATTGTGACTTCGGGTATGGTCAGATGCCAAGCCGATTTCTTCTTGTTTTCCGTTTGCTGTGCGAAGAGTGCGGCAGAGAGACATGCTACCAAAGCGAATAACAGATATAGTCTTTTCATATAACCTCTTTTCTTATTTCCAACAAAATGCACCGGGGATGATGCCGACATAAAATTCATCGAGCAGTTCGCCTTCGGGCGAGTAGCGGTATATCATGCCTTGCTGTTGGTAGTCGATGGCGTCTGCTATATACACCTCCCCGTTGGCGGGATTTACTGTCAGTCCGTAGTAAATCGTGCCGCTGTATTCGAGGAACGGGCGCACCGGCACGCGGGTGGCATTCACGTCCATGCACCAGATGTCCTTGTTGATCCAGTAGAGTTTGTCCCGCTCGCCGTTGAGCTGCACCTCCGAGGGCCAGTCGCCCAATTTGAACTTGAACTGCTTCTCCACAGTGAAGGTCTCGGCATCGATACGGTAGAGCGACGGGGCTTCGTAGCCGTAGGGGCTGCCCTCGTAGCCGCCGTCGGTCACCGTCCACATCTTATTGTTGCAGTCCATCACGAGCGAGGTGGGCTGGATGCCGACTTTCAGTTCATCGACTACCTGGTCGGTCTCGGTGTCGATTTTGATAATGCGGTTCTGGTACGACCAGCAGTTGCAGTAGACGTATTTGCCGTACTGCACCATCTGTTCGGTCGAGCCGCTCTCCATCGTCATGTCCGGCACCTGAATATAACCGGTTATTTCGTATTTCTTCGGGTTGACGATGAAGATGCGGTTGTCCCACAGCTGGGTAACGTAGGCTTTCTCGTCGCTCAAAAAGTGGATATAGCGCGGTGAGGTGAGGTTTTCGATGCGTCCCACCTCCTTGAATGTGTTCAGGTCGATGGCGAAGATGACGTGCGAGTTGTTCACCACCACCCAGCCCTTGTTGTCGTGGATGCACATCGACTGCGCCACGTCGCCCAGCTTCATGCCGTTGGCGCGGAAAAAGATTTCGTTCTGCACCTGCTTGGTGGCGGGATCGTAGTAGCTTAATGTGGCGTTGCCGTACTGGAAATTGCCTTCGTTGGTGATGAACAATCCGGCTCCGGAGGCATTGAACTCCTCCACCGCATCGCCGTAGTCCCATTTCATGCAGGAAGACAAGAACAGTGACACAACTACGCTCCACAGCAGGTATTTCAGTTTGTGACGGGTCATATCTTTATTGTTACGGTTAATCCCCGGTATGTGTACCTTCCGGCATCCATACCGAGGATTGGCAGAAAATTTATTGTTTCGTTATACCTATTCGGCAGGCGTGTACCGACCTTCTTTCATATCCTGGAAGGTGGGGTTGTAGCCGCAATCTGTTACAGTCCATTGAGATGCTTCTGTAAGAATGTTGTTCTCGAACAGATATTTGAAAGTACTGAAGTTGTTTATATCCCCTTGACCGCTTATGTTAATACTCTTTACCGATTTGAGACCGGAAAAATCTATGGATTCTATGCCGTTTGGACCAAAAACAGAGAAAGGGTATGTTATTGAAAGATCTCCGGATATGGATTCCACGTTAGGATAAGATATATTATTTGCCGTCATTCCAAACATAGCAGCATCGGTGATGATATTGACGCCACCGTGTATTGTTTTTAATTTGGGACATAAAATATTAGTTTTGTTAATATTAAATTCGGTCTGTGTGCTCCCTGCCTCTGTTCCAATACTTTCCAAATTAGAAAATTCGATGTCATCCTTGAGGGATGATGTAGTAACTGAACATGAACCGAGAATTCTCTTCAACAAAGGGAAGTCGATCTTATTTGCATTTGTATTATCTCCTAATGTTAAAGCACCTCCGATTTCCTGCAATTTAGGAAATTCGATTTCCACTCCCGTATCAACAGAACCAGAATTCAAAGCAATGGTTATATCTCCTGCCACATTGACAAATGGCATAATGAACCTTTTGACATAAAAATAATCTTTACATTCAAAGTTGCCTTGCATGTTCAAGATACCTTCCAGAGTAAATTCTGTCAATCGACAGCTTTTGGGAAGCAACAGCAAATTACCGTTAAATGTTTCCGATCCTACAATCTTATTTAATCGGTTACACTGTAAGGTAAGTGTATTCCCGTTAAAATTTATCCGGGACAAATCCAGCTCTTCAATGAGCAAATTGCTCAAAGTCATATTTCCAAATGCGTCCCTTAAAGCGGATATATTGAATTTATTGACTTTGTTTGCATCCACACTGAACTCTCCACAGGATGTAAGGCTGGGTAGCTCGATGGTGGATATTTCTTTGCAATTCTTTATAGTCAGACCTCCTGCCGAATATAATTCAGTCATTGCAATACTCCCGATTAAGGCCATATCGGTAAATGAGGCAGTACCTGCAACACTTTCCAATGCAGGCAGATAAATTCCTTGCAATTTGGGAAAATACTGTATTGCAAGTTCGTTCCCAACCCGTTTGAGCGCTGAAAAGACAATTGCTTCGGTTGTCGCTGATTCTTTTTGTATCACAGAACCCTTAACAATTAAGGAAGAACCGATAGATTCGACTGCATTTGCATCCAAATCGAGTAACGCGTCAGAGGTCACATACAGATCTTCACCGATGGTTGTGACCTTAGGAATGGAAACTTTTTCAATGACGGAACTGTTAATAACAAAATCACCGACCACTCCAAGCAAGGAGGGTAGATTAACTGTTTTGAGCGTAGTATTTTTACTCGTAGAAGTGATTGAGCCTAATTTGAAACTGCCGAGTTGCTCCAGATTGTCCAGTCCCGACAAATCGGCACCCTTGTAGGAGGGATTGAGAATAAGGGTGTTGCTTATCTGTTTCAAATTGGCGAGCCCTTCCAAATTGGTGATTTCTTCCCCGTCAGCCGTTCCGATGGTTAAGTTGCCGTCGATTCTATTTATTCCGGTCTCGGCAAAATTATCCACTTCGGCTTGTGTGGCGAGAACCACGCTGCCGCTCTGATCGATGTCGGCATATCGGTATGTATAGGAATATACTTTGCTTTCCTGCATTTTGGAGGTAACAACGAATTTCCATTCATTCTCCCAATCTTGTATGGTCGATGGATTGGGGTTTATGGTGGCTCCTTCACTTAAAGTATAGGTTGCTGTTGCACCCTCCAAATCGGTATTATAAGGAATCTCAACAGTAATTTTATCCCCGGCAATCGTGGCTTGATAAGTAATACCGCCAACATTCAGGGCAAAATCGGAAATGTAATGATCTTTGCCCTCTATTCCGCTGAACTCCGGATCGTCATCGCTACATGCGGTAAAACAGAACGCAGCGAAGCAGAATAGGATGAAATAATATATCTTGTTCATGATGGAATCTTATTTGTCATTATTGTTATTTTCGTCACAGAACTTGAATACTTCCGTGGAATTTTCACCTAACCAACCCGCTTTGACATTGACCCCGGTTTGCACCTTGATAAAATCGATATGGGTCAGATTCGCCGAGGTTCCGTCGATATTGACTGCATCGGAAATCTTGAAGAAGTTGCCGATTGCCGCCGCACTGGGATTATTTTTGTCAGGCATATCATCGCCGATATTGTCGGCATATCCCCAGCCGAACGGATTATTGGACCACATTCCCGTAGTAGGACTTTGTTCCGTGCGCGCTTTCAGGCATGTGCCGTATAGCGTATAAGAATCCGCTTCAATCCACAAGGGGTAATAAAACTCTTGTGGATGATAGTTACCAAGACGGTCAATCGCACCCGTATTCCCCTTGTTGTCCTGCCATGGTGTATCCATATTGGGACCGGGTCGGAAATAAGTCACGGCATAATCCTGAATGGTTTCGGGTTTTCCATATTCCGAGCCTTTCAGTTCGTACCACTCGTCGTTGGGCAATCCGTCCCCATTGACATCTTGCATAACCCAAACGATACCCGGTTCATTCGATGAATCGAATGCATTCCCCTTGATCGAGAAATCATAACCGCCTTTATTTTCAATGCTGTGGTCGAATCCTACTACGATATATCCGCCCCAACCGCCGAGAGAAACGTAGTTCTCATTATCGAGGCGTTTTTGAGCATAAGCACAAGCGGATTCATGTGTACGTTCTCCGTTGAATCCTGCCGTATTCGTTTCGTTTACGAATTGTCCGGGAGCAGGAACAAATTCGTATACCTTATTACTGTAAATGGAATTTCCGGCAGCAAACGCTCTTTTCTCGGCGGCTTCGCAACATTTTACCGGAATATCGACACTGACTTCATCTACGCCGGATACCGAAATATTCCGGGTAAGAACGGTAGCCTTTGAAGCTGGACTTTCGTATTTCACCGTAAAAGTAAGTGTGTATTCTCCGGTTTGGGTAGGTTTGAATCCGTATACCAGCGCATTGGCCCCGTCGATTTTCTGTCCGTCCAAACTCCACTGGTAGGAAGGTTCGGCATTTACCGATACGTAGGGACGAATAAACAGTGTACGACCCAATTCTACATATTTCGTGTTGTCTTCGGCAAAGTACAAAGATGACGGAATCTCTATTCCGATCGGAAGTTTATCGACCACCTCGATTGTGATTGTCTTTTCCGTTCTGCCGTCTTCATTCGTGACAATCAAAGTCAGTTCATAAGTTCCCAATTCATTCTGCTTGAATGTATAGGTATTTTCCGTGCCGACCTCTTTCTCGTCAAGAGTCCACAAGTATGTAGCTCCTTCAGCATTTTGAATGTCGGGGGTAAGGATGTATTCACGTCCCGCAACAACTTTGAGCCCCGTCGTAGGTGTTACCAATGAAATGACGGGAGGTGCGAGTTCATTGACATCTATGCGAATCTCTTCTTCCGCGCTGGCATCTCTCGTATCCACCTGCAGGGTAACGTAATACGAGCCGCTTTCGTCGAAAGTGTATCTCAGTTGCGGTTCATCGGAAATAATACGGCCATTGCATTTCCATGAATAAACGGCGTAATCGACATTTTGATAGGTCGGCTCGATAACGACCTCTTTTCCTATCTTTACCACGTAAATACCGTCTTCGCTGTCCAACTCGATGACAGGGGGAACGGTCACGTCTTGCGATATTTCCTCGTCCTTATTGCAAGAAAATAAAAATACCGCCAAAGAGAATAAAAGCAAATACTTCTTCATGTTGATGATTTTAATCAATAAAAAGCCCTTGAAGGCAAACACTTTTATTTGTCTTTAAAAAGCATTTGCCTCCGATTCATGTTAGTTTACAGTTACATCTATATCGTCTATGGCAACGTAAGCCGGAGTATTCAGACCGTACGCACTTGAATCGCTTCCTTCGAAGTTAATCGCGATAGTACATACGTTATCGCCTAAGTTGCTTAAATCCACCCGATTCCAACCTACGCGTATTTGATTCATCAAACCTGATTCCGTATTTTTGCTTGAATCAAAGTTTGCCAGATAGTATTCGACTTTCTTACCTGTAGGTTGTCCTTTTGCATCCAAAGCAACAAATACCACCTTGAACCATCCGTTTTGTTTTTGCAGAGAACCTTGAGTAAACGAGTTCCCATCTTTCATGACCAGATAGGCATAAGTCGTGTTGCAGACCCATATGCTGTTGAACTTGCCATATTTAGCGACACCAGTTACAGGCGATTTAGGCTTTGATTGATTTACTCCATATCCGTCCGCATCGGTCAGGTATATCTTGGCACACTTGTCATAGGACGTTTCCGAATCATTGTATGAATCGCTATAACCGAAAGCTACAGCGAAATTTCCACCATTGTGCCCTCCGTTTTTATCATACACACTACATTGATTCTGGTAATCACCTTGTGTCATATTCGTGAAATTAGAGATGGCAAAACCGCCATTCCAATACTCATATTGCCAAGGTTGTCCGGTAACCCATTCCTGTTTCAAATAATTAACCGGAAATTGAATATATGTGTCGGTTTCTCCAATTTGAGCGATGTAGCCGGTCGTTACCTGGTTTCCATCTGCGGTTGCCGAATAGAGGTTAGCGCCATACTGGTCGGAAGCCATTACATCTTCGGGTGCGTTATCAAAATTGATAGGCGCATTGGTAGAACTCGTCGTGCGGGTTTGAATCGCACCCTCATCATACGGATAAAGGAAATCATCCTCGGATGAACATCCCGTGAACACTGCGGCGGCAACTGCTACAGCTGCCATTGCCATGATTTTGTTAAAATTTCTCATAATCCATTGTTTTAGTGAAACAATATATAAAAACAAAAATTCCGTTTGTCACGATGGATAATCGTATCAAACGGATTGCAGTGCCTGTATCAATTTGGGAAGCCGGCTTTAAAACCGGAAGCCCGCAGCCAACCATGCTGTCATTGATCAAACGCCAAATACCCGTGGCGGTTATCTCATCGCAATTGCAGCAGGTCTTCTGACTTATCCCAGTTTGCCACGCCTTCCCAGTCTTCCGACCAGTGGCAGGTTGCGGCAACCTTTTTTTGGGAAATTACAGCAGCGAGTACTGTTCCGGATTTTCACCGGATTCCCTTTTCATCCTATCAGACCCTCCGGGCATCAAGGAGCTACAACGCCACAAAAGTATTCATAAATATCAATTCCTGTTCTCAAAAATCGGATTATTTTTCATTTCACCACAAATATTTTTAGCAACACACAGATTTATAATACATTTTTCTGGCAAGTTTTCGTATCTTTATCAACTGATTTACAACAAACAATACTCCAATGGAAATCAAAAACCTGCTCCCTGCCCGCTCCCGGGAAGAACTCCGCGAATGGCTCCTGCACAACCACCGGACGGAAACCGAATGCTGGGTTATGGTAAAGCGCGGCAAACCGAAAGACGCCACCACCTTCTGGTACATCGACGCCGTCGAGGAGGCGCTGTGCTTCGGCTGGATTGACAGCACCGTCAAAAAGACGACCGAAGGGCTGACCGTACAGAAATTATCTCCTCGCAAATCCAAAAGCAATTGGACGGAATTGAATAAAGAGCGGTGCCGCCGCTTGGAACGGCTCGGACGCATGACCGATGCCGGCAGGGCAGCCTTGCCGAACATGTCGGAGGGAAGTTTTACCGTCGATGATGACATTTTGCAGGAATTGCAATCCGACCCCACCCTGTGGGATAACTACTGCCGTTTGCCCGAACTCTACAAGCGGGTACGGATAGACCGCATCCGATTCGCGAAAGACAAACAGCCTCAATTGTTCAAAAACCGCTTAGACAAATTCATCGAAAACACCCGGAAAGGCATCCTGTACGGAGAATGGAACGATAACGGGAGATTGTAAATCACGCATCTTTAGATGCTTTCCAAGGAATTGCCGGGGGCTTACCGGGGGCTTACTAGGGTTGAACTCTACATAAACTCTACATCTTCCCTATATCATCTCTACTCGCGCATAGGGATGATGTAGGGTATATGCGGGGTTTATTTAGGAATCCTCCCCAGTAAGCCCCCGGTAAGCCCCCGGCAACTACCTAAGCATACCTGCTATTCCGTCACGATTTCCATCTCGTCGAGCAGGTGGCGGGCACCTGCCAGTTTGTCGATAATGAAAAGCACGTAACGGATATCCACCGAAATGTTGCGGCAGATTTCGGGATGGTACTGCAAATCGGACATGACGCCGTCCCAGGCACGGTCGAAGTTCAAGCCGATTAGATGACCGTCGGCGTTCAGCACAGGACTGCCGGAGTTGCCGCCGGTGGTGTGGTTCGTTGCCACGAAACACACGGGCACCTCCCCGTCCTGAGTGTAGGGTCCGAAGTCGCGCAGACGGTAGATTTCACGCAGGCGTTCGGGAACGTCATAGTCATAGATATCAGGGTTGTCTTTCTCCATAATGCCGCGAAGAGTGGTGAAATGTTTGTAGTAAACGGCATCATTGGGCGCATAGCCTTGTACTTTGCCATAAGAGATGCGGAGCGTGGAGTTGGCGTCGGCATAGAAGCGCTTGTCGGGCTGCATCTCCATCTGTGCCTTAAGCCAGGTCTTGTTCAGGCGTTTCACCTGTTGCTCGATACGGGAAAGTCCGGGTTGTATGCGGTCACGGTTGAATGCCGTGATTGAGGCATACAGACGATAGGCGGGGTCTTTCTCCAACTTGCGGTAGGAGTCTGTATCGGCCTTGTCGATGAAGGCGTCGAGAGTGGCGCGGGAAGCGAACACGGACTTACGGAAGAGGTTCGCCACATAGGCTTCGATGCCTTTCTTGGCGGCTGCCTGCACTTCGGCGGGTATCCATTCGGCGGAAAGACCGCGGTTGTAGAGGATGAGCATCTCCACCAGTACCTTTTGGTCGGTGGCGGCGTCATAGTCCTTGAAATATTCCTCCGCACGGGCTTTCAATTTTGACTTGGCTTGTGCAGGGTCTTCGGCAAACGACTTGCCACTCATGGCATTGTAGACCGTGCCTGCCCATCCCACGATTTCAGCCCCGCTCCTGCCCGCTTCGTTCAGGTAGGCGGCAGCGAGAGCAAGGGGACGGCGTTCATCGTAAAGCTTGCGGTAGGTGTCGAGCAGGTCCCGGTATGCCGGATTTCCCTGTGCCCATTGGCGGAAACGGTCTTCTTCCTGCCGTTTGGTTTCCACGGTGTTGAAGCGTTTCAAGCCTTTGATTTCCCCCTGCCATTTTTTCCACGCGTTGGCGACGGATGCCGCCTTGGAGGCATATTTGATGCGCAGCAGTTCGTCGGAGTTCATGGCAGCGTTGATGACATTCAGTTTGGAGGTGCGGATGGCAACCTTGTTGGGGTTCTCCACCTCTTGAATCTGCTCTACGGCATATGAGGTGAGATATTCCTGTGTGGTGCCGGGGTAACCGAATACCATGGTGAAGTCTCCTTCGTGCAAACCTTTGGCGGAGACTTTAAAGAAAGTGGCGGGACGGAAGGGACGGTTGTCCGGAGAGTAGTCCGCCGGTTCATTGTCCTCGCCGGCATAAATGCGAAGAACGGAGAAATCGCCGGTGTGGCGCGGCCACATCCAGTTGTCGGTGTCTCCCCCGAACTTTCCGATGGCGGAAGGGGGTGCACCTACGAGGCGAACATCCTTGTAGATTTTGAAGACGGACATGAAATACTGGTTGCCGTTGAAGTAAGGTTTGATTTTGGCGTGCAAATTGGTACCCTCCACCGCATTCTTTTCCAGTTCTTTGCATACTTCGACTACTTTAGCTTCGTGTTGCTCATCGGTCATGTCGGAAGTCAGGCGGGCGTTGATTTGGTCGGTGACATCTTCCATGCGCACGAGAATGGATGCGGTGATGCCGGGATTAGCCAGTTCCTCCTGACGGGAAGCTGCCCAGAAACCGTCACGCAGATAGTTGTGTTCCAAACTGCTGTGTGCCTGAATCATGCCGAATGCGCAGTGGTGGTTGGTGACCATGAGTCCCTCACCGCTAATCAATTCTCCGGTGCAAAAGTGGGAAAAGGGTCTACCCTCTCGTCCCAGCCCGATCACGGCATCTTTCAGGGATGCCTGGTTGATGGCGTAGATGTCCTCTGCCGTCAGCCTGAAGCCCTGGCGTTGCATGTCTTCGATGTTGTACTTTTTGAGCAGCATGGGAATCCACATACCCTCGTCGGCGCGGCAACCCACCCAGGCTGTCAGGAGCGCCATCATGACAATCAATGTTCTTTTTTTCATGAAATGGTATTTATAGTTAAAATTGTTTCAATGCTTCATAGAGCTGTTGGACGGGAAGCCCCATGACGTTGTAGAATGAGCCTTCTATACGACAGATGCCGATGCAACCGATCCATTCCTGTATGCCGTAAGCGCCCGCTTTGTCAAAAGGACGGTAATGATCGACATAGTAGGTGATTTCTTCGTCCGAGAGGGACTTGAAGTACACGTCAGTGTAGGCGGAAAAGGTTTTCCGTCGCTCGGCGGTAGTCAGGCAGACGCCGGTGACCACCGTGTGGCTTTTACCGGAAAGCTCGCAAAGCATGCGGATGGCATCCTCTCTCCCGTCCGGCTTGCCGAGGATGCGGGAACCAAGACAAACCACGGTATCTGCCGTAATGAGGAGTTCGTCCGGCTGAAGTTCGCCGCGGAAGGCGTCCGCCTTGAGGCATGCCAGGTATTCGGGAACTTTCTCCGCCTCCAGTTCCGAAGGCCAAACCTCCTCGGTATGCTTCAAGCGCACGCTGAAATGAAAGCCGGCATCGCGCATCAACTGGTGGCGGCGTGGAGAGGCTGAAGCTAAAATGAGTTTGTAGTTCGTCATGGTTTACATACTTTTTACATAACATCCGGTGTCCATCCAATCACCGCGGGCTTTCATCACCTGAGTCATAACATCGCGCACACACCCCTCTCCGCCGCAGGCATCAGAAATGTAGCGGGAGATGGATTTAATCTCCTCGCAAGCATCCAAAGGGCAGACAGGCATGCCCACACGGGTCATGACATTGTAGTCGGGTATATCATCCCCCATGTACATAATCTCCTCCGGTTTCAGGGAGTAACGTTGCATGATTTCATCCAATGCTTCTACCTTGTTGTGGATTTTCAGATAAATATCCTCCGGTTTCAGACTCAGCTTTTCCAGGCGTTCCCGCACTCCGGGGGCGCCCCCTCCGGAGATGACCGCCACGATGTATCCTTTGCGGATGCCGTACATGATGGCATATCCGTCTTTGGCACAAGAAGTGCGGACTAACTCGCCTTCCGGGGAAAGGCTTTGTGTCTGGCGGGAAAGGACCCCGTCGATATCCAGGACGAAAGCCCTTATCTTTTTCAGTTCGTCTTTAAAAAAAGGCATAAGTATTGATTTAATCGTTTATTCATATCTACCATAAAGACAGAGTTAAAGGGGGCTGTCCTTCTTCGTGTTTCTGTTCTGCCGATTTCGGAACGCTTTCCCGTATGGAATCGGACAGCATCGTATACAACTCCGAGAGCTTGCAGTCGCCTTTGAGAAGCGCCTTGTGCATGTTCAGAATCCCCTCGTCCCCCCGCCGCGCCGGACCTGTCTGCGCCTGTTCGGGCGGCATAAGCAGAATTTTGTGCGCAGTCTCGAATATCAGCGGGCGCAGAAGATCGAATTCCAACTGTTCCTTTTCAAGGATTTTACCGGCAATGCCGTACAAATGGTTCACAAAGTTGTTGGCAAATACGGCAGCCAGGTGAAGTATCTTGCGCTTTTCGGAAGAGATTTCCACGACCCGTCCGGAAAGTTCTTCCGCCAATTTCCTGATGTCCTTGAGCGTGGCAGCATCCACCGCCTCGATGCAAAGAGGAATTTCATGAAAATCGAGGTCGCGCTTTTTGGTGAAGGTCTGCAATGGGTACAACACTCCGTAATGCCCTGCATGGGAACGGAACACCTCCATCGACACGCTTCCGGAAGTATGCAACAGTAAGGCATCCGGATGGATTCTAATGCTCTTGAAAAAAGAGGGTAATACATCGTCACTTACACAAAATATGTAGATGTCACAATCCGGATAGATGTCCGCCATTTCGGAAGTGAAGGATATGCCGGTCTTCTTACCTAACTCACGGGCTGCCTCAGGGGTGCGGCTGTATATCTGGCAAAGGTTCAGTCCCGCTTTCAAGAGTGCCGGAGCCAAATGAGTGGCTATGTTTCCGGCACCGAGCAACACGATTTTCTTATCTCTCATATTCTTCAAAAGCTATGTTTTTGGCTTTCACTTTCCCCTCTTTTAATAAACGCGACAGCCTCGCACAGGCAGCGCAGATATCCGCATAAAATATTTCCCCGACCAGCACCAATTTGCCGTCCGCATATTCCAGATGACGATATTTCCCCGAAGCGTCTTGCCGATTCAGTAACAGCAGGTCAGCGGAAGGGATGAAAGTGTGCGTCATTTGGTTGCGGAGTTTATCATAAAGCATGTGGTTGTCGTTCAGCAAACGATAGCGCCCGCCGAACAAGCCGTTTACCGCCATGGAGAAACGTTTGGCAGACTGTCCCTTGGCTTTTACGGGCTTGGAGTCCAAAAAACTGCCGAGCACCTCGATTGCCTGCCCCATCAGAACGAAGTGCATGTAGGAAAGCTCCGCCTGTTGCGCCTTTCCCAATTCCCGGATGACCACTTCTTGCAGGAACTTGTCAATGGTTTCTATTTGCGTTTGTCTGTCCATAACTGCACGGACAAAATTAAGGCAAATTATTGAGAATAAAAAAGAGGATTTTTATATAGCTTTGCGAAAAAATTCAGAAAACCATGATATTGGTAAATAATATTGTAAACAACGGCACAAGTTTCTCGGAAGACATCTTTACAAAAGGGTTGAGTATATATGAAGTGATACGCATATTTAAAGGTCATCCTATCTTTTTGAAAGATAATATTATTCGATTGAATAATTCATTAAAAGAATCAAACATTCCCATCAATGCCGAAAGTTTATACCTGCCGGATAAATTGCAACGATATATCGAACTGGCGCATATCACAGAAGGGAATTTGAAATATGTACTACATTTCCAATCGGAAACTCCCGACGAATATATTTTCCGGATACCCCATGCCTACCCGACGGAGAAAGACTACCGGCAGGGAGTGCCGACCATGACATACGAAGCCATGCGGGAGAATCCCGGCGTCAAATACATCAACCTGAACCTCCGGACGCTGGCAGACCGCCTGATTAAAGAGCATGGGGTGTATGAGATTTTGCTGGTGGACCGTGAAGGTTTCATCACGGAGGGATCGCGCTCCAACGTATTTTTCATCCAAAACGACACATTGTACACCAGCCCGCTGGAATACATATTGCCGGGCACCAGCCGTAAGCGGGTATTTGACATCTGTAAACAGGAAAATATCCGGATTGTAGAAAAAAGAGTCGGATGCAACAACTTGAATGACTATGACGTAGCTTTTCTGACCGGTACATCTCCTTTAATCTTGCCAATTGCCCGCGTCAATGAGGTAGACTACTGTCCGGACAACACTCTCCTGCGGAAACTGATGGAGCGCTATTTCGCTTTATTGGAGAGCTAAAACGGTGATTTTATTATCTTTTAAGAAGTTTTGATGCACCAAAGGTTTTAACGTATTTATCTTTTTCATAATATTGCACCGCCAAATTAGAGAAAGTGTGCTATGGTGAAATATTTAACCGTTGTTATTCTCATCGGTATCATTATTCTGTCCAAGCCTTGGGAATTGTTTTCAGAGCCTGAAAGCGTTTCCCTCATGGAAGATGCCTTTGATATGGATTCCCCCTTGTTTCCCGATACCGTCATCCTGTTACCTGCCAATTTTGTCATCAACAACGAAGATTCCGAATTGGAAATCACACGCAAATTCGACCGGCAGATACAGAAGTTCATGCAAAAATGGGAGTTGAAGGGCGCTTCTTTCGCCTTGATGAAGGACGACCGGCTGATATACAGCAAAGGATACGGATATGCCGATTATGAGGAAAAAATTCCCATGGATGTCATGCACGTTTTCCGCATCGCTTCAGTTTCCAAGCTGATAACAGCCGTTGCCATCATGAAGTTGCAGGAAGAGGGACGCTTGCAGTTGTCCGACAAGGTATTCGGCCCGGAAGGCATACTGAACGACCCGATATTTCAAGAGATAAGAGACAAGCGCAGCCTGCAGATTACCGTAGAGCATCTGCTCCGTCACCAGGGCGGCTATTCCATTGCTTACGGAGATCCCATGTTCTGCCCTTTGGATATTGCGAAAAAAATGAATGTCCCGCCTCCTGCCGACTTGACTACCATGATTCGCTTTGTGCTTTCCCGCCGGTTGAGATACTCACCGGGCAGGTCAAGTGCTTATTCCAATATCGGTTACGGAATCTTGTCTAAAGTGATAGAAAAAGCCTCGGGAGAAAATTACGAGACCTACGTCCGAAAACATATCCTTCTACCTGCCGGTTGTTTTGACATGCACTTGGGCAAAAACCTTTACGAAGACAAGCTATTTAACGAAGTGAGGTACTACGAAGTATCGAATGCCGAACTGGTCATGGCGTGCGACGGCAGTGGCGAAATGGTTTACAAGAGTAACGGGGGAAATAACATCGAGGCTTTATATGGAGCCGGAGGTTGGGTGGCATCCCCTTCCGAGTTGTTGCGCTTATTGGCTGCCATTGACAATAATCCGGTCATCCCCGATATCCTCAGCCCCTCTTCCATCGCATACATGACCAAGAATGTGCCGCACGGGCTGCCCATCGGCTGGATGGAAACGACAAAAAGAGGCGACTGGACACGTAGCGGAACTCTGGCAGGGACGAGCGCTCTGATGAAGAAACAGGCGGACGGATATGCCTGGGTATTCCTGACCAACTCAAGCAGCTGGAAAGGCTCCCGCTTCCCCTCCTACATCAATCGGGCGGTAACCCGCGCCATGAATACCGTGACGGAGTGGCCGGAACGGGATTTGTTCGAAATGCAGAATATCAACAACGAGAAGTTACTGGTGAACCGCCAACCTTAATTTTTTTTGATATAAAATCGCTATTTTTCTTTGAGTTTTGATTCCAAATTGCAACTTTTGCATTCAAATTAATAACAATCATAACAAGGAAAATATGGCATTTCAAATCTTAACCATCAATCCGGGTTCCACATCCACCAAAATCGCAGTGTTTGAAGACGAAAAGGAAGTTTTCAGCAAGACATTACGCCATTCTTCGGAAGAGTTGGCGCCTTTCAATACGGTAGCCTCCCAATTCCAATTCCGCAAGGACATCATCATGTCCGTGCTAAAGGAAGCGGGCGTTGATGTACACTCCTTTTCCGCCATTGTGGGCAGAGGCGGCCTGGTCAAACCGATTGAATCCGGCATCTATGAAGTAAACGCCGACCTGGCACATGATTTGGAACATCCGGTCATGGGTGAGCATGCCTCCAACCTCGGCGGGCTGATTGCACAGGATATCGCCAAAGAAATAAACA
Source organism: uncultured Odoribacter sp. (assembly GCA_910578985.1). Lineage (GTDB taxonomy): Bacteria > Bacteroidota > Bacteroidia > Bacteroidales > Marinifilaceae > Odoribacter. Next base: position 830 of record CAJTSF010000002.1, on the reverse strand, counting down.
ACGGCTCCAAGGCATACATTGCCGATCCGGTCGTAGTGGACGAACTTGCTCCCATTGCACGCCTGTCCGGCCATCCTGCCATCAACAGGGTATCCATTTTCCATGCCTTGAACCAGAAAGTCATCGCCCGCACTTATGCCAAAGAGGTCGGGAAACGCTATGAAGACCTGAACCTCATTGTGGCACACATGGGTGGCGGCATCTCTGTCGGGGCACATCAACACGGACGGGTCATTGACGTGAACAACGCTTTGGATGGCGACGGTCCTTTCTCCCCGGAACGTTCCGGCGGACTGCCTACGGGCACCCTGGTGGAACTCTGCTTTAGCGGGAAACCGAAATCGGAAATCAAGAAAATGTTGAAAGGCGAAGGCGGTGTCGTGGCTTATCTGGGCACCAATGACATGCTGGAAGTGGAAAAACAATCCATTGCCAATCCGCAATCCAAACATGCACAGGTGCAAAATGCCATGTGTTACCAGGTTGCCAAGGAAATCGGAGCCATGGCAGCCGTATTGAAAGGCAAAGTAGATGCCATCCTGCTGACCGGCGGTATCGCTTACGGCAAGCCGATTACCGACTGCATCCGTGAAATGGTAGAGTTTATCGCTCCTGTAAAAGTGTATCCGGGGGAAGATGAAATGCGTGCCCTCGCCATGAACGGGTTGATGGTACTCCGTGGTGAAATGCAGGCTAAAAAGTATTAAGAGACATTCTAAAACCAGAAAGATGGAGATGTGTCAAAACTAAGGCATATCTCCTTTTTTTATATTTAAATGTTTTTTCTCTATGCGACTCTTTTTCACTAATTTGGTAATAAGCGGCTATAT
>CAJTSF010000001.1 GCA_910578985.1 uncultured Odoribacter sp. | reverse complement strand
GCTACCTGACGATAAAAGAGTATGACCCTCGCTTTGAGACCTACACCTTAGGCTTTCCGAACCGGGAGGTGGAGGAGGGTTTCGTGAAGTTCCTGATGCCTTATTACACGACCGCCGACAAGCAACGGAGCGGTTTCGAGATACAGCAATTCGTGCGAGAGGTCGAAACCGGCCAAGCCGACGCTTTCCTGCGCCGCCTGCAGAGCCTGATGTCGGACACCTCCTACGAGCAGCTGGGACCGGAGCGGGAGGTATACTACCGGAATGTGGTGTTCATCGTGGCAAAGCTGATGGGGTTTTACGTGCAGGCGGAATACCACACGAGCCACGGGCGCATCGACCTGGTCATCGGGACGGACAAGTATGTTTACGTGTTCGAGTTCAAGTTGGACGGCACGGCGGAAGAAGCATTGCATCAAATCAACGACAAGCAATACACCCTGCCCTTTTCCGCGGACGGTCGGCAGGTCTTCAAGGTGGGCGTGAACTTCTCCAGGGAGACGCGGAACATCGAGCGGTGGGTGGTGGAGTAATCTGTGAGAATACATTTTTTCCGCATTTGCTTTTTGGTTTTGGCATTTTGTTGTATCTTTGCGCCGTTTTATTTTAAGCGACGTGGACAGACTGAGAGAATATAAAATCGCGTTCCGGGGATTGGGAGAGGGCAGGCATACGTTCCGTTTTACGATGGAACAGCCTTTTTTCGACTGCTTCGAGGCGACGAAGGGAACGGAAGGGAAGGTGGAGGCGACGGTGGAGATGCTCAAAAGTTCGCTGCTCATGGAGGTTAAGATAAGAATCGACGGAGTCGTAAAGGCGACCTGCGACCGCTGTCTGGGCGAGTTGGATTTGCCGGTGGCGGGGGAGATGAGTTTGATTGTCAAGCAGAGCAGTCGCGAAGAGGGGAACGATGACGATTATATCGTGGTGACGCCGGAGGACGATTTTATCGATTTGAGCACTTATTTGTATGAGACGTATATGTTGAATTATCCCATGCGGGTGGTGCACGAAGAGGGCGCCTGCGACGAAAGCATGCAGGAGGTGCTCCATGAATATGTGAGAAATGAAGATGAGAAGCCGACAGACCCGCGATGGGACGAGCTTAAAAAATTAATTAATAACTAAAATAACAGAGAGATGGCACATCCTAAACACCGAACCTCGAAACAGAGAAGAAATAAGAGAAGAACGCACGACGCAATCACTGCGCCCGTTATTGCAAAATGTTCCAACTGCGGTGCTGCCGTACAGTACCACACGGTATGTCCGGAGTGCGGATATTACAGAGGAAAGTTGGCTATTGAGAAGACGGTAGTCGCATAATTGTCTTCGAGTTTGTCGAGTCCATAAGGTCCGTAAGGTCGTGAAACCATACGGACGTTTGGATTTTACAGACTTTGCGGACTTTACAACCCTTAGAATCAATCGAAATGAACAGGCCGAGAGCTATAATTACCGGAGTGGGGGCTTATTATCCCGACTACATTCTGAACAACGAGGAGTTGAGCCGCATGGTGGATACTTCCGATGAGTGGATTATGACCCGGGTGGGCATCAAGGAGAGAAGAATCCTGAAAGACCCCGCCAAGGGAAGCGCCTGGATGGGAGCGCAGGCCGTGAAGCAGTTGCTGGAACGGACGGGCACGAAGCCTGAAGAGGTGGATTTGATTATTTGTGCCACGGTGACTCCGGATATGCACTTCCCTGCCAACGCACAGATCATTTCCGACATGGTGGGCATCAAGAACGCTTTCGGGTTCGACCTGAATGCCGGATGTTCGGGATTCCTGTTCGGATTGGTGACGGCAACGCAGTATGTGGAGAGCGGGCGTTACAAGAAGGTGGTGTTCGTGGGATGCGAGAAGATGTCGGTCATCACCGATTACACGGACCGCAAGACCTGTCCCCTGTTCGGCGATGCGGCTGCTGCCGTGCTGTTGGAGCCGACCGAAGAGGAGCTGGGCGTCATGGACCATATTCTCCGTTCCGACGGAATGGGACGCGAGCATCTTTACATGAAAGCGGGCGGTTCGCTGAATCCGCCGTCCATCGAGACGGTGACCAACCGGGAGCATTATATTTTCCAGGACGGGCAGTTCGTGTTCAAACATGCCGTGACGAACATGGCGGATACCGCCGCCGAAATCATGGAGAAGAACGGACTGTCTTCGGACGATGTGGCATGGTTGGTTCCCCATCAGGCGAACCTCCGTATTATCGACGCCACGGGACGGCGCATGGGATTGCCTCCTTCGAAAGTGATGATTAATATACAGAAATACGGGAATACCACTTCGGCAACGATTCCTTTGTGTCTGTACGAGTGGGAGCACCAGTTGCACAAGGGCGACAACCTGATTCTCGCCGCTTTCGGAGCCGGGTTTACCTGGGGAGCGATATGGCTGAAATGGGCGTATGACCCGAAAAAGTAACGAAGAGCCGCTGAAGCGGCTTTTTTTATGTTGTGTATATGGAAAAAATGTACTACCTTTAGCTCGCAATTGAAGAATATGGAAGCGGAGAATATGAATACAGAGCAGCAGGAGATTTGCCGGATAGGACCGGATGCCCGGATTGAGGGCACGGTGGATTCGGCACGGGCGGTGCGGTTGGAGGGCACGGTGGTGGGGAAAGTGTGTGGCGGAGGGCAGGTGACGTTGTGTGAAGGGGGAGTGGTGGAAGGCGAGGTGAAGTGCGGGGAGTTTGTGTGTGAGGGGACGGTGAAGGGGAATGTGGTGGCGAAGAAGAGCGTGTTGAAAGCGGGGGCGGTCATTGAGGGCTTTTTGGAGACGGTTTGTTTGGAGGTGGCAGCAGGAGCGGTGATCGAGAAAGGTTTGAAATTAAAGACAAATGTTGAAATAAAAGGACAAAAAGATTATGGCGAAAGAAATTCCGAGCAATAATGCAGTCAATTTGTTGTGTGAAGGCACGATGATTGTCGGAGATATCAAGACGAAGAATGATATCCGGGTAGATGGTGTGATTAACGGGAAGATTATCACTTCCGGAAGGTTGGTTGTCGGTACTACGGCGAATGTGGAGGGGAATATCGATTGTGCGAATGTGGATGTGTTGGGTGTGGTGAAGGGGGATATTATGGCGACGGGCACGGTGTCCCTGAAGGAGACGGCGCGGGTGACGGGGAATATTATGGCGGGAACGCTGTCGATGGAGCCGGGAGTGGCATTCAACGGGAATTGCCAGATGATTAAGAAAGAATTGCCTGCCAGCACAAAGGTGGAAGGGAAGTAAGCAGGCAGGATAGCAAAGGAAAAGGGTGTCAAGAACATGTGTTCCATGGCACCCTTTGATTTTTTGGGGAAAAGGGGCATCAAATGGTCATGATGTCCTTTTCTTTTTGGGCGAGGATGTCGTCCACTTTTTTGTTGTAGTTGTCAGTGATTTTCTGCACTTCGGCTTCGGCGTCTTTAGAAGCGTCTTCGGGCAGGCCGTCTTTCACCATCTTTTTGAATGTGTCGATGGCATCGCGGCGGGCGTTGCGGATGCTGACTTTGGCGTTTTCACCGACGCCTTTGGATTGTTTGACGAGTTCCTTGCGGCGCTCTTCGGTGAGAGGCGGCACGTTGATGCGGACGATTTCACCGTTGTTGTCGGGATTGAATCCGAGGTTGGCGTTCATGATGGCCTTCTGGATGGGGGCGAGCATGGTTTTTTCCCACGGTTGCACGGCGATGGTGCGGGGGTCGGGGACGGAGATGTTCGCCACCTGGGGAAGCGGTGTGGGGGTACCGTAGTAGTCCACCAGCACATCGTTCAGGATTTTGGGATTGGCTTTGCCAGCCCGTATCTTAGCCAGTTCGTTTTCAAGATGGGCGATTGCGTTTTGCATGAGCTCTTTGGCTTCGTCCATGTACATTTTCACTTCTTCGTTCATATCCTTTGTGTATTTGTTTGCGGGTTTATTGTGAGGGCAAATATAGGAAAAAAAATGAATTAAGCGTACCTTTGTTGTCCGGAAGATAATGGATATGGGACAGATGACAAGAAAGGATTTCGAAGTGATGGCTCCGGTGGGGTCGTACGAGTCGTTGTATGCGGCGTTGCAGGGAGGGGCGGATTCGGTGTATTTCGGGGTGGAGGGATTGAATATGCGGGCGCGCTCGTCGGCTAATTTCACGCTGGAGGATTTGCGGCATATCGTGGAGGTGTGCGGGGAGCGTGGGGTGAAGACCTACCTGACGGTGAATACGGTGATTTACGACCATGAACTGGATAAGATGCGGAGGGTCATCGACTGTGCGAAGGAGGCGGGGGTGACGGCGGTGATTGCTTCGGACCTGGCGGCCATCCTGTATGCCCGGGAGGCGGGGGTGGAGGTGCATATCAGCACGCAGTGTAATGTGTCGAATTTCGAAGCGTTGAAGTTTTTTGCGCAGTATGCGGATGTCGTGGTGCTGGCACGGGAGGTTGCCTTGGAGCAGGTGGCGGCGATTCACCGGAAGATTGAGGAGGAGGGGATACGGGGGCCGAAAGGGGAGTTGGTGCGGATAGAGATGTTCGCCCACGGGGCGTTGTGCATGGCGGTGTCGGGGAAGTGTTACCTGAGCCTGCATGAGCGGAATGCGTCGGCAAACCGGGGGGCGTGCAACCAGATTTGCCGGAGGGCATACGCGGTGAAAGATCGGGAGGGGGAAATCGAGTTGGACATCGAGAATGAATATATCATGTCGCCGAAGGATTTGTGTACGGTGGGTTTTGTGAATAAACTGGCGGATGCCGGTGTGCGGGTGTTGAAAATCGAGGGGCGTGCCCGGTCGGCAGAGTATGTACGGACGGTGTGCGAGTGCTACGACGAGGCGATACGGGCTTACCTGGAGGGGAATTATTCGGCGGAGCGGATAGAGGGGTGGAAAAGGCGGTTGGCGACGGTATTCAACCGGGGCTTTTGGAACGGGTATTATCTGGGACAGCGGCTGGGGGAATGGAGCGAGGTGTACGGTTCGAAAGCCACGAAGAAAAAGGTGTTGCTGGGCAAGGTGACCAATTATTTCACGAAACTGGGTGTCGGGGAGTTCAAGCTGGAGTCGTTTGATTTGCAGGTGGGGGAAGAGATTTTAATCCAGGGACAGACGACGGGCACCCTTCAAATGCGGGTATCGGAGTTGCGGGTGGATTTGTCGCCGGTGGGACGGGTGGAGAAAGGAACCGTGTTTTCCATGGCGGTGGAAGAGAAAATCCGGCGGGGAGACAAGTTGTACAAGTGGGTGGATGCGACGGAGGAGATGATGCAATAGGGGGGGGCAATCATGGGAGTGATTATTCGGCAGAGCATCAAGGCGACCATTTTTAATTATGTCGGTGCGTTTATCGGTTTCCTGACCACATTTTTTATTCTGACGAAATATGTGGAGCCGGAAGTCATCGGATTGACGAAAGTGTTGTATGAGGTTGCCGCTTTGATTGCTGGTTTTGCCCAGTTGGGGACTTCTGCCTCGGCGATGCGCTTTTTCCCTTATTTCAAAAATCCGGAGAATAACCACAACGGGTTCTTTTTTTACTTGATGCTGATGCCGGCGTTGGGGTCCGCACTCTTTATATTCCTGTTTCTGTGTTTCAAACATTACGTGCTTGACTTTTTCAGCGAGAAGTCGGCATGGCTGGCGGATTATTACAATTGGCTTGTGCCTTTGATTCTGTTTCTGACTTTTTGGGCGGTCTTGGAGACCTATTCCAATATACTGATGCGGATTGTGGTGCCCAAATTCATCCGGGAGGTGGGCATTCGGATATTTTCGCTGGGGCTTTTTTTATGTTATGCAGGAGGGATATTGGATTTGGACGGACTGGTGGCCGGATATGTGGCGATGTACGGCATTGCCATGGCAGCTACTTTGTGGTATGTCTCGCGGATTACTTCCGTCTCTTTCCGCCATAATTTTGCCTTTTGGGATAAGGCGTTATTGAAGAAAATCGGACATTACACCCTGTTTTTGATTATCGGCGCCATCGGGGGAAACATCATCAGCCAGCTCGATTTATTCATGGTGAGTTCCCGGCTGGGATTGGAGTATGCCGGAATTTACACCATTGCTTCCTATATGGCTTTTGTGATTGAGATACCGGGACGTTCGATTACTTCCATTTCTGCGCCGATTGCCGCGACTGCCTTGAAACAGAATGATTTTGACACGGCGAACGGCTTGTATAAACAGGTTTCCCTGCATCAGCTGATGGTCGGGAGTATTTTTTTTCTGTTGATTTGGATTAACATCGACAACATATTTGCTGTTTTGCCGAACGGGGATATTTACCGGCAAGGGAAATGGGTGGTGTTTTTTATCGCCATGTCGCGGTTGGTGGGGATGACGCTGGGGTTCGGGGCGACCTTGATATCTTTCTCCAAATATTATTATTGGGGACTTTATTTCACTTTCCTTTTGACCGGGATTACCATCGTGACGAATGAATTGCTTATTCCTTTGTGTGGAATAACGGGAGCTGCCCTGGCGACTTTTCTGACCTGTGTCGTCAGCTATCTTTTCCAGCAGTGGATTGTGATGCGGAAAGTGAACGGAAATCCTTACACTTGGGGCACGGTGAAACAAATCCTGTTGATATGTTTCCTCTTGGGCATCAATGAACTGTTGCCTGCCGTGTTGGCGAATCCCTGGCTGGACGCGTGCTACAGGACTGCGATTGTCGGCTTGCTCTGTCTGGTGATGGTCTACAAACTGAACATTTCGGAGCAGGTCAATCGGTTGCTGAAAAAGCATTTACGCTTGGATAAACTGCTCTAATCTGGCTTTGAGAATATCTTCTTTGGTTTCTTGCTTCCGGGGCGATATGCCGTTCCAGTTGGAGCCGTTGATGGCGTGAAGCCAGCAATCGTCTATGATTTGGATGTAGTCCGAATGGTATTTGTTCCCTTCCGTGATTCTGATGTTTTGGGGAAGAGGTAGCCGGAGTTCCGGCAAGTTGTAGTTTTTGTACAGAATGGGATAATTGGCACCTCCGGTATCCAAGTAAGTTTTATGCTCGATGTAAGGAATGAAGTCGAGAGGGAGCGCTTTTACTTTGTCGAAACGGAAAAAGCATAGCCCTGCCCAAAGCCACCAGTACACCTCTCCCCGGGGTGAGCCGTAGAAGTCTTTGTCGCCCAATTTTTCCCGGATGGAGACAGGTGCGATGGGAAATAAGTCATGGTCGAGGAAACCGAAGATGTCGGGTTTGCGCAGGCGGATGACGTTGGAGTAAATCCAGTTTAATGTCGTGCCGTGTGCATAGCTCCCGCCGGGGTGTTTCGCAATCATGTTTTTCGGGACGGAGATATAGCCGGTGTTGTACTTCCGGCACAGGGCGCTGATTGATTTCCTTTTTTCCGGGTTGGAAGAGTTGTCGGCGACGATGAATGTGACGTGCTTGTCGTGGATGTATTTGCGGATGAGTTTGATTTGGTATTCAATCCATGTTTCATTATTGAAAGCGACGGTGACGATGTCGATGGCTTCGGCATGAGAGGCTTCCGGGGTAGCCGAAAAATTGAAATGTACGGTATGTCCCAGTTTTTTGCGTTTGAATAGAAACGTAAAAAAAAAGATATAACAGAGCCAAAGACGTCTTTTTAATTTCATGGTTTATGAATTAATGTAAGATATTAAGCCATTGTTTTACAATGTTGTCCACGGTAAACCGGCGACAGTCTTCCAAAGCACGGGAAGCGAGAAGGTCCCGTTTCTCCTTGTCGGTCATCAGGCCGATTAGACGGTCGGCAAATTGCTGTAAGTCGTTGGGAGGAACGATGATGCCGTTCCGTTCATCTTCTATGATGTCGTATAGGGTTGCAAAAGTGCCGAAAGCGATGGGGACGGCACCCGTTTGTTGGGCTTCCGTCAATATCATGGCAAATCCTTCATAGGCGGAAGTGAGCATGCAGACGGATGCCTGCCGGTAATAGGGGACGGGATTCTGTTTCCCTTCGAAATTGACTTGCTTAAGTCCCAACCGGCGGGCAAGGTGATGGTAATACTTCTCGTCGGGTCCATTCCCGAGAATCTTGAGCCGCCAGTCGGGAACTGCGGCGGATTGTTCCACCAATTGCCATATTTTAAGGGCATTGGAGATTCGCTTGGCTCTGTCGGATAAGCGGGAGACTATGACGACCTCTTTCTTCTTGTGCTCCAGGTCGGCAAGGGGAAGGTTTTCCGAAAACGAAAGGCAGTTGCCGATGCCCGCGAATTTCGAGGTGTCTGGATTCCGGAGATTTACCCATTTCTGGAAAGGGACGATGTGGCGTTCCGACAATAGAACGACGGTATCCGCCTTGCGGTAAATAAATGAATAGTCGCGTCGGACTTTGAGTCTTACAAGCCGGGAATACAAAAATCCGGGCAACAAGGCAATGCACACTTTTTTCAATGCCTGTATTTTCCCGGGACTGTGCCATAATCTGAACCATTCGGCAGATAGAGCAGGCGGAACGAACTCTTTTTCCGGAGCGCTGTGATAGCAGTATAATAACCGGCAACCGGGTATTTGCGCCGTGGCACGATGTACGACTCCCAGTTTTTTCAAGGGCATACATTCCTGCACAATCACGCGGGTGATGCTATATTTCCGGATAAATCCGACAAGCCTTTGCGATGCCTGACGGGAAAAATCCAATTTGAGCGTATCGGGAAATAAGGTGTGGTCGGAAGGCGTGTGGGTTTCAAAATTTGCCCCGTAGCATGTGATGCCCTGACGGGTAAACGCTTGCGTCAGAATACTGGTAATCCTCTGTATCCCGGAACTGAGCGGATTGATTTCGCTATTATTGACAAATAATATATTCACGTGGACAAATGTAGTATTTTTATAAAAACCTCATCTGTTTTTGATTGAAAATTATTTTCTGCGGATGGAGGTTGGAAATCTCTATTTCCCATCGTATATTTGTCCGAAGAGCGTAAGGATATGATTAAGTTTGCTATATATCTGGCAGGTTATGCGGTTCGTTTTTTCTCATTCTGGATGCCTCGCAGCAAAAGAATATGGGCGTTCGGAAGTTTTCGCGGTGCATTTGCGGACAATGCCAAGTACCTGTTTGTCTATGTGTCGGAACAGTGCCCGGAGGTGTTGCCTGTTTGGCTCACCGGCAAGAAAAAAACCATGTTGCAGGTCCGGGCTGCGGGGTTGAGGGCTTATACCCTGTTTTCCTTGCGGGGTTTCTATTACGCTTTGCGGAGCGGCTATTATTTTTTTAACGCCTACACTTCCGACATCTGTTATTTCACCTCCGGGCGGGCGGTTGCTGTCAATCTGTGGCATGGTGTGGGTTTGAAGAAGATAGAGTTTTGCATAGACAGGGGACCGCTGTACGACCGCTATGTACGCAAAACGCTGAAGGAGCGGTTTTATTACCCGCAAGTGTATAAACGTCCGGATTACTTTGTCTCTTCAACGCCGTTCCAGACGGTGAAGTTTGCCGAGGCTTTCCGTATTCCGGAGAGCCGTTGCCTGAACGTCGGCTATCCACGGAATGACATCCTACTGATGCCGGAGCGTGAACGCGAGCGTTTCATCCGGAAATTCGAACCGGAGCGGACGGCAGATTGGATTCGGGAATGGCAGGGGTATGAGCGGGTTTATCTTTATATGCCCACCTGGCGGGAATCGCAGCGCAATCTTTTTGCCGAGCATCTGGACCTGGAGGCATTGAATGAGGCGATGAAGCGGCAGCAGGCGTTGTTCGTATTGAAACCCCATGCGAATACGGTCGTGGAAAGCCGGGATATTTTTATGCGTTATGAGCACATACGTTTCCTGGAAGGGGATGTGGATATCTATCCGTTGCTGCCTTACACGCACGTGCTGATTACCGACTATTCCTCCGTGTTATACGATTATCTGCTGATGGAGGGGAAAAAGGTGGTTCTTTACCTGTATGACTACGATGATTATGTAAAAGACCGGGATTTCAATTATCCTTTCCGGGAGCATGTCGCCGGGGAGTTGGCGTACTCTTTCGAGGAGTTGCTGGGTGTGATGGAACGGAACGATTATGATGTCGGCAACTATCCGGTTATCCGCCGGCGTTTTTGGGGGGATTATGCCGGGGATGCCTGCCGGATGCTTGCAGAACGTTTTATAAATTTTCGTACATTTGTCTCCGCGTTTATATAAAGATTTGAATTTATGAATATTGCTGTAATATTGGCAGGTGGAGTGGGCAGCCGTTTGGATAGCAGTTATCCGAAACAGTTTTTTAAGGTAGCCGGAAAGACGGTCATCGAGCATACGGTGGATGTGTTTGAAAGGAATGAAAGGATAGACGAGATTGCGATAGTTATCAATCCTGCCTATATTACGACGATAGAGGAGATTGTTTTGAAAAATTCCTGGAGGAAGGTCAGGAAGATTCTGAAAGGCGGGGCGGAGCGTTATGATTCGAGCATGGCGGCGATAGGGGCGTACGCGGATTTGGAAGAGGCGAATCTGATATTCCATGATGCCGTGCGTCCGCTGGTGACCAACCGCATCATCGATGATGTCGTGTCGGCATTGGATACATGGAATGCGGTGGACGTTGCCGTTCCTGCCGTGGATACGATTATTTCGGTGGAGGGTGAGGTTATCCGTGCGATTCCCGAACGGAGCAAGTTGAGAAGGGGACAAACCCCTCAGGGTTTCAAGTTGAAAACCATCCGCGAGGCTTACCGTCGGGCATTCCGGGACCCTGCATTCAAGGCGACGGACGACTGTGGCGTCGTATTGAAATACTTGCCGGAAGAGAGCATTTTTGTGGTGAAGGGGGAAGAGTCCAACATGAAACTGACCTACAAGGAGGACTCTTATTTACTGGACAAGTTGTTTCAGTTGCATTCTTTCTCTTTGCAGGAGAAGGAAGTTGCGTTGGATAAATTAAAGGACAAGGTATTGGTGATTTACGGCGGGAGCTACGGCATCGGTGCGGAAGTGGCGGCGATTGCCCGGGAGCGCGGAGCGAAGGTGCATGTGTTCTCGCGTTCGATAAATGGGGTGGATATTGCCTCTGTGGAGAATGTAAAGCGCAGTTTGGCGGAAGTGGAAAGACAGGAGGAAAGGATTGATTATGTGGTGAATACGGCGGCATTGCTGATTAAGGAGCCGTTGGTCAATATGGATTACGAGGAGGTATCCCGAATCATTCAGGTGAATTATGTCGGCATGGTGAATGTGGCGATGGAAAGTTTCCCCTATCTGAAAAAGACGAAAGGCAAACTTCTCTTTTACACTTCCAGCTCTTACACGCGGGGCAGGGCGTTTTACAGCCTTTATTCCTCGACGAAGGCGGCGGTGGTCAATTTTGTGCAGGCGATAGCGCAGGAGTGGGAAGCAGCGGGAGTCCGGGTCAATTGCATCAATCCGGAGCGGACGAAAACCCCCATGCGTGAAAAGAATTTCGGCATAGAGGATGCTTCCACCCTGCTGACGGCGGAAGCCGTGGCAAAAGAATCCTTGAAAACCCTGCTCTCGGAGTTCACCGGGCAGGTCATCGACGTGAAATTGAATAAATAGAATATGATGAATAGCTTGATTTGGAGACAGGTACGTCCGCATTTGCTGGCGGTTTTGTTCTTTTTGGGAATCTCGTTGGTTTACTTTTCTCCCAAATTCCAGGGGATGCAATTGCGCCAGGGGGATGTGGAGAAATACATGTCCATGTCCCAGGAGGTGAGGGAATATTATGAAAAGGAGGGGGTCGGTTCGTCATGGACGGGAGCCATGTTTTCCGGCATGCCGACCTATACGATTACCACCCAGGGTGGGCCGGTGAATCTCTTGGGCTACCTGGTCCGTCCTTTTGAGTGGCTGGGAGGTTCGGATGTAGGGGTGGTATTCCTTTCCTTGCTGTCTTTTTATGTACTGATGTTGCTGTTAGGAGCCTCGATTCCCGTGGCGATGCTCGGGGCGGTGGCTTTTTCTTTCTCTTCGTACAGCATTATTATTTTGCAGGCGGGACATATTACAAAAGCCTGGGCGATGGCATACATGCCGATGATATTGAGCGGTTTTATTCTGGTCCTGAGGCAAAAATGGATGCTCGGAGGCTGCATTTTTGCCTTGTTCTTGGCTTTGCAGCTCAAGAGCAACCACCCGCAAATCACCTACTACCTGACGCTTTTTTGTTGCATCGTCTTTGTGGGCTACGCCATACACCGCGTGCGTGCCGGGCAATGGAAAACCTTGGGTATTTCCCTGGCAGTGCTGGCGGGAGGGGTGTTGGTGGCATTCCTGTGCAACCTGGGACCTCTGTATGCCAACTATGAACTCTCGAAGGAGAGTATCCGCGGGCGTTCGGAGCTGACCCATCAGGTGGACGGGAAAGCGGATAAGTCCAGCGGACTGGACAAGGATTACGCCTTTGCCTGGAGCTATGGAGTGGGAGAAACCTTCACCTTGTTGATTCCCGATTTCTACGGGGGAGCATCCGGCGGCGATTTGGACAAGGATTCCCATGTCGCAGCCGAATTGCGGCGACAGGGATACCAGGTGCCCAGTCCGTTGCAGTCTTACACGTATTGGGGCGACCAGCCTTTCACCTCCGGTCCCGTGTATTTCGGGGCGTTGGTCTGCATGCTGTTCGTCTTCGCCCTTTTCTTTGTCCGCCATCCTTTGAAATGGTGGATGGTCGGCGGCATGGGCGTATTCCTCCTGTTGAGCTGGGGGCGCAACTTTGACAGTTTCAATACTTTTATATTCCATTATCTGCCTTTCTATAATAAGTTCAGGACCGTATCCATGGCATTGGTCATCCCGCAACTCGTTTTCGCGTTGGTGGCGGCTTGGGGACTGGTGGAACTGTTCCGGAAAGAAACGGACAGAAAACGCGCCTTGAAAGCCTTGTATTATGCGGTGGGAATCACCGGAGGACTCTGTCTTTTCTTCGCGTTGTTCACGCCGATGGATTTCCGTTCCGCTCTGGATGCGCAATACGGGATGCCGGACTGGTATATGAACGCCTTGGCGGAAGACCGTGCCGACCTCTTCAGGGCGGATGCGTTCCGTTCCTTCTGGTTCATTCTGTTGGGGGGCGTTTGCCTGTATGTGTATATCCGTTCGGACAAGCCTTCGCGCTATGTGCCTTACATCCTGTTGGCGTTGGTATTGGTGGATTTGTGGGGAGTGGACAAACGCTACCTGAACCGGTCGCATTTCGTGAAGAAGAATTTCACCCGGCAAGTGCATGCCCCGTCGGTGGCGGACCGCATCATCATGCAGGACAAGGATGAATCCTACCGGGTTTTGCTGTTGTCCAATCCGTTCAATGAAAGCAGTCCTTCCTATTACCATAAGAATATCGGCGGATACAATGCAGCCAAGTTGCGCCGTTACCAGGATTTGATTGAGATGAAACTGGCGCCGGAAATAGAGGTGCTCAAACGCGGCTTGTCGAAAGCCGTGTCTCCGGCGGATGCTGAAGAGGCTTTCCGTGCAGTGCCGGCATTGAATATGTTGAACCTGCGCTACTTGATTCTGGATCCGGGACAGCCCCCTTTGAAGAACCCGCATGCTTTCGGCAATGCCTGGTTTGTGCCGGAGGTCCGCTTGGTGGCGGATGCCGACGAGGAGATGGAAGGCTTGCAGGGAATCGACCCGCGCCGGACGGCATTGGTGGACAAGCGCTTCGAATCTATGATTTCACGCAAGGAATGGAAAGTCGATACCGCTGCCCGCATCCGTTTGGAAACCTACAAGCCCGACCGCTTGGAATACCGCTACAGTTCTGCGGAGCCGGGTGTCGTGCTCTTCTCCGAGGTGTATTATCCCCATGGCTGGAAAGCCTTGATTGACGGAAAGCCTGCGGAACATTTCCGTGCCGACTGGATATTGCGGGGCATGGAGGTACCTGCCGGGGAACATGTCATATCGTTCTATTTCCATCCGGACGCTTACCTGGCAGGCAGATGGACGGCGACGATGGCTTCCGCTTTGCTGATACTGGCATTGGCGGCTCTGACGGGATGGCACTTGCGGCGCCGTTCGAAAGAGGGGGCGCTCAAGAATTGAGTATCATTTGCAGGAAAGTATCCGGGCATTCGTAAACTTCCCGGCTGAGCTTGTAAGTCAGTTTGTGCATGGGGGCAAACGACCGGATTTGTTCCCAGCGGGCGGGAGAGTAAGGCATGCCGAGTTCCGATTGCAGGACGTGCGGGTTGGCGCTGTTGAAATTGGGAACGGCTTGCCATTGCCGGGTGAGTTCTGCCGAACTGTCTATCGCCACGGCGAAAAGAAGGTGGAACAGGTAGTAGTGTTGCAGGTAATTCTTCCGTTTCCAATACTCCTCCAAGAGCGTTTTCGTACTCACGATGATGTCATTGCGTCTCTCTGCGGCGATGAACCAGCTGGAGGATTTGATTTTTCCGGCAGCGACCGGTGACTTATAGCAGAACAGCGGGGCGTTCAGTATATACTCGGGAATAGGTGCCGTCAGGTAGACGGTCGCGTCAATCCAAATCCCTCCGTATTGTGCCAGTAGGAAAATGCGCAGCAGGTCGGAAAAATGGGTGTTGCTGATTCTGCCTTTGGCTTTCTTCCGGAGAATATATTCCGGGAAATCCACGTATTGCGCCATATTGTCGTCCGTAATGACGACGACCTCCCTGCCTGCGGCATGTTGCCGGATAGAGGCAAGGCATTTCTTCACCAATGGCGGAGCCTGTTCTTCCCCTTGCAGCCATGCCACCCATATTTTATCCGGATAGGGATTGATAGGGGGGGGTAATTCTTTGTTTAACAGTGTATTGTGTTTTAGCGCCCGGGCATATTTCCGGAGATGACGGTAAGCGCTGTATTCGTTTTGCAGTTCCAGAATCCGGTTGTCCCGGATGAAATGGAAGCGTTGTATTTTTTTCCACGCTTCGTGGAAGCTGTACCGTATCCCTCTTTTAAGCAGGATTTCTTGGTAAGTACGGAATGAACGCATAGTTTAGAGCTTAGAACACCATAAATATTTACTGACATACCGGCGGAAATAGACGAGCATATTTCCTTTTTGCGGCGTTCCGCCTATGGCGTAACGCACCCACAGCAGAAGCGTTGCCCCCCACTTGACTCCTTCCATCAATAGGCTTTTCAGGTAGGCGCAGCGTGAGATGCCTTGCGTGCGGAGCCGCTCGCTCTTCCCGACGCCTTCGGCCAACTGGCGGATGTATTCCCGGGTGGTGCGGCGCTCGGGAATGACATGGGTGACCCTGAGCCGGGGGAAATAGTATATCTTCCCCTGGGCTGCCTTGATGCGGTTGAATATATCCTTTTCTTCCCCTCCCATCAGGTTGTTTTTGTTGCGTCCCAGGGCAATGTTGAACTCCCCCGCGGGCACGGCATGCCGTTTGATGCCCATGTTGGCGCCGATGGGGTACGATTTCCCTTTGAACAGGCAGACCTGCGTCCCCTTGTCAAGCGCGGACACCCAGCTGTAACTCCATTTCCCTAACCATGGGGGCGTCTGCCCGCTTTCGAACAGCGGGGTGATTTTTCCTCCGAATGCCGCGGCATCCGGGTAGCTATGCAAGTAGGAGGACAGTCGTTGCAGATAGTCTCCCTCCGCAAAAGCGTCGTCGTCCAGGAACACCAGCGTTTCTCCTCGGCTTTCACGGATACCCCGATTGCGGGCATGGGACAATCCTTGCTTGACTTCCATGACATAATGGAAGTTCAGGGACGGATAAGTCTCCCGGAATCTCTGGCACTCGCTCTCCGTATGGTCCGTGCTGTTGTTGTTCACCAGCACGATTTCAAACCGTTCCGCGGGGAACGGATTCCCTGCGATATGCTCGAGCGTCCGGTAGATGTATTGCTCCCGGTTGTAGGTGCAGATGATGATGGAAATTTCAATGCTCATGGCAACATACTCGCTGTTTTTGTTTGCCAAAGGTAATAAAATTTACTACTTTTGGTTGTATTTTAGAGTTTGCTTTATGAAAATAGTCATTTTGGGTCCTGCCCATCCTTATCGGGGAGGCATTGCCGCCTTGAATGAAAGGCTGGCGGAAGAACTGCGGAAAGAGGGTCATGAGGTGTCGATATATACGTTTACCTTGCAATATCCCGCTTTCCTTTTCCCCGGGAAAACCCAATACACGGACGAACCCGCTCCGGCGGACTTGGCAATTTTCAGGAAGCTCAATGCGGTGAATCCTTTCAACTGGTGGCGTGTGGGGCGGGAATTGAAACGCCTTTCGCCCGACCTGCTCATCGTCCGCTACTGGCTTCCTTTCATGGGACCCGCCTTGGGGACCGTTTGCCGGGCAGCCCGCAAAAACCGGCACACCCGGGTGGTCTGCATTGCCGACAACATCATCCCCCACGAGAAGCGTCCCGGCGACACGCTCTTCACCCGCTATTTTGTCCGCGGGGTGGACGGTTTCATTGCCATGTCCCGGGAAGTGTTCCGCGACTTGGAACGTTTCCTCCGGAATCCCGTGCGGCGTTTCGCCCCCCATCCTGTCTACGACCACTACGGGGCGCTGCTTTCCCGCGAAGAGGCGCTACAGGCGCTGGGACTTTCCCCGGAGTTCCGTTACCTCCTCTTTTTCGGTTTCATCCGGGAATATAAAGGATTGGATCTCTTGCTCGAAGCCATGGCGGACGACCGCCTGCGCGGGAAGCCCGTCAAGTTGATTGTCGCCGGGGAGTACTACGGCAACCGGGCACGCTACGAGGAATTGATGGAACGCTATCGCCTGCACGACCGCCTGGTGCTGCACACCGACTACATCCCTTCCGATTGCATCAACCGTTACTTCTGCGCTGCCGACCTGATTGTCCAGCCCTACAAGTCCGCCACCCAGAGCGGAGTGACCCAGGTGGGCTATCATTTCGACAAGCCGATGCTCGTGACCGACGTCGGGGGGCTGGCGGAAATCATCGCCGACAAACGCTCCGGCTACGTGGTACCCCCCACCGCCCAAGCCATTGCCGACGCCATTGTCGATTTCTACGACGGCGCGCGTGAGGCGGCATTCGTGGCGGAAACCCGCGAACTGAAAAAGAATTTCTCCTGGAGCAACCTGACCGGGAAAATCATGGAAATTTACGAAGAGGCACAAAAATAGGGCAGATGCGAACATCTGCCCTGCGGTTATTTCCGGCGTTCCTCTTAATAGAACTTATACCGTTGGTCTTTCACCTCTCCGTGCTTGATAATCGCCTGTACGGCTTGGTAATTCGCGCGGTAGAGATTCATTTGCGTCATATTCGTGCGGGCTTCCTGCACCATTTCCGGAGTCACCTCCTCGTTCGTGCGGCTGTTCACCATCAGCACGTACACGCCCTGGTTTCCTTCGATGGGCATTGACAGTTTTCCCTGCTCCGTTACGGAAGCGGCGGCAATGACTCTCGGCTCGATGCCTGCGCCAGGAATCTGGAAAGAGTTGAACGAAACCTCGGCAGCCTCTTTCACATCCACGCCGGCTTTCTGTGCCACCGACAGCAGGCTTTCACTTCCGCTCATCAGGCCCGCCAGCTCTTTCTTCAGCAACTCCGCCTTCTTCTGCTGCATCAGGATGCGCTTGATGGTGGCGGACACCTGCCGGATGGGAGTCGTGCCCTCCTCGTCGATTTGGGTCAGTATGGCGACGGTATACTTATTGCCGTTCGTGAAGATAATCGACTCATCCGTCGTCTTCACCAAGCCCGGCTCCTCAGCCAGGTAAATCTGGCGGATCATATCCCGTGCGTTATCCATGCCGGCGATGGTCTTGTCGTTTTTGTTCACCGTCGCGATGCGCTTCGTCAGCCCCTGCTCTTCGGCTTGCTTGTTGAAATCCTCCGCGTTGGCGATTTGGCTGGCGAAATGGCGGGCATCGTTATAAATCTTGTTCGTCGTCTTGTTCGACGGGGTAATCTCTTTCTCGATGGTAGCCACCTGGATTTTTTCCACCGGTTTAGCCCGCTGTGTCACCTGTACCACGTGCGCCCCGAACTGGGTCACCACCACCTTGATTTCATTTCTCTTCGCAAAGAAAACCGTATCGCTGAACGGCTGCACCATCGTCCGCTGGTTGAACCAACCCAGGTCGCCCCCGTTCACGGCGGAATTCTGGTCCGTGGAGTTCGCGCGTGCCAGCTGCTCGAAGTTGGCGCCTTTCTTCAGCAGGTTCGCCAGGCTGTCCGCCACGGCTTTGGCTTGGGCATAGTTATTGTTCTGCGGGGCAATCAGGATATGGCGTGCCCGTACCGAGTCCGGCAACATCTTCACGCTTCCCACGCGGGAAATCTTGTAGGCGTTGTTCTCTAAATAAGGACCGTACACTTTCCCCTTGTGTGCGAAGAGATAGTTCGCCACACTGTCGTTCCCCAATTCGCTCTTCTTGTAGTAAGCCAAATCGGCTTTCCGGTCGGAAGTCAGGTTCACGAACTCCATCGGCTCGTCGCTGGCGGCAAATTCATCCACCAGTTCCGCCACCGCCTTCTCCGTTTCGGCATAATCTTCTCCGGAAGGGTCGATGTCGAAATTGACGTAAGCGATGCGCCGCGACTCCTCCTGCTGAAACCTCGCCTGATTCTCCTGGTAATAGGTCTCAATCTCCTTGTTGCTGATGGAAATCGTCGAATCGTCGATGGTATTGTAATTCTTCACGATATAGCTGATATCCGCTTTCGAAACGTTTCCTGCCGCATTCTCTGTGGCTTGCTCGTCGGTGATGAACAGGGCTTTGCCCACCAGATCGTGGTATTTGGTCAATTTGCGGTTCTCTCCGATTTCTTTCTCCATGTTCAGCCAATAGGCTTTCTGTCCCTGGTCCGGCGACTCCAGAATCTGGCTCACGATGGTGCGTGCCCGTTCCTTGTCCACCGTCCCTGTGGTCGGGTCGGCGAAAAGTTGGCGGATGGAGGGGCTCATATTGTCGCCCAGCATGATGTCGTACAACTCCTCGCTGCTCACTCCCAGCCCGATTTCCTCGTACTCCGCATCCATCAGTTTCGTCATCACCAGCTGCTGCCAGATATTGTTGCGGAGCATCGTCTGCTGCTCCTCGTTCAAGGCGCTCAGCCCGTTCATGGCTTTGATTAATTCCTCTTGCTGGCCCACCATATTCTGGTAATCCATGATGGACACGCTCTCGCCGGCGATTTCGCCCGCTTGGTTGCGTTCGCTGTTAAACACGCTGGAACCGGAGCTCAACGCGTCTCCGATGATGAATGCTGCCAGGGCAAGACCGATGACGATACTGATGAGCAAGCCGCCGCGGTCCCTGATTGTTTGTAATGCTGCCATTTATTAATTGTTTGATGTTTTTGACAATTTTCTTTTCAAGGGTACGAAGGTAATAAAAAACGCCTTCGCGTGCAAACATTTGTTTTGTTTATTTATTACTCTTTTTTCTTGCTGCTCGTCCGGGCGGTTGTCTTTTTCGCCGCCGCTTTCTTGGCGGGCGCTTTCTTTTTGCCCTTCTTGCCCTCCTCCTGTTCGATGAGCTCCAGGCACTTCTCCAAGGTCAATTCCTCCGGATTCTGGGTCTTCGGAATTCGGTAATTGGTTTTGTTATAGGAAATATAAGGGCCGAACCGTCCTTTCAGGATGCGTATTCCGCCCTCGAACTCCTGAATCAGCTTGTTCTGCTCCTGCTCCCGTTTCTCGAGGATACGTTCGACAGCGGTTTCCAGCGTCACCGTCGCCGGGTCGTCCACCCCTTTCTTCAGCGAGACGAACACCCCGTTGTGCTTGATATAGGGACCGAACCGCCCGATGCCCACCGACACCTCTTTCTCCTCATACTCTCCCAGCCGGCGCGGGAACCGGAACAGCTCCAACGCCTCCTTCAGCGTGACGGTCTCCATCAGTTGCCCTTTCCGCAACCCCGCGTACCGCACGCCCTCTCCCTCGCCGATTTGGGCGATGGGGCCGAACCGTCCGATGCGCACGCTCACCGGCTCGCCCGTTTCCGGATGGCTGCCGAGGAGGCGCTCCCCGCTGTTGCGTTCCGAGTTTTTCAGCGTATCCTCCACATTCTGGTGGAACGGGGTATAGAACTCCCCGATCATCTTCTGCCATTCCACCGTTCCTTCCGCCACGTCGTCCAGCGCCTCCTCCGCCCGGGCGGTGAAATTGTAATCCATGATATTCTTGAAATGGGCGGACAGGAAATCCGTCACCACCATCCCCATGTCCGACGGGAACAGCTTCTTCTTCTCCGCCCCGAACGTCTTTTTGCTTTTCTTTGTGCGTACTTCCTCCCCTTTCAGTTCCATCGTCTCCACGCTCCTCTCCTCCCCGTCCCGCGACTCGCGGATGATATATCCCCGGTTCTGGATGGTCGTGATTGTCGGCGCATACGTCGAAGGACGTCCGATGCCAAGCGCCTCCATCTTCTTCACGAGGCTTGCCTCTGTGTACCGCGGCGGATGCTGTGTGAACTGCTCCTGCGCCTGGACGACGGAACGCTCCAGCGTCTCCCCTTTGCCTAAGGCGGGCAGCAGGGCGGCCTGTTCATCCTCCGTCTCCTCGTCGTGCGACTCCATGTACATCCGCAGGAAGCCGTCGAACACCACCACCTCGCCCGTGGCGACAAACGACACGGGATGCGTCGATACCCCGATGGCGATATTCGTGCGTTCCAGTTGCGCGTCCGCCATCTGCGATGCCAGCGTGCGCTTGTATATCAGTTCATACAGCTGCTGCTCATTGCGGTCCCCCTCGATGGAGGTACGGTCCATATAGGTGGGGCGGATGGCTTCGTGCGCCTCCTGCGCCCCCTTGGTCTTCGTGGCGAAATTGCGCGCATGCGAATAAGCCTCGCCCATCGTCGAGCAAATCACCGCTTTCGCGGAACGTATCGCCAGGTCCGACAGGTTCACCGAGTCGGTACGCATATAGGTGATGAATCCGTGCTCGTACAACTTCTGCGCCACCGTCATGGTCTGCGAAACGGAGAACCCCAGTTTTCGCGACGCCTCCTGTTGCAGTGTCGAAGTCGTGAAAGGCGGTGCCGGCTTCCGCACCGTCGGTTTCGTCTCCACGTTTTTCACCATGAACACCGCCCCGCGGCACGCCTCCAGATAGCGCTCCGTCTCCTCCCGCGTGCCGAACCGCTCCTGCGCTTCCGCCTGGAGGCTGACGCCTTCCGGCGTCCGGAACTGCCCCGTCACCCGGTAATAGCCCTGCTCCTTGAACGCGTTGATTTCCCGCTCCCGCTCCACAATCAGTTTCACCGCCACCGACTGCACGCGTCCCGCCGACAGCGATGGCTTCACTTTTTTCCACAACACCGGCGACACCTCGAAGCCCACCAGCCGGTCCAGCACCCGCCGTGCCTGCTGCGCGTCCACCAGGTGGCGGTCGATGTCCCTCGGATGTTCGATGGCATGCAGGATGGCATCCTTCGTGATCTCGTGGAACACGATGCGCTTCGTGTGCTCCGCCTTCAGTCCCAGCACCTCGAACAGGTGCCACGCGATGGCTTCCCCCTCGCGGTCCTCATCGGAAGCCAGCCACACTGTCCGTGCCTCCTTCGCCAGCGCTTTCAGCTCTTTCACCACCGCTTTCTTGTCCGCCGAAATCTCATACTTCGGCAGAAAATCACGCTCGATATCTATTCCCAAGTCCTTCTTCTCCAAGTCCCGGATGTGTCCGAAACTGGATTTCACCGTGAACCCTTTTCCCAAAAATTTCTCTATGGTTTTCGCTTTCGCCGGAGACTCGACTATCACTAAATTCTCAATCATATGCTCTAATCAAAATCAAGGTGCAAACCTACGAAAAAAAGTAGGAACTGAAAAAAACTTTCCCTCCTTAAAATATTTTCCTGTCCGAATATTGCCAATATAAGGACAATTGGATGAATAGGAAAGGGATGAATCATGAGATAATTACGGTTTACTTACGGTTCTTCTACGGATAAAAGCTTATACCAAGAATAAGCTTTTAATAGATTTACAATATGGTTTGAAATGGTTTCTTGTCATAATTGAATCGTAGCTGAACTGTAATTAACACTTGTTTCTCTCTTTACCCCTCCCTTTCCTGTCCCAAAAAACATGCCATTGACCTTCGGGTCGATGGCATGCCATACACACAAATGAGTTTTTGTTTTTATAATGCCTCCAGCATTTTTCCGATTTCTTCCGAGGAAGGTCGAGGCATATTCGGTCGATTAATGTTGCTCTTCCTGTTTTTCCGAGAAGAATTTCCGGTAAAAAAGAAGCAGCATCAATACCCCGATGGTAATGTAGGAGTCCGCCAGATTGAATACCGGTCGGAAGAAAATGAAATGTTCTCCGCCCCATATCGGCAGCCACGATGGGAAATGCCCCTCAATGAGCGGGAAATAGAGCATATCGACCACTCGTCCGTGCAGGAAGGAAGCGTACCCGCCTTCTTCCGGGAACAGCGTGGCCACCTGGTATAGGCTTCCGTCGAAGATCAGACCGTAGAACAGGCTGTCGATGATGTTCCCGACGGCACCGCAGCCGATCATCGTGAAGGCGAACAGCACGCCCGTAGGGGCATGGTTTTTGAACAGCCGGGTGATATACCACCCGATGCCCCCCACGGCGACGATGCGGAAGAGGCTCAGGAACAATTTCCCGAACTTCCCGTCGCTGAATTCCATGCCGAACGCCATGCCGTTGTTTTCCACAAACAGGAGCCGGAACCAGTCGAACACGACAATCTCCTCGCCCAGCATCAGGTGGGTTTTAATCCATATCTTGACCGCCTGGTCGATGATTAACAAAGCCCCGGCGAACAGGATGAGCTTATTGCGCAGATTCATAGAGGGCACGTTATGCTTTTCCGTTTTCTTTTGCCTCTACGCTCAACGTGGCATGGGGCACGGCGCGCAACCGGTCTTTCGGGATCAGTTTCCCTGTCAGGCGGCAAATGCCGTAGGTCTTGTTTTCCACCCGCACAAGGGCAGCCTCCAAATGGGCGATGAACTTCGCCTGCCGTTGGGCAAGGCGTCCCGCTTCTTCTTTCGACAAGACGGAAGCGCCTTCTTCCAGCACCTTGAACGTGGGGCTGGTGTCGGCGATATCGTTCCCGTCGCTTCCCGAGAGGGACGCTTTCAGGGCATCGTAATCCCTGCGGGCTTTTTCGAGCTTCTCCAGAATCAGTTCTTTGAACTCTTGGAGCTCTTCATCCGTGTATCTTGTTTTTTCTGTCATGGCATTATAGTTTTTCAATTCTGATAAATGTACGTATTTCATCGATTTCCACCTCTTTCGCCTGTTCGTCCCGCGTGTCGGTCAGCGTAATTTTCTCTGCCAGTACCTGACTGGAAATATACGCTTCGAAATGTTCGACCGCCTCCGTAATCTCTTCGTGCCGTCCGATCTCCAACGAGATTTTGTCCGTCACGTCGAAATCACTCTCTTTCCGCAGGTTCTGGATGCGGTTGATTAACTCCCTGGCGATGCCCTCCTCTTTCAGCTCTTTCGTCACATTCACATCCAGTGCTACCGTCAATCGTCCTTCATTGGCGACCAGCCAGCCCGGGATGTCTTCCGAAAGAATCTCCACATCCTCCATGCCTAATACGATTTTTTCCCCGTCGATGTTCCATTCGCACCCTCCTCTTTTTTCAAAATCGAAAATATCGGATTGTTCCATCTCTGCCACCCGGGCTGAAATCTGCTTCATGTATTTGCCGTATTTCGGTCCGAGGGTCTTGAAATTAGGCTTGATACGTTTGACCAAAACGCCTGTCGTATCCGTGATGTACTCCAGCTCTTTCACATTCACCTCCGACAGGATAATCGGTTTCACGGCATCCAATTGTTTCACCATCTCTTCGTTCAGGATGGGGACAATCAGTTTGCTGAGCGGCTGGCGTACGCGCAGTTGCACTTTCCGGCGCAGTCCGAGCACCATGGAGGAAATCTGTTGTGCCAGTTCCATCCGCTCCTCCAAAGCCCGGTCAATGAGCGCGTCGTCCGCTTCCGGGAAATCCGCCAGGTGCACGCTGCCGGAGAAACGTCCCGTTACGCTGTTCAGGTCGCGGTATAGTTTATCCATATAGAACGGTGCGATGGGCGATGCCAGTACGGCGACCGTCTCCAGGCAGGTGTACAGCGTCTGGTAGGCCGAAATCTTATCCTGCGAATAGTCCCCGCCCCAATATCTTTTGCGCGACAGGCGAACATACCAGTTGGAGAGGTTCTCCACCACAAAGTCCTGGATGGCACGTCCTGCGCGCGTCGGTTCGTATTTCTCGTATGCCTCCGTCACCTCCTTGACAAGGGAGTTCAGCAGCGACAGAATCCATCGGTCGATTTCCGGTCGTTTGGCAACCGGCACCTCTTTCTCCGCATACCGGAAACGGTCTACGTTGGCGTATAGCGCGAAGAACCCGTAAGTATTGTAAAGCGTCCCGAAGAATTTCCGTTTCACCTCGTCCACGCCGGCGATGTCGAACTTCAGGTTATCCCACGGCTGCGAGTTGGTAATCATGTACCACCGCAACGGGTCCGAGCCGTGTTCTTCGATGGTGGCGAACGGATCTACCGCATTTCCCAGCCGCTTCGACATCTTGTTGCCTTTCGCGTCCAGCACCAACCCGTTCGAAATGATATTCCGGAATGCCACCGAGTCGAATGCCATCGTAGCGATGGCGTGCAACGTGAAAAACCACCCCCGCGTCTGGTCCACTCCCTCCGCGATGAAGTCGGCAGGGAAGCGCACCCCGTTTTCAATCTCCTCCCGGTGTTCGAAAGGATAATGCAACTGGGCGTAAGGCATGGCTCCCGAATCGAACCACACGTCGATGAGGTCCTTCTCGCGCATCATTTTCTTGCCTGTGGGCGACACCAACACAATGTCGTCCACATATGGGCGGTGCAGGTCGATTTTATCGTAATTCTCTTTCGTATATACTCCCGTCTGGAACCCTTCGTAGGGGTTCTTCGTCATGAATCCCGCAGCGATGGACTTTTCGATTTCCTCCATCAGTTCGGCCACCGAACCGATGCACTTCTGTTCGCTGCCGTCCTCGCTGATCCAGATGGGCAGCGGTGTGCCCCAATAGCGGGAGCGGGACAGGTTCCAGTCCACTAAATTCTCCAGCCACTTCCCGAATCGTCCCTCGCCTGTGCTTGCCGGTTTCCAGTTAATGGTCTTGTTCAGTTCAATCATCCGATCACGGACCGCCGTCGTCTTGATAAACCACGAATCCAGCGGGTAATAAAGCACCGGTTTGTCCGTCCGCCAGCAGTGCGGGTAATTGTGTTCGTGCTTCTCCACCTTGAACGCCTTGTTCTCTTTCTTCAGCATCACGGACAGGTCGATGTCCAACGTCGTATCCTCTTCCGTCAGTGCCGGGTCATAGGCATTTTTCACATACCGTCCCGCATATTCTCCATATAATTCTTTGTTCACGTGGTTTGCCACATACTCCCCGTCCATCTCTTCCAGGACAAACAGCCGTCCCCGCTTGTCCACCATCGGCTGCGTATTTCCTTCCTTGTCCACCAGCAGCATCGGCGCGATGCCTGCCGCCTTCGCCACCCGCGCGTCGTCCGCGCCGAACGTCGGTGCGATGTGCACGATGCCAGTGCCGTCCTCCGTCGTCACATAGTCCCCCGCAATCACCCGGAACGCGTCACCGTCAGGACGCATCCACGGCATCAGTTGCTCGTAGCGGATACCTACCAGCTCCGTGCCCTTGAACTCACCCGCTTTTTCGTAGGGAATCAGTTTGTCCCCCTCTTTGTAGTCGGCAAGCGCCAGCCCTTCCGCTTTCGGGTTGAAGTAGGCGTTGAAACGGTCCTTGGCGAGCACCACCGTCACCGGCAGGGAGGTATAGGGATTGAAAGTCTTCACCACCTCATACGTGATGTTCGGACCCACTGCCAATGCCGTATTCGACGGTAATGTCCACGGGGTCGTCGTCCATGCCAGGAAATAGACTTCGCCGCCGTGTGCGAACAACTTCTCCGACTGCTCGTTCCGGACCACTTTGAACTGCGCGGTGCAGGTCGTGTCCTTCACATCCCGGTAGCACCCCGGCTGGTTCAGCTCATGCGTGCTCAAGCCCGTGCCCGCCGCCGGAGAGTAAGGCTGAATCGTATATCCTTTGTACAGGAATCCTTTGTCGTACAGTTTTTTCAACAGATACCACAGTGTCTCGATATACCGGTTGTCGTACGTGATATACGGGTTCTCCATGTCCACCCAATACCCCATCCGCTGCGTCAGCTCCTCCCACTCTTTCGTGAACTTCATCACCTCCGAGCGGCATTCCCGGTTGTATTCCGCCACGCTGATGCTTTTTCCGATGGCCTCTTTCGTAATTCCCAGCTTCTTCTCCACGCCCAGTTCCACCGGCAGTCCGTGGGTATCCCATCCCGCCTTGCGTTCCACTTGAAATCCCTGGAGCGTTTTGTAACGGCAAATCACATCCTTCAGCGTGCGCGCTATCACGTGGTGAATACCCGGCATGCCGTTTGCCGAGGGGGGACCCTCGAAAAATACAAACGCAGGATGCCCCTCCCGGGTTTTCATGCTCATCTTGAAAGTATCCTCTTTCTGCCAGTTCCCCAAAATCTCTTTGTTCACTTCCGAAAGATTCAACCCCTTGTATTCAGGAAATTTCTCGTTCATGGATGCTAAAAATTAAATGTTTTTAATATAGACTGGCTGCAAATATACCATTTTGCATGGAAAATAGCAATTTCTGCCCTATTTATCTTATTCCTCCGCCACAAACCGTGCCGTCAGACGGCTGCGTTGTTCCACCAGTATTTTTTTCCCTTCGGTCATGCGGGCGATGGCGTCATCCGTGTAATGGCGGATGGTGAGCAGGCGCACGTTCTTGTTGTAGAGCACCTCGTATTCATCGTGCAACTCCTCGATGAACTGCCGGAAAACAGCCTCGTGCAGGTCGATGCAGAAAGAGAACGAGATGGCGGAGGTCTGCATCAGGTTTAAGCGCATCCGGTATTTTGCCAGCGTGGCGAATATCCCGCTCAGCTTCTCCTCCGCGATGAAAGAGAAGTCCCGCGGCGTCAGCGTCAGCAGCAACTGGTTGCCTTTGTCGATGAATATCGGCGGCAGGTTCAGGCGTTCGTCCAGCTCCCGGATGACCGAGCCGTGGCTCTCCGGGTAAAGGAATGACCGCACGAACAACGGGATGCCTTTGTTCTGCAACGGTTTGATGGTCTTCGGGTGGATGACTTTCGCCCCGCAGTTGGACAGCTCGATGGCCTCCTTGTAGGACATCTTCGCGATGACCTCCGCATCCTCGAATAGTTTCGGGTCGGCATTCATGATGCCCGGCACATCCTTCCAGATGGTCACCTCCTCTGCGTCCAAGAGGTTTGCCAACAGAGCCGCCGTGTAGTCCGACCCCTCGCGTCCCAGTGTCGTCGTCTGGTTGGTCGTCGTCCCCGCGATGAAGCCCTGGGTCACGTACATGAACGTGTCCTGAAACGTGAACGCCTGCCGGCACATCCGTGCCGAGAGTTCCAGGTTCACCCCTGCGTTCCGGTAGTTCGCGTCCGTGATGAGGCACTTTCGGATATCCACCCATTTGGCTTTCCGTCCCTGCCGTTCTAGATAAGCGGCGACGATGGTGGTCGAAAGCAGTTCCCCGAAGCAAATCAACCGGTCGTATTCATAGTCGTATGACAGCGACGGTTCCTCTTTCGTCATATCTTCCAGCGTTTGCAGCAGGTCTTCCACCTGCTTCTCCACTTTGTTGCCCCCCGTCCCGAACAGCTCCCGCACGATGCCCCGGTGGAACGCCTTCACCCGCTCCAGCGCCTCCGCTGTTTCTCCCGCACGGTGGAAATAGGCGTTACACACAGCCTCCAGCGCATCCGTCATTTTGCCCATGGCGGAAACCACGATAATCAGGTTTTCCTTCCGTGTGTTGATAATATTAAACAGGTTCTTTACTCCTTCGGCATCCTTGACCGATGCCCCGCCGAATTTGAAGATGTCCATAGTTCGCTTGCTTTTCTCGTTTGTGGAGGCAAATGTAGGCATTTAATCCCGAAAGCGCAAACGCAAAGGGAGTAGCTTGTAGCAGGCTTGTCCTGCTTCCGGGTGGTGAAGATTTTCTGGTAACGTTTGTGTAATCCATTTTATCGTCCTACCTTTGCCGATATGAAAAAATTAATCTGGGGTCATGAATAAAGTAACAACGTTAAATCAATTCATCATCGAGCAGCAGGCAAATGTGCCGCAGGCTACGGGAGGTTTTTCTTCCCTGCTGCACCATATCGGGATTGCAGCCAAAAAAATCAATCGTGAAGTGAACAAGGCGGGGCTGGTGGATATTCTGGGACGTGCGGGGACGGAGAACGTGCAAGGGGAGGACCAGCAGAAACTGGATGTGTATGCCAACGAGACTTTCATCGCGGAGCTGAAGGCGAGCGGGGAGTGCTGCGGGGTGGCATCGGAGGAAAATCAGGATGTGGTGGTGTTCGAAGGGGAGATGTCACGCGATGCGAAATATATTATATGTATGGACCCGCTGGACGGTTCCTCGAACATCGACGTGAACGTCTCCATCGGGACCATTTTCTCGGTGTACCGCCGGAAATCGCCGGTGGGAAGCGTGGCGACGCTGGAGGATTTCCTGCAGCCGGGGTGCGACCAGGTGGCGGCGGGGTATGTGATTTACGGGTCGTCCACGATGCTGGTTTACACGACGGGCAACGGGGTGAACGGCTTTACGCTGGACACCTCCATCGGGGAGTTCTGTCTCTCGCACCCCAACGTGAAGTCGCCGGCACAGGGAAAGATTTATTCCATCAATGAAGGGAACTACGAGAAGTTCCCCGCAGGAGTGAAGAAATACATCAAGTATTGCCAGGAGGAGGACAAGGAGACGAAACGTCCCTACACCTCGCGTTACATCGGTTCGCTGGTGGCGGACTTCCACCGCAATCTGCTGAAGGGCGGGGTATTCATGTATCCGCCGACGAACAGCCATCCGACGGGTAAACTGCGTCTGCTCTACGAATGCAACCCGATTGCCTTCATCGCGGAGCAGGCGGGCGGACTGGCGACGGACGGAGGGAAGCGTATCCTGGAAATCCGTCCCGAGACCATTCACCAGCGTGTGCCGTTCTACACGGGAGCGAAAGACATGACCGGCAAGGTGATGGAGTTTTTAAAGACGTTTGAATAAAGACATTATGATTAACAAGCAATTATTGAACCCCGCCAGCATCGTCGTGGTGGGAGGCTCGGACGACGTACAGAAGCCGGGCGGTAAGGTGTTGAAGAACCTGCTCGACGGGCATTTCGGGGGCGGGTTGTATGTGGTGAACCCGAAAGTGGATGAGGTGCAGGGCGTAAAGGCATGCCGCGATGTGCGCGACCTGCCGCAGGTGGAGTGCGCGATACTGGCGATTGCGGCAAAGTTCTGCCCGGATGCCGTGGAGGTGCTGGCGAAGGAGAAGGGGACGCGGGCGTTTATCATCCTGTCGGCGGGCTTCAGCGAGGAGAACGCGGAGGGAAAGGAACTGGAACGGCGCATCGTGGAGACGGTGGATGCCGTCGGAGGCGCGCTGATCGGACCGAACTGCATTGGGGTACTGACAACGAATTACAACGGGGTGTTCACCACGCCGATACCGAAATTGGACCCGAAGGGGGTGGATTTCGTATCGGGTTCCGGAGCCACGGCGCTTTTTATCATGGACGCCGGCATGCAGAAAGGCGTGAAGTTCTCGAGTGTTTACTCGGTGGGCAACTCGGCACAGCTCGGCGTGGAAGAGGTGCTGGAATACTGGGACGAGTCGTTCGACCCGGAAACGAGTTCCCGCATTAAATTGATGTATGTGGAGAGCATCGACAAGCCGGAAAAATTGTTGAAGCATGCCTCTTCGCTGATTCGCAAGGGATGTCGGATTGCCGCCATCAAGTCGGGCGGTTCCGCGGCAGGCAGCCGGGCGGCATCGTCGCATACGGGAGCCCTGGCAAGCTCGGACGTGGCAGTGGAAGCCTTGTTCCGCAAGGCAGGCATCGTGCGTTGCCACGGACGTGACGAACTGGCGACGGTAGCGGCGATATTCACCTATCCGGAGCTGAAAGGAAAGAACATCGCCATCGTTACTCACGCGGGCGGTCCGGCGGTGATGCTGACGGATGCGCTGTCGAACGGGGGTATGGAGATTCCCCATCTGGAAGGGCCGAAAGCGGAAGCGCTGTTGGAGCAGTTGTTCAACGGCTCGTCGGTGGGCAACCCCATCGACTTCCTGGCAACGGGTACGGCGGAGCAGTTGGGCGTGATTCTGGATGCCTGCAACAGGGATTTCGACAATATCGACGGTATCGCCGTGATATTCGGCAGCCCGGGGCTGTTCCCCGTGTTCGATGTGTACAAGGTGCTGCGGGAGAAGATAGCGACATCGAAGAAGCCGATATATCCGATATTCCCCTCCTCCATGGTGGTGAAGGAGGAAATCGAGGAGTTCGTGAAGGAAGGCGGAGTATATTTCCCCTACGAGGTGAACTTCGGACGGGCATTGTGCAAGGTCTTCCGGACGCCTGCGCCGCAATCTGCCGAACCGGAAATGCCGGCAGTGGACAAGGCACGCGTGCGTGCGGTGGTGGACAAGGCGGCGAACGGCTACCTCTCGCCGGAGGAGATACATGAACTGCTGGATGCGGCAGGCATCGCCCGGGCGAAGGAAGGAGTGGCGGACAAGGAAGAGGAGGCCGTGGCGCTGGCGCGTAAGGTCGGTTTCCCGCTGGTGATGAAGGTCGTGGGACCGGTGCACAAGTCGGATGTGGGCGGTGTGACGCTGAACGTGAAGGATGAGGAGACCGTGCGCAGCGAGTTCCGCCGGATGATGAAGATTCAGGACACCTACGCCGTGATGCTTGCACAGCAACTGCACGGGACGGAGGTCTTCATCGGGGCGAAGCGGGAAGAGAAGTTCGGTCACATGGTGTTGTGCGGGCTGGGCGGCATCTTCATCGAGGTGCTCAAGGACGTGAAGGCGGGGCTGGCGCCGATTGCACAGCCGGAAGCGCTGGAGATGATTCGGGAGTTGAAGTCCTACAAAATCATCCGGGGGGTACGCGGTCAGGAACCGGTGAACGAAGAGAAATTCGCTGAAGCGGTGGCACGGGTATCCATGCTGGTGAAAGTGGCGCCGGAGATTTTCGAGATGGACCTGAATCCGCTGCTGGGCAACAAGGATGCCGTGGTGGCGGTGGACGCACGTATCAGAATAGAAAAATAATCAACCGGTGTGCCGGCGTTCCGTATGCCGGCACACCTATTTCGTTTTTATGAAGAAGCAGGATTTATTGTTTATAGCGGTTGTGGCGGCATTGTTGCTGCCTTTTTTTGTCTGTGAGCCGGTCTATCGGTGGTATCAGGCATTCAATGCGGGGCACGGTATGGTGATGAGCTTCGTGAAATTCGCGTTGCTCTCCACCCTGGGTGAAATGTTGGGAATGCGTATCAGTGCGGGGGTATATTGCCGGAAAGGATTCGGTGTGTTGCCCCGGATGCTGGTGTGGGGCGTGCTGGGGATGGGCATCAATGCGGCGATGATTATCTTCTCGAACGGTACGCCGGTGCTGATGCGGTATTTGGGTATGACGGACGCCGTGGAGGTCTTCCGGAGCGAGGGACTGTCGTGGGGGAAAGCGGCGGTGGCTTTTGCCGTGTCGGTGAGCATGAACACTTTCTTTGCCCCTGTGTTCATGACCTTGCATAAGGTGACGGACACGCATATCCTGGCGACCGGCGGTACGCTGGCAGGATTTTTCCGCCCGATACGGATGGGGGAAATCCTTGCGGGACTGAATTGGCGTGTGCTGTGGGGATTCGTGTTCAAAAAGACGATCCCCCTGTTCTGGTTTCCGGCGCATACGGTGACTTTCCTCCTGCCGGGGAACATGCGTGTGCTGTTCGCGGCATTGTTGGGCGTCGTGCTCGGTGTATTGCTGGCAATCGGGGCACGCAAGGGAGAGAAACGTTGAACAGATGGAACATGTCGGGCGCATGAAGATTCGGAGGTATCGGTGGGTGTGGCTGCTGCCCTGCCTGTGGTGGGCAGGCGACCTTCATGCGCAGGAACAGCCCCGGGATACGCTTGCGGGGGACACGGTGCGGCGGGTGGCGGTGACGTTGCAGGGACAGGTGGTCGGATGTGGGACGGGACAGGAGAAGGAGACACTGCCGGGCGCGTATATCTATATCGGCGACGAACAGACGCCCGTCACGACGACCGATGCGGAGGGACGTTTTTCTCTTCCGAGGGTGCCGGTGGGGAAGGTGCAGGTGGG
Organism: uncultured Odoribacter sp.; assembly: GCA_910578985.1. Classification (GTDB taxonomy): domain Bacteria; phylum Bacteroidota; class Bacteroidia; order Bacteroidales; family Marinifilaceae; genus Odoribacter. The sequence continues at coordinate 221,604 of CAJTSF010000001.1, read as the reverse complement.
CGTTTCGTATATCGGATATGAAAGACTTTTTTTCTATCTGGACTTGGAGAAAGATACCGACCTCGGGGAAATCTGCCTGAAATCCGTTCTGCTGGACGAAGTGTTGGTGGAGGCGAAAGTGCCCTTGGCGGTGCAGCACGGCGACACCACGAAATTCAACGCCGAGGCGGTCGTCCTTGCGCCGGACGCCGACCTGGAGGCGTTCATCAAGAAACTCCCCGGCTTTGAAATCATCGACGGGAAGATTATGGCGCAGGGCAAGGAGGTCACCCACCTCTATATCGATGGACAGGAATATGCGTTCAACAATCCGGGCATGGCATTGAAAGACCTCCCCGCCAAATTGGTCAAAAAACTTGCCGTTTTCGACAAGCGGAGCGAAGAGGCGGAGTTCTCCGGTTATGACGACGGGAAGCGCTACCGCTCCCTGAACATCGAGACCCACGAGCCCAACCGGGCAAAAGTGTTCGGCTACGGGGACGCGGCATACGGCATCTCCTCGCCCGTGAAACAGACCTTCCGGGAGAACAGCTATTCGGGCAACTTGTCGGGCAGTTACTTCGCCTCCCGGCATAAAATCACTTGCGGCGCGGATGCCCGGAATACGGGTATGCGGGTGGATTTCCCGGAGAGCCTCTTCGGGGGCGGTAATGCCTATAGCCGTGGCGGGGGCGGGCACGTGAACGTGTCGTCGCAGATAGGCGAGAAATGGGACCTGTCGGGAAATTACCGCCTCGGGAAAAACGCCTCGGAATCGGCATCGAAGTCGAAACAGGAGTATTTCCCCACGGACCGTTACCAGACACGCCTCTTCGACAGCGAGGGGCGTTCACGCAGTGAGGATTGGTCTCATTCCGTAAATGCTCATGCGGTTTGGAAGGCGGACCGGAAAAACCGCCTGAGTTTTTCGACGTGGGCGTCCTGGGGCGATTCGAAGGGGCACTCGTTGGATTACACCGGCAACGTGGAGGACGGCGACACCGTGAACGTCGCCCGTTCCGCCAGTGGAAACGAGGGAAAACGGATGAATTGGGCAGGCGACATCTCTTATATGACATCCTTTGCCAAACAAGGGCGAACGGCGGATTTATCCCTGCAAGGAAGTTATAATCGCACGCTTTCCGACCAATCCCGGCACCACCGTGAACATGCCTTGCAGGAAACGGGCGGTTATTCGGATACCGTGCGCCACCTTCGGATTGGAAACAAGCAGAACGGTTTTGACTTTTCCGTGTCGGGAAACTGGACGGAGCCTTTGACGGAACATGCCCGGGTGGTCTTCCGCTACGCCTACCGGATAAACCGAGACCACTCCTCCAGAAACAGCCTGGCATACCGCGACGAGGCATTCGGGGAGTTGCTCGGAGTGGACAGCTCCCAGACCAACGCCTTGCGGAACGCCTACCGGGTGCATGCCTACGGGATAAACTACAGCTATGCGAAGGACGATCTGATGTTCAGCGGTGGGCTGTCGGTGGACCAGACCCGCATGGATAACCGCTACCGTTACCTGGGGCAGGGCGATTCGACCGTCGTGAGCCGTTACGCCGACCTCTCTCCGATGTTGAACTTCGGGATGGGGTTCGAGGAAAACCGGCATCTCGACATCAACTATTCGGGACACTCCTCATCGCCCTCCGTGACGCAGTTGCAGGATGTGCTCGACGTGGCGAACCCCCTCCAGGTGTCGAAAGGGAATCCCGGCTTGAAGAAATCCTATTCGCACAACCTTTCCGTCAGCTATATATACACCGGTTTGGAGAGTTCCACCTACCTGTCCGGCACCCTGCATTTCAGCCAAACCTTCAACGGCATTTCCACGAACACGAAGTTCATTGCCCGGGACACGGTGGTGAACGGCTACCTCCTGAAGCGCGGCGCCAGCCTCAGCATGCCGGTGAACCTGAACGGCAACCGGAACATCGGGATAAATATCTCCTACGCTTTCCCCTGGAAGAAACTGAAATCGAACATCCATACCACAACGGGGTACGGCTTCTCGCGCTCCCCCTCGATATACGACGACTTGAAAAACATGAACTCCTCGCACACGGGGCATTTCAGCGGTCATTTCTTGACCAACTTTTCGGAGGATTTCGACTGCTCGCTCGCAGCCACCCAGTCCCTTTCCTTTTCCCGGAATACGGAGACCGGCAACGCCCGCCAGTTCAATACATCGCTGGACTTCAACCTGTCCTGGGTGTTCTGGCAAGGCTTTTACGCACGCCTCCGCTATGCCGCCCTCTTCAACATTCAGTCCCGGGGCGACCGTGTCCGCCAGCGGGAGCATACGCTTGACTTTGAAATCGGCAAGAAATTCGGACGGGAGCGCCGCATGAAAATCTATGTGTCGGCGGACGACCTCCTGCGCAACCGCCGGACGGTGCAGTTCTCCCTCTCCGACCTGTACAGCAGCATCTCCTACCGGACACTGCCCACCGCCTTCCTGAAAATAGGCTTCACCTACCGTTTCGACAATATCCGCCGGTAGTACAAATTCTCCGCCGTCCCCCGCAGTAAAGCGCGCATCAGGTCAGGACAGTGCCCTGAGACGGGGCAATGTCGTGTTGTAGTTTTTTTCCGGGTGCTTTCTATGTGTTTGCCGGGGGTTTTCCGGGGAGGAACCCTATTCCATGCCTGCATATACCCTACATCATCCCTATTCGCGAGTAGAGATGATATAGGGAGCATGCAGGGTACATGCAGGGTTCCTCCCCGGAAAACTCTTAGCAAACCCCCGGGAAACCCATAGAAAAGACTTAGGCATACCATAGGTTTTTACGATATGAGCGGGAATGTATGGGAGCGGTGCAGTTCAGGTAGTAGCTGGACTGCATGTTTCAATGATACTATATCTTTCTTGAAGAATCTTTATCTTTTCCATCAATTCTCTAAAATTTAGAGTATCGCCATAAATGAAACTTTTCTTCATCTCGTTGTAATCTGCCTCATATGCGGGCATCAACTCTTCATTGGGTACAAGTTGAATATGGACAGGTAAATCCTTGTCGTAATCCACATCGAGAAGCGCAGTTTGCACATGATAGTTTCTTTACGTTCAAGAAAATTTGTATTCATGGGGACCTGCGTGGAAAATCCCAGGCGGTTTGCTGCAGTGGTTCCTGTCGGAATGATTACAACTTGATTCCTTTTGGCAATCTCTGTTATTGGTTCAAATACAGATGGATACGTAATATATTCCACGTCATATTGTGGGAAGGATGATACGAAGTAAACCTCTCCAAATCTGCCATGAGTTATTTTTCTTCTAATCTTTTTAATTATAGCGTTTTGCATATAAATATTGATTATATTTTGGTCGGAATAATTGCAAATATTTCCGACTACAAGAGTGCGGATTTTTTTAATTCAACAATGTGTTAGACTTGAAAATAAAGTTTTCCTGATTGAAAAATTACGTTGGCATAGCAGAATGGTTGCTGTGCACTTCTTCCTGCCTTGAAACGGGATTCTCCCGTTGATGGCTGATTCACGTTCCATATTCTTCCGATGTTGATGGTCTGAATATGGGGGTAATTTTGTGTTGGAAAAAAGCAGTGAGTAATATCACGGTATGACTTATTTGCTTAAATTTGCAACGCAGTCTCACGCTAAAGTTTCCATCGGGGACGGGAGGGCGGGATTGCACTATATGATGGAAAAGACGTTTACTTAACGTTTTATCTGTGGCATACTGAACTTCGCAACTTCATGATTGGTCACATGGTAAAGCAAGAGTAGATGTCCATGAATGTGCTTATCGTACGACGAGGGACGACTTGTCGTTTCATGTTTGCATATTAGCGTGGGCTCTGCTTTGCTTATCCTTGACCAAAGGCAATGCGAAGGCCCAGTATGCGGGATAAGCGAAAAGTACAGATCCCGCGTTTTTTATGTCTTATGGTTTGCATTTGAATTTCAGGAAAAACCGTCCGGTTCGGGAGCTGCGGGCATAAAACGTGATTCATGATGAAAGCAGCGAAAATGGTGTTGTCGGTGTTGTTACTCGGAATGGTTTCCATCGCATCGGGTCAAATTTCAAAAGAACAGTTGGATGAACGTAAAGCCCTCGTGAAGGCTTCCAAGGCGGAACTTCAGGAGAAGGCGACGAAGGCGGCACGTAAGGAGGGAAAGAGGTTGCAGCATGAGGGGTGGCAGGCGGCGCCGGGGGCGTTGCCGGTGGAGAAGCAGTTGGACAAGTCGTATCTCATGCAGATGGAGTATGACGAGGATATGTTCCCGAAGTATTTGATGGCGGAGGCGATGAGCGTGGGTTCGAATTACGATGCGGCGAAGATGCAGGCGATGGAGTTGGCGAAACAGAATCTGGCGGGACAGATTCAGACGGAGATTACGGCACTGGTGGAAAATTCGGTGGCGAACAAACAGTTGGAAGCGGGAGAGGCGGAATCCGTGACGCAGACGGTGATGGCGTCGAAGAATGTGATTGCGCAGAGCATCGGACGGGTAATCGTGGTGGTGGAGGTTTACCGCACGTTGCGGAACCGGAACAAGGAGGTGCTGGTGCGTATCGCCTATAACAGTGCGATGGCGAAGGCTGCCGCGAGGAAGGCGGTCCGCGAGCAACTGGAGGGGAAGGCGGAGGAGTTGCACGGGAAACTGGACGGCATCTTGGGGTGGTGAGAAGATGAAGGGGTTGTTGTCCGTTCTTTTTGTTCTGGGTGTGGGGTCGCTTTGCGCACAGAAGGTGGAGACGCTGGAGGCGGAGTATGTTTATCATGCGCCTGAAAACATGACGTTGGAGGAGGCGAAACGCGTGGCGCTTGAGCGAGCCAAGATAGAGGCGTTGGCGAAGGCTTTCGGTACGATGGTGTCGCAAACGAATATGACGCTGGTCGGAAACCGGAACGGGGATGGGAAGGTGGACTTCTTTTCCGTTGGCGGCAGTGAGGTGAAAGGGGAATGGATAGAGACCGTCGGGGTGCCTGTTTACGCTATTTGCTATGAGCAGGAGATGCTGGTCGTGAGGGTTTCGGTGAGGGGGCGTGCGCGGGAGGTGCTTGCCGCGAAGGCGGAGGTGAGGGTGCGTATTTTGCGCAACGGGACGGAGGAGAGGTGCGAGGGAGAGGTTTTTTATGAGGGGGATGACCTGTATCTTTCGTTTATTTCTCCGGTGAACGGTTATCTGGCTGTTTATTTGTCGGATACAGATGGGAAAGTGTATTGCCTGTTGCCTTATCGGGAGCAGACGGATGGGATTTACAGGGTGCAGGCGAACCGGCGTTATCTTTTTTTTCATACAGGGGAGGCTCCTGTTGCGGAGCGGGGGATGGTGGATGAGTATATGATGACTTGTGAGCGGGAGATTGAGCGGAATATTGTTTATGTGGTGTTTTCGCCACGGGCGTTCGTGAAAGCGGCGGACGGAGGCGGGGAGGAGGCTTTGCCGAGGGAGTTGGAGGGGGAGGAGTTCCGGCGGTGGTTGGCGAGATGCCGTAAACATGATACTGAGATGCAGGTGATTGAAAAATTGGTTGTTGTCAAGAAAAAATGAATAGGAATGAAAAGGATATTATTTATTGTTTTATTAGCCGTTGCCGTGGAGGGTGTGTTGGCGCAGCGTTTTAATTATGTGTATAAAGGTGTGAATTTCAGATGCAAGGTGGAGAAAGAGGGGGCTTGTGTGACTTCCTTTGATTATGGTGTCGCAGATGTGGTGGTGCCTGCCCGTGTGGAGCATAAAGGGAAGAGTTTTCCGGTCAAGCGGGTTAGCACATTCAAGAGCGGAATGAATTATTCGACGGTCAGTCTGACTATGGAGGAGGGTATTGAGGATATTGACCGCTATGCCTTCAATGAGTTCCGTCAGTTGGTTTCGGTGAAGTTGCCGGCTTCGGTGCGGCATATCGGGAGGTATGCTTTCCGGAATAATTTCGAGTTGGTGCTGACGATGCCTGCGGGTGTGGATGAGAAGGCTTTGCGGGAAGGAAAGGAGCTTTGGCCTTCCGGGGAAGGGGGAATGGTGGTTGCATCGGCGAACAGGGCTTTTTTGAAAGCGGAAAGGGATAGGAAGGCGAAGGAAGAGGCAGCGAATGAGTTGGCGGCAAAAAAGTTGAAAAAAGAGGCAAAGCAGAAAGCGATATTAGCCCAACGGGAAGCGATGTTGGCGCAACGGGAAGCACGAGCGACGGCAAAAGCAGTGCCGGCTCCTAATTTCTGGGCTGAAAAGGCAGCGAAAGCGCGTCAGAATCGTGTGGCACAGACGCAACCTCAACCTCAGCCAAAGCCTCAAGTGCGATCGCAAGCCGAGGGTACGGCGGTCGCAAGCAATGGAGCATGGGCATTGAAGAAGCCGGAGGAATTGCCGGTGGACGTGGATATGAATATTCCCGTGGTGGTTTCGGACAAGAACAGGGATACGTATTGCGTTATCATCGCGAATGAGAACTACGAGGACGTGCCGAAGGTAGATTATGCGTTGCGCGATGGAAAAGTATTCAAAGAGTATTGCCTGAAGACATTCGGCATTCCGGAGAAGCAGATACGGATGTTTTCGGATGCTTCCTATACAGATATCAAGCGGGCGCTGAATTGGATGGAGACGATGGCGAATGTGACGGAGGGGCGAGGCAAGATTGTGTTTTATTATGCCGGTCATGGGATGCCGGACGAAAAGGACAAGGCGGCTTATTTGATACCGACAGACGGTTTCCCGAAAGATGTTACGACTTGTTTCAAGTTGAGCGAGCTTTACGGACGTTTGGCGAAGATGCCCGCGCAGAATATCACTGTTTTGCTGGACGCTTGTTTCAGCGGGGTGAAGCGCGGAAGCGGGCAAGCGTTGGTGGCTGCCCGTGGGGTGGCAATCAAGCCGAAGAATGAGGTGTTGGGTGGGAATATGGTGGTGTTTACCGCCGCGTCGGGGGATGAAACGGCGTTGTCATATCAGGAGAAACGGCACGGGATGTTCACTTATTTCCTGTTAGACCAGTTGAAGAAGACGAGGGGGAAGGTGAACTTCGGTGATTTGTTCAGGAATCTTTCTTTCGAAGTGAAGAAGAATTCGATGTTGGAGAACGATAAGTTGCAGACACCTTCGGTGCATGTTTCCGACCGGTTGAGGGGGAAGTGGGAGAAGTTGCAGTTTTGAGTTTGTTTAGTGGTAGTTAGTATTCACTTTAATTTTTTGAATGGTGAAAAAGTGGTTTGTTTTATTATGCGTGGTGTTCTGCGTGGAGAGCGCTTCGGCACAGGTGACGTGGAATATGAGGGCGGGATCGGGTGTGTCTTTTTGTAATTATGATTATTCCGAATATTGGGGGCATTGTCATCCTGTTGGCAAGATAGGGATCGGTTTGGAGAAACCGTTGGCAAGGAATTGGTCTTTGATGCCTGCGTTGGAGTTTGCTTGGATAAGTTCTCATAGTGATTGTATTGATGATATATATGGTTTGGATCACCTTTTTCTTCGGATGAATTTTTTGGCTGCTTACAGGTTTAATCTTTCCTACAAATGGAATCTTGTCTTGAAAATCGGATCTTTTTTGAATTATGCTCTTCTGGAGATATACAAGGAATATAATAGATATGAAGAATATAAGGAAATTTATTTGGGTAATTTTGTGGATTTTGGATTATGTGATTTTGGGGTGGATTTTGAGTATAGACGTTGTGTGTTTGGATTAGAGTATTATTTGGGATATCGTGAATTCTATGGCGGTTATAATTGTGGCACTTTATGCGCAACCGTGGGTTTCAAGTTTTGAGCGGTTTGCGGAGCAGGGTGCGGTAGACAAGTATTCGGGCGTCCGGGGAGAGTGTGATGGTGAAAGAGTTTCCGGTCGCTTCGTTCAAGGTGCCTTGCCACCAGGCGGTCAGTTGCCGGTTGCGGATAGGCCAGCGCAGTCCGGAGGTGGAGAGCGTGCCGGAGGGGGAAAGGGAGAACAGGGATACTTGTATGCCCGGACGGCTTTTGAGGGTTGTCGTTTGCAGGAGCGGGGTGAATAGCCCGTAGTCCGAAAGCATTTCGATTCGGCGGAAAAGGGGCGCGTGTTCCATCAGGAGGGAGATGTTTCCCAGCGTGTGGTCTTCGCGCAGTCCGGTTGCCCCGAGAATCAAGATTTCCTGCTGTCCGGCTTGGCGGGCGAACCGGATGGATTTGGTGAGGTCGTTCACCTCTTGGTCCTCCACCGGGTAGAGACGGTCGGCATACTGTTCGCGGAACCGGAGCGAAAGGCTGTCGAGGTCGCCGACGATGGCGGTCGGGATGATGCCGGCGTTGTTCAGTGCCGCTACCGCTCCGTCGCAGGCAATGACGACGGAGGCTTGGCGCAAAAGGCGGAGCGGCAAAGCGGTTTGCGGGAAATGGCCGTTTGCCACGATGATGCAATCATAAGGTGTTATCATGTCTTTTTGTTCCTTTCTTTTTCCAGGCGTACCATCCGATGGCAGCCAATATGGCGTAGCAAGTGTAGAGAAACAGGGTGGGGTAAAGCCCGCGTTGGTAATAAAGCCAGACGGAGACGCCATTGGCGACAATCCAGAATATCCAGTGCTCGATGATGCGCCGCGCCACCATCCAGGTGGCGACGATGCCGACGGCTGTGGTGAATGCGTCGCCGACGGGTATCGGCGAGTCGGTCAGGCGGTACAGAATGTTGTAGAGCAGGGCGAACAGGGCGGCGATGGCAAGCAGTACTCCCGCAAGCAGGCGGGGAGTCAGGGTGCGGTAGAGTATCTCTTCCTGCTTTTTGCCCTGTGTCCATTTCCGGAAACCGTAGATGCTGATGGCAACGTAGTAGACGTTCAGCCCCATATCCGCATATATCTTGGAAAAGAAGAAGACAAAAATGTAGAAAAGGGAAGTCAGGATGCCGACTATCCACATGGCGCGGTGCTGCCTGATTTCCAGGAACAGGTAAAGCAGACCGCTGAAAGCACCGAAATATTCCAATAGTTGTTCCATGTCAGGTCAGATACGTTTGGGTGCCGTACAATCCGTTGATCCACATGGCAAAAAGTTTGTCTGTGACGGAAAAGGTTTTGTTGATTTCGGTGATGATGTCTTTTTCAAGCAGTTTCTTGGTTGCTGACTGGACGGAGCTTGCGGAGGGCAGGCTGTGGCGTCTGATGAATTCTGCGGATGTGATCCGTTCCGTCTCGCCGTCTTTGGCGATGGCGTAAAGCAGTGCTTTTTGTTTTTCCGGGATGTTCGAGAGGATTTCGCGGAATATCGTGTCGTTCGATGCAATCATCGTGTCGATGGCGGCACGTATGGTTTCGAGCGTGCATTCCTCTCCTTCGGGGGTGTCGGCAAAGGCTTCGTTGAAGGTTTTCTGGATGTAGTATGTGTGTCCTTTAAAGAGGCGGTAAACTTTTTCCACATGCCCGGCTGCGATTTGCCGGTTGCGTTTCTCAAAATGGCTGACGATGAACGGGATGTAGATTTGGGGTTCGATGGCTTTCAGTTCCAGCATGTCCGCGCTGTGGTAGAAGGGGCGTGCCGCCGAAGTGAACATCTCCTGCATCATGTGGCGTTCGCTGCCGGCGAAAATGAAGTGGCAGTTGCCTGTATTCTGGATGTGTGTGCGCAGAAGGGCTTCTATGTTTTTTTCCGGGTATTTGGCGATTTGCTGGAATTCGTCGATTGCCACGACGCATGGTTTGTCCGCATTTGCCAGGTAGCTGAAAATTTCATCCAGGGTATATTCCGGACGCACGATGTCGCCCAATTCGATGTTGAATGCCGGAACCCCGGAAATCGGGTCGTATCCGAATTTCCCGCTGATGGACCGGATGGCCTGGATAAACAGGTTGGCCATTTTGCGGCTGCGGGGCAAAAGTGTTTCGTATATCTCACGGCCGAGCAGGTAAGTGAACTCCCGTAGGCTCGAGGTGTGGAGGATGTCGATGAAAAAGGTGTAGTAATCGTCTTTTATCTCCGGTTTTTCGTAGCAGAATCGAATTAATCCGGTTTTTCCCATTCGTCGGGGGGAGATGATGACCAGATTGTTTCCGTTGGTCACGGATTTGACCAGCCGTGCCGATTCCTCCACCCGGCCGCAGAAATACTCGGGCTCGATTTTACCGGTTACGATGAACGGGTTCGTTGCTTTTGCCATGTCGGTTACTTTTCGGCAAAGGTAATTATTCGTTTCGAATTATGCAAATCGAATTATGTGATTCGCATAATTTATCGGCTTGCTGCATTTTAGTCAAAAAATTGTATCTTTGCAGGAAATTGCGAAAGGAGGGATTATGGAAGATATTCAAGCCATCAAGCAGCGTTTTGAGATTATTGGGAATACGGCGAGCCTGAACCGTGCCATCGATGTCGCCATCCAGGTGGCGCCGACGGATCTTTCGGTGCTGATTACGGGGGAGAGCGGTGCGGGGAAGGAGATATTTCCGCGTATCATCCATGCGTATAGTGTGCGGAAGCATGCGCCGTATATTGCGGTGAATTGCGGGGCGATACCTGAGGGGACCATCGACTCGGAGCTGTTCGGGCACGAGAAGGGTGCGTTCACGGGGGCGGTGTCCGACCGCAAGGGGTATTTTGAGGTGACGGACGGAGGGACGATATTCCTGGACGAGGTGGGGGAGTTGCCCCTGGCGACGCAGGCGCGGCTGTTGAGGGTGCTGGAGAGCGGGGAGTTTATCCGGGTGGGGTCTTCCAAGGTGCAGAAGACGAACGTGCGGGTGATTGCCGCCACGAACCTGAATATTCCGGACGCGGTGAGGAACGGGAAGTTCCGGGAGGATTTGTTTTACCGCCTGAACACGATACCCATCATGGTGCCTCCCTTGCGGGAGCGGCAGGAGGATATCCCGTTGCTGTTCCGGAAGTTTGCGGCGGATTTCGCGGAGCGCTACCGGATGCCTGCGGTGCGTCTGACGGAGGACGCGGTGCAGGTGTTGAAGGCGTTCCGATGGCCCGGGAATGTGCGGCAGTTGAAGAATGTGACGGAGCAGGTCTCCATCATCGAGCGGGAGCGGTCGGTGGATGCGCTGACGCTGAAGAAGTATCTGCCGGACGCTGAGGTGCTGCTGCCGACGGTGGCGGGACATGAGCCGGCGGACGGCGGGTTTGCTTCGGAACGGGAGATTCTGTATAAAATCCTGTTCGACATGAAGAAGGACATGAACGACTTGAAGCGGCTGGTGTACGACCTGATGCAGCGCGAGCCGGACGCGGAGGCGGTGCATGAGGCGGTGAGTTCGCCGGGGACCTCGCTGGTGCTGCACCACGCTTACGACACCCCGCCGGTGTTTGCCCGCCGGGAGGATGCCGTGCAGGAGTCGGAGGCGGTTATCGAGGAGTCTTTCTCGCTCGAGGAAAAAGAGAAGGAGATGATTTTGAAGGCATTGGAAAAGAATAACCACAAACGCAAATTGGCAGCCAGGGATTTGGGAATTTCGGAGCGTACGCTGTACCGGAAACTGAAGGAATACCACCTTGAAAATTAATTTTGCCCGTTATCCTTAACCTTATCCTATAAATCTTTATATTTGCGGATGATAATCAAGGGGAACAGATGTTGAAGAGAAGTTTAATTTTGGTGTGGGTCGCGGTGGCGTTGTGCTGTACGGCATGCCGCTTCCTGGGGGTGACGGTGACCTATAACATGAGCGGCGGTTCGCTGGACCCGCGGGTGAAGACCTTTTCCGTGGATTATTTCCCGAACAAGGCACCGTTGGTGATGCCTACCCTCAGCGACACGTTCACGGAAAAACTGACGGAGTACATGCGGCAGAAGACCGGATTGACGCAGCTGACGGACAACGACGGGGATATCCGTTTCGAGGGGCAGATCACGGAGTATTCCCAGCGCCCCATCAATATCACGTCGGAAGAGGTGGCGGCATCGAACCGCCTGACCATCGGCATCCGGGTGAAATATACGAATGTGATAGATGACAAATATGATTTTTCATCCACTTTTTCCAATTATGCGGACTATTCGACGGATGCGGATTTCAACTCCGTGGAAGAGTCGCTGATTGAGGAGATTCTGGATAAAATCATCGAGGATATTTATAATAAGGCAATCGTGAACTGGTAGAAAATGGACCGTTTCAGGCTGGCAGAATGGATGCGACATCCGGAGGAGATGGAGTACGAGGAATTGCAGGAACTGGAATCCCTCGTGGAGCGCTATCCCTATTTCCAGGTGGTGCGGATGTTGTACCTGAAAGCCTTGTATGTGCAGAAGAGCCTGCGTTTCCCGCGCGAGCTGGCGAAGGGAACGGTGCATATCACGGACCGCAAGCAGTTGTTGCGTTACCTGAATCTGCAGGAGGAGGATTTCTATGCGGTTCCCGCGGAGCCGGTGAGGGTGCCGGAAGCGGAGACGCCCGTAGCCCCGCCTGTCATACCGGAGCCTGTGGCGGCGCCTGCGCCCGTCCGGAAGACTGTCGCCCGGACGCTCGACCTGAACCTGGATGAGGAGGATGAGCCGCTGACGGCGGAGATGCCGAGACGGAGGACGGAGAAGCCGCGGGAGGAGCTGATCGAGGATTTTATCCGTTCGGGCAAGAAGATGCCGAAATTGACGGACATGCCGACGGATATGCGCGACCTGTCGAAGGAAAACCCTTATCCGAAAGAGGAACTTTTCAGCGAGACGCTGGCGAAAATATATATGCGCCAGAAATTATATGACAAAGCGATTGCAACTTATCAGAAATTAAGTTTGAAATATCCGGAAAAAAGTATTTACTTTGCAAACCGAATTCAAGAGATTAGAGCAAACATTAATAATTTGAAATAACCATGTACACCGCAATTTCTGTTTTAGTATTCATTATCTGCCTTTTATTGATATTGATTGTATTGGTACAAAACTCCAAGGGGGGCGGTTTGGCTTCCTCTTTCGCATCCTCGAACCAGATTATGGGCGTCCGCAGGACGACCGATTTTCTGGAGAAAGCGACCTGGACGCTGGCAGGCGCCATGATGGTGCTTTGCATCGTGGTGGTGTTCTTCATCGACCGGGGAGAGAACAACGGACAGTCCGCCATCCAGAACCAAATCAACGCGCAGCCCGTGCAGCAGACGATACCCTCTTTCCCGGGCGTCGGCAGTGAGGCGCCGGCAGAGGTTCCGGCGGAAACGCCCGCGGAATAATCCGGCAGAGATACCGCATAGGGAGGTGTCAGCATGTCAGTCATGCTGACACCTCTTTCTTTTTATGTATGACAGATTGCCATTTTTGTGATTTTGGCACGGATTATGATAGTTTCTGTCGTGTAAGTTGAATTTATCATAAACTAAAAACGTAATATTATGACACTGAAAACCGTTCTTAACAAAGTGATTGTTGAGCCTGTTGAAGCAGAGACTGTAACAAAAGGCGGAATCATCATCCCCGATACCGCCCAGGAGAAACCGCAGAAGGGGACTGTCATCGCTGTCGGCAACGGCAAGGCGGACGAACCGATGGAGGTGCAGGTCGGCGATACGGTGCTGTTCGGCAAGTATTCCGGCACAGAGTTGCACATTGACGACAAGAAGTATCTGGTGATGAACCAGAGTGATGTTTTGGTGATATTGTAAACGGATTGTTCATTTTAAATCAAGAAATACTATGGCAAAAGAGATAAAATTCAATACGGAAGCCCGCGACCTGATGAAGAAAGGCGTGGACGAACTGGCTAACGCAGTGAAAGTGACCCTCGGACCGAAGGGCCGGAATGTGGTCATCGAGAAGAAATTCGGCGCTCCGCACATCACGAAGGACGGGGTGAGCGTGGCGAAGGAAATCGAGTTGTCCGACGCTTACGCCAATATCGGCGCGCAGATGGTGAAAGAGGTGGCTTCCAAGACGGGCGACGATGCCGGCGACGGAACGACGACCGCCACGATTCTTGCCCAGGCCATCATCAACGTGGGATTGAAGAATGTGACTGCCGGCGCGAACCCGATGGAACTGAAAAGGGGTATCGACAAAGCGGTGGCCGCTGTCGTGAAGCATCTGGAAGGACAGAAAGAGGAGGTCGGCAACAACTTCGAGAAAATCCGCCAGGTGGGACGTATCTCTGCCAACGGCGACGAAACCATCGGTAACCTGATTGCGGAAGCGATGGAAGAGGTGGGCATCGAAGGCGTCATCACCGTGGAAGAGGCGAAAGGCACGGAGACGGAGGTAAAGACCGTGGGCGGCATGCAGTTCGACAGAGGGTATATCTCTCCTTATTTCGTGACCGACAGCGAGAAGATGGTGTGCGAGTTCGAGAATCCGTACATTCTGCTCTACGACAAGAAAATCTCTTCCATGAAGGAATTGTTGCCCGTGCTGGAGCCGGTGGCACAGTCGGGACGCGCCCTGCTGATTATCGCCGAGGATGTGGAAAGCGAGGCGTTGGCGACTCTGGTGGTGAACCGCTTGAGAGGTTCCCTGAAAATCGCTGCCGTCAAGGCTCCGGGATTCGGTGACCGCCGGAAAGAGATGCTGGAGGACATCGCCATTCTGACCGGCGGTGTGGTGACTTCCGAGGATAAGGGCTTGAAACTGGAAAACCTGACCATCGATATGCTGGGACGTGCCGACAAGGTGACCATCGACAAAGAGAACACGACCATCGTGAAGGGTGCCGGACAGAAAGAGATGGTGCAGGAACGCATCGAGCAAATCAAGAAGTTGATTGAGAATTCGACTTCCGATTACGACAAGGAGAAACTGAAAGAGCGTCTGGCGAAACTGGCGGGCGGAGTGGCAGTGCTGTATGTCGGCGCCGCTTCCGAAGTGGAGATGAAAGAGAAGAAAGACCGCATCGATGACGCCCTGCATGCAACGCGTGCCGCCAGCGAGGAGGGTATCGTTCCGGGCGGCGGCGTGGCTTACATCCGTGCCCAGGCAGCATTGGAAGGCCTGAAAGGCGAGACCGAGGACGAAACCACCGGTATTGAAATCATTCGTCGTGCCATTGAGGAGCCGTTGCGCCAGATTGCCTATAACGCAGGCGTCGAGGGTGCCGTTGTGGTGAACAAGGTGCGCGAAGGGAAAGGCGACTTCGGTTATAACGCCCGCAAGGACATCTATGAAGACCTGAAGGCTGCCGGAGTCATCGACCCGAAGAAAGTGACCCGCGTGGCGCTGGAAAATGCCGCTTCCATTGCCGGCATGTTCCTGACCACCGAATGCGTGCTCGTGGAAGAGAAAAAGGATGAACCCGCGATGCCGGCAGGCATGGGCGGCGGCATGCCGGGGATGATGTAATCCGGTTGCGACCATTCATATGCGGAGGATAGCCCGAAAGGGCTGTCCTCTTTTTTGTTCCTTATTTTTCTATATGACGCAAAAACTTGTTATTTTTGCACATTATTTTATTAAAGAGATGAAACGGTTTATAATTAGGCAATTGATTTTATGGGCAATTGCAGGATTAACCATGTTGCCGGCGGAAGTGTTTGCCGGTCCGAGGCTGAATGAACCTCAGAAAGACTATTTGTTGGTCATCAACAGCTACACGTCGGACATGCCATGGAGCATGGCAATCATCAATCCCCTGCGGAAATACATCGCTTCCAAACCGGATGTGGACATTTATCTGGAGCACATGAACGTCCTGTTGATAGAGGATTCGCTTAATCTGAAAGATTACAGCCAGTTCCTTTTCCGGCAATACCATTATCCCCCTAAGGCGATTGTGTTTCTGGGCGCATCGGCGCTCATGCTGGGAGAGGACCTCAAGGAACATTGGGGAGAGGAGATTCCCCTCATCCTGTGCACGGAGCGGGATTTCTTCGCGCCCTTGGAGACCTATATGAACAAGCGCCCCATCCCTTCCAATGAGAAAGTGTCTTTTTCGACACTGAAACCGGACTACAACATCACCGTCCTTCAGGCGAGGTGCAACATCGACCGCACTCTTCAAATCATGCGCCGCCTGCTTCCCGAGATGAATTCCTTGGTGGTGCTGGGCGACACGCGCTACGTGAACCGGCAGCTCGACTACGACCTCCAGGAACTGCTGCGATACTCCTATCCGGAAATGAAATACGAATATATCGCTGCGGAGCACGTCTCGACGGACTCCCTGATGATGCGCTTGGAAAAGATGGATATACAGAAGACAGGAGTGCTTTTCGCCTCGTGGTTCGTGCGACGTAACTTTCGCGGGCACAGCGTTCTTGTGGCGAACGGCTACCAGGTCATCGCCAATACCCCGCTGCCCGTTTTCGCCCTCGAGGGGGCGGCATTGTCCGGGAGCATGATGGTGGGCGGCTATTTCCACAAGCAGGACGATTACAACGCCCGCCTGCTGGAAGTGGTGGGACAGGTGCTTGCAGGGGAACAGCCCAGAGACATCCCCTTTTATGTGCCGGAGGCATATCCCATATTCGATTACCCGACTCTGGAACAGAACGGCTTCACGACGGAGATGTGTCCGTCGGGCTCCATCTTCCTGAACCGTCCGCAGAGCTATTGGAGCAGGCACTGGGCGGTCATTATGGTGAGCCTCTCCTCAATCATCCTGCTCCTCCTGTATTTCTACCAGAGCAATCGCCTGAAGACGATGAAAGCCATGCGCAAGGCTCAGCAAAAGGAAATCGAGACCACGCAGGAACTGGTGAGCCTGTTTTCCAATATGCCGGTGACGTTCAGCCGCGAGAAACTCATCCGCGACGACGAAGGCAGGATTGTGGATGCGCAGATTTGCCAGGTGAACAACCGCTATTTCGAGATAACCGGGCGGACGGAAGAGGTCATAGGCAAGAAATTGAGCGACTGCATGGGGAAGAACTACAAAACCTTCATCCACTTCTTCCGCATCATGGACCGGGAGAAAAAACCGCTCTCGTTCACCTATTACCAGGAACATAACGACACTTACGTCAATATCGTCCTCACTTTCTCCACCAAACCCGATTGCGTGGACCTCTTCGGCATGGACAGCACGGAACTGCACAAGACGCAGCTCCAACTGGATTCCATCAACCACAAACTCGCCATGGCGCTGGAGGTTTCCAACATCACCCCGTGGAAGTGGGATTTGAAGCGGCGCGCCATCCTGTGCGATGTCAATCGCGTCGTGCAGGGCGGGCTGGAGACGGAATTGGTGAACGACCAGCAGCTGTCGGTGCCCGACACGCAGTATTTTGCCAAGATACACAAAGAAGACCGTGAGCGGGTGCGCCAGGCGTATTCGGACCTCGTGGCGGGAAAGTGCTCCAAAGTCAAGGAAGAATACCGCGTATTCAGCCGCGACGTGCAGGGATTGTGGAAAATGGACTGGATAGAGGCGCGTGCCACCATCGACGTGCGCGATGAGTATGGCAATCCCTTGGGACTCGTCGGTTCCTCGGTGATTATCACCCAGCGCAAAATGATGGAAGAGAACCTCATCAATGCCAAGCACAAGGCGGAAGAGTCCAACAAGCTCAAATCCGCCTTCCTCGCCAACATGAGCCATGAAATCCGCACCCCCCTCAACGCCATTGTCGGTTTCTCCAGTCTCTTGCCCATAGTCGAAGACCCTGAAGAGAAACAAGAATACGTACATATCATCGAGAGCAACAACGCCCTCCTGTTGCAGTTGATTACCGACATCCTCGACCTGTCCAAAATCGAAGCGGGAACCCTGGAATTCGTTTACACCGACCTCGAGTTGAACGAAGTGCTGATTGCCCTCCAGGGCACCATGCACCTGAAACTGGCAGGCGGGAGAGTGAAACTGATTTTCGAGCCGGCACTCCCCGAATGCTTCGTGCGCATGGAGAAAAACCGCTTCTCGCAGCTCATCATCAACCTCCTGAGCAATGCCGTCAAATTCACCAAGGAGGGCGAAATCCGTTTCGGCTATGAGATTCGCGGGAACATGCTCTATTTCTACTGCAAGGACACCGGCGTCGGCATCCCCGCGGAGAGAATCGGGCAGGTCTTCGACCGTTTCGTCAAATTGAACAACTTCGCCCAGGGCACCGGGCTGGGACTCTCCATCTGCAAGAGCATCGTCGAGAGCATGAACGGCATGATGGGCGTCGAATCCGAAGAGGGGAAAGGCTCCAACTTCTGGTTCACCCTCCCCTATGTCCCCGTGAACCCTCCCGAACAGACCGAGGACAAGGAGAAGCAAGTCAAGCCCAAAGGCAAGCGTCTCCACATCCTCATCGCGGAAGACAACGACAGCAACTACCGCCTCTTCCATTCCATCCTCAAGGAAGACTACGAACTGCGGCATGCCTGGAATGGCCGGGAAGCCGTCGATATGGTCAAAGAAGAGGTGCCCGACATCGTCCTCATGGACCTTAACATGCCCGTCATGGACGGCTACGAGGCTATCGCGGAAATCCGGAAACTCCATCCCTTGCTCCCCGTTATGGCAATCACCGCCTTCGCCTACGCCTCCGACGAACAGCGCGTCATGGAGAACGGCTTCGACGCCTACATGGCAAAACCCATCCAGGCGGCCAGTCTCAAAGAAAAACTGCTGAGCATCATCCAAGCGCGTATCATGCTCCTGTAACGAAGAAATATGTTGTAATATAAAAACCATTCAAATGAACTATGGATTCCTTGAGTTACTGAAACTCGTCGGTTCGCTGGCTTTGTTCCTCTACGGCATGAAGCTCATGAGCGAGTCCCTGCAAAAACTGGCAGGCAACAAAATGCGCCAGATACTGGCTGCCATGACCGCCAACCGATTCACCGGCGTGCTGACGGGCGTATTCATCACCGCCCTCATCCAAAGCTCCTCCGCCACCACCGTTATGGTCGTCAGCTTCGTCAATGCGGGGCTCATGGACCTCGTCGGCTCCATCGGCGTCATCCTCGGGGCAAACGTCGGGACCACCTTCACCGGCTGGCTTGTCGCCGCGCTCGGGCTCGGGGAATTTAGCATGAGCGACCTCGCGCTTCCCATCATCGGTTGCGCCCTCCCGCTCCTCTTCTCCAAAAAACGCGCCCGCAAGAACTGGGGCGAGATGTTCGTCGGTTTCGGCTTGCTCTTCCTCGCCTTGCGCTTCCTCCAGGAATCCATGCCCACCAACCTCCAGGACTTCCCCGGCGTCGGTGACTTCGTCCAGGGCATCAGCAACCTCGGCTTCCGCTCCTGGATGATATTCCTCCTCATAGGAGCCGTCCTCACCACCATATTCCAATCCTCGTCGGCGACCGTCGCCCTCACCCTGGTCATCTGCGCCAAGGGCTGGATTGGCTACGAAGACGCCGCCGCCATGATCATGGGCGAGAACATCGGTACCACTATCACCGCCAACCTCGCCGCCGCCGTCGCCAACGTCCAGGCGAAGCGTGCCGCTCTGGCACACTTTATCATCAACGTCTTCGGCGTGATTTGGCTGTTTTTGATTTTCCGCCCTTTCCTGCATTTCATCGGCGATTTGTCCGTGGTGTTGCATCTGTCGCATTACAATCCGATATACTCCGACCCGGATTTGCTGGCGAAAACTTTCGCCCCTGAGGAAAGAGCCCTCGTATTGGCGTCGATACATGCAGGCATGCCCCTGGTGCTTTCCTTGTTCAACACCCTGGCAAAGGGAGCCAATGTATTGATTCTGATATGGTTCACTAAAATACTCGCCCAGCTCGTCAGCCGTATTCTCCCCCAGAAAGGCAACGAAGAGGCATTCACCCTCAAACACATCAAAATCGGGCTCCTCTCCACCCCCGACGCTTCCCTTTTCCAGGCGAAGTCCGAAATCACCCTCTATGCCCAGAACACCCTCTCCATGTTCCGCAAAATGCTCCAATGCTTCGATATGCCCAAAGGCGAATACGAACAGGAATTCGACAAACTGCAACTCATGGAGGACGAGAGCGACCAGGTCGAAGTCGAAATCGCCGACTATCTCACTAAAGTCTCCGAATCCCGCCTCACCACTGAGAACTCCCAGCGCGTGCGTGCCATGTTCAAAATCGTCTCCGAGATTGAAAGCGTCGCCGACTCCGTCCTCAACCTCGCCAAAGCCATCATGCGCCGCAACGACCAAGGCGTCACCTTCTCCCACGAACTCAGCTACAAACTCCATCACATGCTCAGCCTCGCCGAAGACTCCATCGTCACCATGTGCACCAACCTCGCCATGGAATACCGCGAAGTGAACGCCAAAAAAGCATACGAACTCGAGAAATCCATCAACGACTACCGCACCATCCTCAAACAGGAACACCTCATCGCGATAGAAGAGAAAAAATACGATTATTCGACCGGCATCCTCTACAACGACATGTTTTCGGAATGCGAAAAGATAGGCGACTACGCCATCAACGTCACCGAAGCCATCAAAGAAGTCGGTCACGAAGTGGAATAATAACCAGTAAAGAGATAAACACATGGCACAGGAAGATGTTTTTAAGAAATTAGTGGCACACTGCAAAGAATACGGCTTCGTATTCCCCTCCTCCGACATTTACGACGGGCTCGGCGCGGTGTACGACTACGGACAATACGGCGTCGAGTTGAAGAACAACATCAAGCGCTACTGGTGGGAATCCATGGTGCGCCTCCACCGGAACATCGTCGGCATCGACTCCGCGATATTCATGCACCCCACCATCTGGAAAGCCTCCGGGCACGTCGATGCCTTCAACGATCCCCTCATCGACAACAAAGATTCCAAAAAGCGCTACCGCGCCGACGTCCTCATCGAAGACCAGATTGCCCGCTACGACGACAAAATAGAAAAAGACGTCGAGAAAGCGCGCAAACGCTTCGGCGACCGCTTCGACGAGGCGCTCTTCCGTCAGACCAACCCTCAAGTCCTCGAACACGCCCGCAAGCGCGACGCCCTCACCCAGCGCATGGCGCGTGCCCTCAATGACAACGACCTCAACGAAGTGCGCCAGATTATCCTCGACGAAAAGATTGTCTGCCCCATCTCCGGCACCTGCAACTGGACCGAAGTGCGGCAATTCAACCTCATGTTCGCCACCGAGATGGGCTCCACCGCCGAAGGCGCCAGCAAAGTCTACCTGCGGCCCGAGACCGCCCAAGGCATATTCGTCAATTTCCTCAACGTCCAAAAGACCGGACGCATGAAAATCCCCTTCGGCATCGCCCAAATCGGTAAAGCATTCCGCAACGAAATCGTCGCCCGCCAATTCATTTTCCGCATGCGCGAATTCGAGCAGATGGAAATGCAATTCTTCGTCCGCCCCGGCTCCGAGCTCGAATGGTTCGAAAAATGGCGCGCCACCCGCATGAAATGGCACCGGCTCCTCGGTTTCGGCGACGATAACTACCGCTTCCACGACCATGAGAAGCTCGCCCACTACGCCAACGCCGCCACCGACATCGAGTACCGCTTCCCCTTCGGCTTCAAAGAAGTCGAGGGCATCCACTCGCGCACCGATTTCGACCTCTCCCAGCACCAGAAATTTTCAGGCAAGAAAATACAATATTTCGACACCGAACTTAACGAATCCTACGTTCCCTATGTCATCGAGACCTCCATCGGCGTCGATCGCATGTTCCTTCAAATCATGTCCGCCGCCTACTGCGAAGAGGACCTTTCAAAGGACGGCAAACACGATTCGCGCATTGTTCTCCGTCTCCCTGCCGCTTTGGCTCCCGTCAAAATGGCGGTCATGCCCCTCGTCAAGAAAGACGGGCTCCCCGAGAAGGCGCAGGAAATCATGGACAGCTTGCAATTCGACTTCAACTGCCAGTACGACGAAAAAGACTCCATCGGAAAGCGTTACCGCCGGCAGGACGCCATCGGTACCCCTTTCTGCATCACCATCGACCATCAGACCGCCGAGGACAATGCCGTCACCATCCGTGACCGTGACACCATGCAACAGGAGCGCGTCCCCGTGGACCGTCTCCCGGACATCCTCCGCGCGAAATGCGACATGCGTAACCTTTTGAAAGAATTGCTCTGAGCGCGGCATCCTCGGGATGCGAGCGCGGATTGCCGGCGCAGTGGAAGCTTCTCGCTTTGAGTGCTGACGCGGCAGTCCATAAAAGAACGCCAGCCCTTACCGGCTGGCGTTTTCCTTTAACCTCTCCAGCGCCTCCTCCCGGTCGCGCTCCAATTGTGCTGCCAGTTCCGCTTTCCCGTCGAACTTTTGTTCCCCGCGGATGCGGGCGATGAGGGCAACGCGGAGACTTTCCCCGTAGAGGTCACCCTCGAAGTCGAAAAGGTTCACTTCGATGCGCACCTTTCCCGTGCAACTCACCGTGGGGCGTACGCCGATATTCAGCATCCCGCCGCAGACCTTTCTTTTCGCTTCCACCTGCACGGCATATACGCCGCCTGCGGGCAGCAGTTTCCGTTCGTCCTCCAAGGCGAGGTTGGCTGTCGGAAATCCCAGCGTGCGCCCGATGCGGTCGCCGGGAATCACCTTGCCCCGGAGGGAATAGGCATAGCCCAGGAACTCGTTCACCTGTCGCAGGTCGCCGATTTGCAGAGCGTTGCGTATCTTCGTGGAGCTGATGTTGATGTCATTCTCCGTGTATACTTTCTCTTGTTCCAAATAGAAATGGTATTGCTCCGCCAGCCCCTTCAATTTCTCGAACGTCCCTTCGCGGTTCTTCCCGAAGCGGTGGTCATAGCCGATGACCAGCCCCTTCACCCCGATGCCGTCCACCAGCAGGTTGCGCACGAACTCCGTGTAGGTCAGTTCCGCCAAAGCGCGCGTGAAAGGCAGGATGATGAGGTGCTGCACTCCCAGACGCTCCAATATGGCGCGTTTCTCTTCCAGCGTGGTCAATATGCCGGGGCGTTTTTCCAGAGGATAGATCACCTCCCGCGGGTGCGGCTCGAAGCTGATGATGACGGTCTCTCCTCCCAGCCGTTCCGCTACCTGTTTCAGCGAGGCGATGACCTGTACGTGTCCCTTGTGCACCCCGTCGAAACTCCCGATGGTCACCACCGGATTCACCAAATGCAAATTGTCTATGCCGTGATGTAATTCCATTGCTGCTTGAATGATGGCGCAAAAATACAATAATAAATGGGAGTCGGGAGGTTTATGGGAAGAAAAAAGAACCGCTTGTAAGAGAGGGTTCCCTTGCAAGCGGTTCTGAATATGGGATAACGGTCTCTTAGCCGCATTTGGACGCCCCGCAGTTCATGCAGACGAGGCAGCCCTCCTGATAGACGACGGAGGAGCCGCAGTGTTCGCATTTCTCGCCGGTGGCTTCGGTGCCGTTGGGGATGTATTTTTTGAGGGCGCGCTCGACGCCGTTTTTCCAGGTGTTGATGTTCTCGTTGTCGAATTCCATCGTGGAGACGAGTTCCACTGCCTGGTGGACGGGCATTCCGTGTCGTAGGACACCGGAGATGAGCTTGGCGTAGTTCCAGTATTCCTTGTCGAATTTGTAGGAGAGCCCTTCGACGGTGGTCTTGAATCCGCGCTTGTTCTGGAATTGGAAGTCGTAGCGGGAGTTGCCGTTCTCGTCGTAGTGTTTGACTATTTTTCCCTCGGTGACCGCTTTGGGGAGCATGATGCCCTCCTCGTCGTCGGCGATTCCGGTGAAGATTTCATACGGGCGCCCGTTGTAAAGCCCGATGAAAGCGATCCATTTCTCTTTGTTGTTCTGGAATCGGACGACGTCGGCGTCGAGTTCCATGGGTCGCTTGGCAGGCATGCCTTCCTCGGCTTTGGCGTTTTTCTTGTCTTTGTTGGAGACGAGGACGCCGGCGCGGGAGCCGTCGCGGTAGACGGTGCAGCCTTTGCAGCCGCTCTTCCAGGCTTCGATGTAGAGCTGCCCGACGAGTTCTTCGGTGACGTCGGAGGGGAGGTTTACGGTGACGCTGATGGAGTGGTCCACCCATTTCTGCACCTCGCCCTGCATGCGCACCTTGGCAACCCAGTCGATGTCGTTGGAGGTGGCTTTATAGTAGGGGGACTCGGAGACGAGCTGGTCGATTTCCTCGTCGGAGTAGTGTTTGGTCATGTTGTATCCGTTGACCATCATCCATTCGGCGAATTTGTGGTGGAAGACGATGAACTCTTCGTAGCTGTCGCCGGATTCATCGACGAAGTCGATGCGGACGTTCTGGTCGTTGGGGTTCACCTTGCGGCGGCGCTTGTAGACGGGGAGGAATACGGGCTCGATGCCGGAGGTGGTCTGGGTCATGAGGCTGGTGGTGCCGGTGGGGGCGATGGTGAGGCAGGCGATGTTGCGGCGTCCGTATTTCACCATGTCGTCGTACATTTCAGGCGACTCGGCGCGGAGGCGCTGAATGAAAGGGTTGGCTGCCTCGCGGGCGGTGTCGTAGAGTTTGAAACATCCGCGCTCTTTGGCGAGGTGGACGGAGGAGCGGTAGGCTTCGACGGCGAGGGTTTTCTGTATTTCGACGGCGAAGTCGATGGCTTCGTCGCTGCCGTAGCGTAGCCCGAGGGCGGCGAGCATGTCGCCTTCAGCGGTGATGCCTACGCCGGTGCGGCGTCCTTCCTGGGCTTTTTGTTGGATTTTTTCCCAGAGGCGGATTTCGACGCCTTTGACTTCGTCGCTTTCGGGGTCGGATTTGATTTTATCGAGGATGGCGTCGATTTTTTCGAGTTCGAGGTCGATGATGTCGTCCATGATGCGCTGGGCAATGGCGATATGTTTTTTGAAGAGGGGGAAGTCGAAGAAGGCGCCTTTGGTGAAGGGGTTCTGGACGTAGGAGTAGAGGTTGATGGCGAGGAGGCGACAGGAGTCGTAGGGACAGAGGGGGATTTCGCCGCAGGGGTTGGTGGAGACGGTGCGGTAGCCTTTGTCGGCGTAGCAGTCGGGCACGCTCTCGCGGATGATGGTGTCCCAGAAGAGAATGCCGGGCTCGGCGGATTTCCAGGCGTTATGAACGATTTTGTTCCAAAGCTGGCGTGCATTGACCTCTTTGGTGTAGAGAGGGGCGTCGGAGTGGATGGGGTATTTCTGTATATAAGTTTCGTCGGAGATGACGGCGCGCATGAATTCGTCGTCTATCTTGACGGAGACGTTGGCTCCGGTGACCTTTCCTTCGGTCATTTTGGCATCGATGAAGCTTTCGGAGTCGGGGTGGTTGATGGAGACGCTGAGCATGAGGGCGCCGCGTCGTCCGTCCTGGGCGACCTCACGGGTGGAGTTGGAGTAGCGTTCCATGAAGGGGACGATTCCGGTGGAGGTCAGCGCGGAGTTTTTGACGGGGGAGCCTTTGGGGCGGATGTGGGAGAGGTCGTGCCCGACACCTCCGCGGCGTTTCATGAGCTGCACTTGTTCCTGGTCGATTTTCATGACGCCCCCGTAGGAGTCGGAAGGACCTTCGTTGCCGATGACAAAACAGTTGGAGAGGGAGGCAATCTGGAAGTTGTTCCCGATGCCGGTCATGGGTCCTCCCTGGGGGACGATGTATTTGAAATCTTGGAGGACTTCAAAGATGGCGTCTTCGGAGAGGGGATTGGTGTAGCGCTTTTCGATGCGGGCGATTTCACGCGCCAGGCGGCGGTGCATGTCGTCGGGGTTTTGTTCGAACAGGTTGCCGTAGGAATCCTTCAGCGCGTACTTGGTCACCCATACACGGGCGGCGAGTTCGTCTCCCTTGAAGTAGTTGAGGGAGCTTTTGAAAGCCTCTTCCTGGGTGTAGGTCTCTTCTGCTGTTTTTACATGTTCATTCATAGTGCATTATATTGATTGCTGTTGTGTTGATTTGACGCTGCAAATATATGGAAAAAGTATTTTTATACGGTAATATTTGGCGTTAAAAATATTTTCAAGTTTTCCGGTTTTATTTGTCAATTTATTGTATTGCAATCATATAACTATTTTAGAAAATGTCGAAAGTTTTCCAAAACGAATTTTGTCGCGTGGTGTGACGTGAAAAATGGGATGAACGGAAAGATGAGGTCAGTTGAGGTTTTCCAGCTCCTCGGGGATGTGGACGTGGATGGTTTCGTGTGCCCAGTCGAGGTCGCGGATGTAGGTTTCGGAAAGGGGGAGGAGGACTTCCTTGCCGAAGATGGAGAGGGTGAGGATGATATTGCCGGAGTAGTCGGCGACGTCGGCGACTTGCCCGTCTTTTCCGGATCGTTTGTCGTGGACGCGGAAACCGATGAGGTCGAAGATGTCGCGGTAGTCTTCCGCCTCGTTTTCTTGGAGGAGGGACTTTTCGAGCCATATTTCACAGCCCACGAGGCGCTCCGCCTGGGCGATGGTATCCACGTAGTCGAATTTGACGATGTAGGAGGTGTGGTTGCGGACGGAGAGTCCGTCTTCGGCGATGAAAAAAGGAACCGGTGCCCCTTCGAGTAGAAGGAACACCGGTTTGTCTGCATATTGTTCGAGTAAATCGCTGTCGGTGGAGACAATGACCGCCCCTTTGAGGTGGTGGGTCTTGGTGATTTCACCGATTTTGATGCAATTTTCCCGGGTGACCATTGCAAGGTTTTATTCGGCAGCGGGTGCTTCTGCTTCCGTAGCGGGAGCCTCTGCCGGGGCTGCTGTTTCTTCAGCGGGAGCGGCAGCCGCTTCTTCTTCGGCTTTCTTGGCAGCTTCGGCAGCCGCCAGTTCGGCTTTTTTCTTTGCAATCACTTCTTCTTTTGCAGCACGTACTTTGGCTTCTGCTTCCAGGCGTGCCTTAGCGGCAGCATCGCCAGCTTGGGCGAGTTGCTGGATTTTAGCCTGTACTTTCGCCTCTTTCTCTTTCATCCAGGCGTTGAACTTGGTTTCGGCGGCAGCTTCGTCGAAAGCTCCTTTCTTGACGCCTTCCAGGAGGTGTTTTTTGAGGAGAACGCCTTTGTAGGACAGGATTCTCTCGGCGGTTTCGGTCGGCTGTGCGCCGGTCATCAACCAATACAAAGCTCTGTCGAACTTGAGATCGATAGTAGCCGGGTTCGTGTTCGGGTTGTAGGTCCCGATTTTTTCAATGAACTTGCCATCGCGTGGCGCTCTACTATCTGCTACCACTACATGGTAGAATGGACGCCCTTTACGTCCGTGTCTCGCTAATCTGATTTTTGTTGCCATTTTGTTTTTAATTAAATGATTAGTTTCCTATACCCGATAGGAGCCGCAAAGGTAATGCAAAAAAACGGAATTTCCGCTCGGGAGGAACAAAAAATATTGTCATTCGCCGCCGGAAGCCTTTTTTCACCACACCATGCTCCACAGGAGTGCCACATTGAGGGCGGAGACGATGCCTCCCAGCGTGTACAGCAGCCATTTGGTGGAGGGGCGGTTTCGGTATTTGCCCATGACGCGCCCGGAGGAGGTGAGTCGGACTTGGAGGAAGATGGTGACGGGGAGTTGGATGCTGAGCGCCATTTGGGAATAGAGGAGTCCCATGAAGGGGTTGCGGATGAGCATGATGAGGGCGAGGGCGGCGAGGAGGGAGATGAGGATGCCCCATCGCGAGTGGCTGTCTTTGATGTCGTAGGGTTCGCGGTAGATGCCGGCGAAGATGGAACCCGCCGCCATGCCGGAGGTGATGGTCGAGGCGATGCCGGCGAAGAGGAGGGCGATGGCGAACACTACGGCGGCGCTTTTGCCGAGGAGGGGTTGCAGGAGGGTGCTGGCGTCCTGGAGCTCGTTCACCGCAGTGCCTTCCCGGAAGAAGGTGGCGGCGGCGAGCAGAATCATGGCGCTGTTGATGGCCCAGCCGATGAGCATGGAGAGAGACGTGTCCAGAAATTCGTACCGCAGTTGTTTCCGGATGACCCGGTCGTCCTCGAGATCCCATCGGCGGCTTTGGATGACTTCGGAGTGGAGGAAGAGGTTGTGGGGCATCACCACGGCGCCCAGGACGCTCATGACGACGACCATGGAGCCGTCGGGGAAGGAGGGGGTGACCCATGCGCGGGCGGCTTCGCCCCATTCGATGTCCACGAGTGCCAGCTCGTAGATAAAGGAGAGCCCGATGACGGAGACAAAGGCGATGATCCACCGCTCGATGACCCGGTAAGAGTTGGTGAAGAGCATGACCCCCACGAAGACCGTTACCATCGCCGCCCCGATGCGCACGGGGATGTCGAAGAGCATCTCGAGGGCGATGGCGCCGCCCAGGATTTCCGCCAGGGAGGTGGAGACGGACGCCGCCATCGCCGTCCAGAGGATGGGACGGGCGACCCGCGGGCGGAGGTGTGTCATCGCCGCCTCGGAGAGGCAGAGCCCTGTGGCGATGCCGAGGTGCGCCACGTTGTGTTGCAGGATGATGAGCATCACGGTGGAGAGCGTCACCATCCAGAGCAGGGCATACCCGTAGTCGGCGCCCGCGGCGAGGTTCGACGCCCAGTTGCCGGGGTCGATGAATCCCACGGTGACCAGCAGCCCCGGTCCGATGTATTTCAATATCTCCAGCCCTCCCGGCTTCGGGTGGTGCTTGGCGGTTTGCGATGATTTGCCGATGAAGTCCAACATAGTCTTTTTTCGTTACAGGTTATGCGTGTGCAAAATTAAAATAATTATATTACGTTTGTGGGAAATTAAATGACACAAATAATGATGAGAAAAATTCTATTCCTGTTGATTTTCATCGGGAGCGCATGGCTTTCGGAGGCTTCTCCGCTGTGGATGCGCTACTGCGCCATCTCTCCCGACGGCGCGAAGATAGCCTTTGCTTACAAAGGGGACATTTACGTAGTGGACAGCCGCGGCGGCACGGCGCAACGCCTCACCTCGTGGGAGGGCTTCGAGTCGGCGCCCGTGTGGTCGAACGACGGGCAGACGCTGGCATTCGTCTCCGACCGCCACGGTGGGCGCGACATCTTCACCGTCCCCGCCCGCGGCGGCGTGCCCCATCGGGTGACCACCCACTCCGCTCAGGAGACCCCCCTCGCCTTTTCCCCGGACGACCGCTACATCTATTACACCGCCGTCATCCAGGACCCGGCTGCCAGTGCGCTGTTTCCCGCCAAATGGATGACGGAGCTGTACCGCATCCCTGTTGCCGGCGGCCGCCCGCAGCAGGTGATTGCCGCTCCCGTGAGCAGCCTCTGTTTCGACAGGGACGGCGCCTCTTTCCTGTATGAGAACCGCACCGGCGGCGAGAATATCTGGCGCAAGCACCACACCTCCTCCGTCGCGCGCGACATTTTCCGCTATGACGCTTCCACGGGCAAGCACACCCGGCTGACCACGAACCCCGGCGAGGACCGTAGCCCGCTCTACACGCCGGACGGGAAAATCGTCTTCCTCAGCGAGCGTGACGGCGGCTCTTTCAACGTCCACCGCGCCGCCCCCGAAGCCATGGACCGGGCGGAGCAGCTGACCCATTTTACCGACCATCCCGTGCGCTTCCTGACGCAGGCGACGGACGGCACCCTCTGTTTCGGGTACATGGGGAAGATTTATACCCTTGTGCCGGGTCGAGAACCGGTCAAGGTCGTGATAGAAATCGTGGATGAGGCGGGGGACACCCCCCTCTCCGTGCAGACCCTGCGCAGCGCTTCCGAATTTGCCTTGCCCGACAAGGGCGACGACATCGCCGTCATCTCCCGCGGGGAGCTATTCGCAGTCTCCTCCAAGTATGGCACCGCCAAGCAGATTACCCGCACCCCCGAAGCCGAGCAAGGCGTCACCATCTCGCCCGACGGGCAGGCCATCGTTTACTCCAGCAGCCGCTCCGGCATCTGGAGCCTTTATAAGGCGACCAAAGCCCGTCCCGAAGACGTGGACTTTGCCCACGCGACCCTCATCGAGGAGACTCCGCTCTTCCGCGACACCGTGGAACGGACCTCCCCCGCCTTCTCTCCCGACGGCACGGAACTCGCCTTCATCGAAGGACGCACCCTCTTGAAGGTGCTGAACCTCAAGAGCGGCGCCGTGCGGCAGATTACCGACGGCACCCAGTATTACGGCACCGGTGTCGGAGGGTTCGCCTACCAGTGGTCGCCCGACGGCAACTGGTTCGCCCTCACCCTCATCACCAACCGCCGCGACCCCTACAGCGACGTCGGCATCGTCTCCGCCAAGGAGGGAGGCAGGATATACAACGTCACCAACAGTGCCTATTTCGACATGGCGCCGCGATGGGTGATGGGCGGCAACGCCATCCTCTTCCTCTCCGACCGCCTCGGCATGCGTTCCCACGCCTCCTGGGGCAGCCAGAAAGACGTTTATATCGCCTTCATGAACCGCGAGACCATGGACCGCTTCCTGCTCACCAAAGAGGAACTGGACCTCTTGAAAGCCGAAGAGAAACAGGCAGAGGAAGCCAAAAAGGCGGCTTCCGGCAATAAAAACAAGAAAGGCGCCGCTTCCAATCCATCCGTCGCCATCGACCTCGACCGCCTCTCCGAGCGGGTCATCCGTCTCACGCCCATGTCCTCCCGCATCGCCTCCGCCGCCCTCACCGGGGACGGGGAGACCCTCTACTTCCTCTCTGCCTTCGAGGGGGACTACGACCTTTGGAAAAAGGACACCCGCAGCGGCACAGTCAGCATGGTCAAAAAACTGAATATTCCCGCTTCTTCCCTGCAACTTTCCAAAGACGGCAAGACCCTCTATATCCTCGGTAGCAAGCCCTCCAGGATGACGCTCCCGGGCAACCAGGTCACGCCCCTCTCTTTCACTTTGAAAATGGAGCTGGACAAGGCGGCAGAGCGCGAATACATGTTCAACCACGTCTTCACCCAGCAGGCGAAGCGCTTCTACCGTACCGACTATCACGGCGTGGACCTCGCGGCGCTCCGGGAGGCATACCGCCCTTTCCTCGCCCACATCAACAACAACCATGACTTCTCCGAACTCCTCAGCGAGATACTCGGCGAACTGAACGTCTCCCACACCGGTTCCGGCTATCGCGCGCCGGGCGCCCACAAGTCCACCCCCGAATTCGGGTTGCTCTTCGACTGGCAATACGAAGGCGACGGGCTGCGCATCGAGGAAGTCCTGGAGAACAGCCTCTTCGACAACAGCACCACCCGCGTGAAAGCCGGCGTCATCATCGAGAAATTCGACGGTCAGCCCATCCTGGCGGGCGAGGACTATTATCCCCTCATCAACGGCAAGGCGAACACCCCCGTCCTCCTCTCCCTCTACGACCCCCGTTCCGGTGAGCGTTGGGAAGAGGTCGTGAAGCCCTTCCCCGCCTCCTCGCAGACCGCCCTCCTCTACAAACGCTGGATCAAGAGCCGCGCCGCCGAAGTGGAACGTCTCTCCGGCGGGCGCCTCGGCTACGTCCACATCGCCAGCATGAACGACGAGAGCTACCGCGACATCTACGCCGACATCCTCGGTAAATACAACCTCAAGGAGGGCATCGTCATCGACACCCGCAACAACGGCGGGGGACGCCTCCACGAGGACATCGAAATCCTCTTCAGCGGCGAGAAATACCTGGAACAGGTGGTTCGCGGCGTCGTGGCGTGCGAGATGCCCTCCCGCCGCTACAACAAGCCCTCCATCATGCTCATCTGCGAGGCGAACTACTCCAACGCCCACGGCACCCCCTGGGTGTACAGCCACAAAAAGCTCGGTTCGCTGGTCGGCATGCCCGTTCCCGGCACCATGACCTCCGTCAATTGGGAAACCCTCCAGGACCCTTCCCTCTACTTCGGCATTCCCGTCGTGGGCTACCGCACCGCGGAGGGCAACTACCTCGAGAACACCCAGCTGGAGCCCGATGTCAAAGTCCGCAACGATTACGACCAGGTGCTCCGCGGTCGCGACCAGCAGCTGGAAGCCGCCGTGCGCGAGCTGCTCCGGCAGATTGACGCCCGTTGATACGTCCAACGAAGGTTTGGGAAAAGAGTCCGGTATGTCGCCGGGCTCTTCTCTTTTTCCGCTCTTTTTTCCTTGTCGCATGTCATATAGACAGGAATACCGTCTTTCTCCTTGATTCTCTTCGTCTTATCTTGGGGTTTCCTCCGACTTTCCTTTACCATCAACTCCTTATCATATCCTTATCAACTTCTTATCATTTCCTTATATTATAAGGGAGTGATTAGGGAGTGATAAGGGAATAATTAGGGAGTAATGCCGGATATGACTTGAAGAGATGCCGAAGAAAACGACCGGCATACGGCGTGAGAACACCCGAAAAACAGGAAACGGGGTAAAAATCATTCCGAAATGTTCAAATATGAAAAAAAGCCTTATATTTGTCCGTTAATTATGCGGTTTGAATCGTTTATAAAGGGTATGCCTCAGGACGAGGAGCGGTTTTTTCATGAGTTGTTCATGGAATACTACCCCGCTTTGCTCTCTTTTGCGCGGCACTATGTGGAGGAAGGGGCGACGGCGGAGGATTTGGTGCAGGACGTGTTCGTGAAGGTGTGGGAGACGCGGGGGCGATGGGAGGGGGTGGAGGACTTTTCGGCGTATCTTTACCAGATGGTGCGCTACCGCTGTTTCAATCACCTGCGGGGGGAGAAGGTGCGCCTGGATGCCATGGCGGCATACCGGAAGGAGTTGTCGGACACGGCGGAAATCAACCGCTACATCGAGGAGGAGACGTTCCGGCTGGTCTATCGGGCGATGGAGGAGTTGCCGCCGGCATGCCGGAAGGTGTTCGAGCTGGTGCTCGACGGGCTGCGGGCGAAGGATATCGCCCGGGAGCTGGGTATCGCCGAGGAGACGGTGAAGAAGCAGAAGCAAATCGCACGCCGCATCCTGAAAGAGAAGTTGGGCAACCTGTATCTTTTTTTATCTCCTTTGATGGTCTGCTGAACGCTCGGGTGAAGCGGGCAGGGGGTCGTTTTCCGGAAGAGTAAATGTTAAATTCAGGGAAAAGTTCATTTCCCTATACCTCCTTTTTTCCTTTTAGGTGTCTCATTTTACGAATAATCATAAATTATGGCACGTTTTGAAGATTATACTTGGGTGTCCCGTCTGTTGGGGAAGGCGCTGGAAGGAGTACTGACAGTGGAGGAAGAGGAGCGTTTGCGCGCCTGGCGTTCTGCGGACGCGAGGCATGAGGCGTTGTATGGGCGGGTGATGTCGGGTGAGTTTTTGGCGGCGAAGAGGGCGGAGTGGGAGAAGGCAGACCGGGTGGCGGCTTATTTGCAGGTGCGGGCGCGTTGCCGGGCGCGGCGTCGGTTGCGGACGTGGCGTCGGGTTTGGGGCGTGGCGGCAGCGGTGTTGTTGGTGGTGGGGATAGGGGCGTACGGGTTGTTTGCGGGGATGGAGAAGGAGGAGCCTTTGCGGGTGTCCAAGGTGGAGATATTGCCGGGGAGTGCGAGGGCGGAGTTGATATTGGCGGGCGGCGAGCGTCTGGTGTTGGGGGATGAGCCGGTGGATTCGGTGTGGGTGCAGGAGGGGATGGAGGTACGGACGACGGGGGAGCAGTTGAGTTATGCGGGTGAGGGAAGCGGAGAGGCGTTGCAATACAATGTGCTGCGGGTGCCCCGCGGGGGTGAGTTCGCGGTGGAGCTGGCCGACGGCACGCTGGTGCGTCTGAATTCGGATTCGGAGTTACGCTATCCGGTGCATTTCGCGGGTGGCGAGCGTCGGGTTTATTTGCGAGGGGAGGGTTATTTCGAGGTGGTGAAGGATGCGGGGAAGCCTTTTGTGGTGGAGGCGGGAGGCATGGAAGTGGAGGTGCTGGGGACGACGTTCAATGTGTCTGCCTATGCGGATGAGGGAGCGGTGGCGACGACTTTGGTGGAGGGAGCGGTGCGTTTCTCGGGGGAGAGTGGCGGCGTGGAGTTGTCGCCGGGGGAGCAGGGGTTGGCGGACGGAGCGGGAGCGGTGACGAAGCGGGAGGTGGATGTGAACGATTATGTTGCCTGGCAGAAGGGGCAGTTTGTGTTCCGCCACCGGACGCTGGAGGAGGTGATACGGGTGGTCTGCCGTTGGTATAACGTGGAGGCGGTGTTCGAGAGCGCGGGGGCGAAGGGGATTTACTTCACGGGGAACATGCGTCGTTACGGTGATTTCGAGCAGGTGGTGCGTATGCTGGAGCTGACGGGCGGCTTGGATTTCAGGATAGAGGGGAGGACGATTTACATCAGGGAAAAGAAAAACGCCTTTTGACGGCGTGTTATTGTTAAATTTAAAACATGATTTTATGAAAAAAGACAAAGCGTGTTTGCTTTTGAGCAAAAGGAAGTGTTGGCAGGTTTGCCACAAGGGTGTGCTTTTTGCCTTCCTGCTTTCTTGTTTTTCATTGCCATTGACGGCGGAAGCGTCGGGGCAGGTGGAGAAGCTGACTTTTGAGGTGCACAATGCCAGTTTGGCGGAGGTGATACCGATTCTGGAGCGTACGACGGATTACACGTTCCTTTACCGCGACGAGCAGGTGGCGGGAGTGAAGAATCTGAACCTGCGTTTCGTGGACGAGCAGTTGGGGAATGTGCTGGATAAGTGTCTGGAGGGGACGGCGCTGACATGGCAGATGGTGGACAAGACGGTGGTGTTGAGCGAAAAAAAGAAAGCGGAAGCCCTGCCGCAGGTGAAGACCCGGAAAGTGACGGGAAAGGTGACCGACACGGAAGGCAATCCGCTGCCGGGCGTTTCCGTGCTGATTGCCGGTACGACGGTGGGTGTGGCAACTGATGCCGAAGGAAGATATACCATCGAATGTGTCGAATCGAAAGACTTGGCGCTGGTCTATTCGTTCATGGGTATGAAAGCGCAGAAAATTGTCGTAGAGAACAAAACCGTCATCGACGTGAAACTGGAAGACGACGTGGCGGAACTGGATGAGGCGGTGGCAATGGGTATCTACACCCGCAACATTGAGACCTTTACCGGTTCCGTGACGACATTTAAGACGGAAGAATTGAAACAAATCAGTCCCCAAAGCGTCCTTCGGAGCTTGAGTGTGCTGGATCCCTCGTTTATCATCACGGAAAACCGGGAACAGGGTTCCAATCCGAATGCCTTGCTGGACATCAGTATCAACGGTAAAATCAACGTGACCGACCTGACACAGGAGTATAGCGCCGACCCCAACCAGCCGCTTTTTATTCTGGACGGGTTCGAAACCACCCTGGAAGCCATCCAGGATTTGAACATGGACCGTGTGGAGAGCATTTCCATACTGAAAGACGCTTCCGCTACGGCGATTTACGGCTCGAGAGCAGCCAACGGTGTGGTGGTTGTCGAAACCATCAAGCCTAAACAGGGGCAGTTACGTTTTTCCTACACCGGTAATTTCACCGTAGGCTGGGCGGATTTGAGCGATTTCAACCTGATGAATGCAGCTGAAAAACTGGAATATGAAAAACTGGCGGGCGTTTATAAAGATTCCAGTGGGGCGAATTTGGATGAAAACGGGGAAATTATCAATGAATCCCAGCGCGCGCGGTACTATGCCCGTCTGAAATTAGTGCAGGAGGGATACGATACATATTGGCTGAACGAGCCTTTGCGTATGGCTTTTACGCAGGGACACAACGTTTTCATCGATGGTGGTGACCAGGCTTTCCTGTATGGCGTAGGTATTTCTTACAACAACACCCAGGGAGTGATGAAAAAATCAAATCGTGATGTATTGAACGGCAACATCCGTTTGACTTATCGTGTAAAAGATTTGTCGTTTACTAACCAAACCACAATCGGAAGCACTAAAGCGGAAAACAATATCGTGGACTTTTCCGCTTATTCGCAGATGAATCCTTTTTATGCCAAGCGGACGAAAGACGGGGAAGTACCGAAATATGTATTCCGCGAAAGTTTGGCCGGAGCCAATAGGTACGATTACATCTGGAATCCTTTGTGGGATTATAATCAGAAGAGCATCAACGAATCAAACAATTGGAACATCACGAATAACTTCCAAATCGAGTACCGCTTTTTCAGGAATTTCCGTATTCGCGGGAATTTGCAATACCAAATGACGAAATTGGAGACAGAAATATTCCGTTCTCCGAATGAGACCCGTTTTGCCCAAACCGAAGCGGATAAGAAAGGCAGTTATAGTAAGACGTCTACTTCCAATAGTTCGTTGACCGGACGAATCAATCTGACGTACGGACGTTCTTTCGGTAATCATACCCTGAATGGAGTCGGGGGTATGCAGTTCTCCGATAAAAATCAGAAGTCATACGGTTTCGGAGCTCAGGGGTATACTACCGACCAGTTTTCCAGTCCGAATTTTGCCTCAAAGTACGTAGACGGTAAGCCCTCTGCATCCGACGATAAGAGTCGCAGCGTTAGCTATTATTTGAATTTGAACTATGCGTACAATATGCGTTATCTGTTGGATTTCAATCTGACCAGCAACGGTGCATCACAATTTGGCATTAATGATCCGTTTACTACGACCTGGGCTGTAGGGGCAGGCTGGAATATGCACAATGAAAGTTTTTTGGAGAACAGCGAAATCGTGAATTATTTGAAATTGCGTTATTCATACGGTAATCCCGGAAATCAAAATTACGACGCGAAGCTCTCTTCCAGTATTTACATGTATAATACTTCGCTCAACAATCCTTTCGGTTTAGCGGCTAAAGTAACCACTTGGGGAAACAACAATTTGAAATGGCAACGTACGGTGACGCATAATTTCGGTTTGGACGTGCAATTTTTTGATAGTCGTCTGAATGTTAATTTCGATTATCAAATGCGTGACACCGACCCATTGTTGGTGCGTATCGATATGCCTGCTTCCACCGGTTCGACCACTGCGCCGATGAATGTGGGGGCGACGGATAACCGTTCGGTATCTGTGCGTGCGACTTATTATATCATTAAAAAACGGGAATTCAACTGGTATGTCAGTGGCAATCTGAACCATAATACCACCAAATATAAGAAAATCGGTAATTTACTGGAAGAGTATAATCAACGCGGACAAGCCAGCTCGTCGCTAATGCGTTATTATGATAATGCCAGTACGACGGGTGTTTATTTGGTCCGTTCGGCAGGTATCGACCCGGCTACGGGTAATGAGATATTCATCAAGAAAGACGGTTCCTATACGTATGAATGGAAACAGGAGGATGAAGTGTTGGTGGGCGACAGCAATCCGAAAGTTTCAGGGGCTTTGCAAACTTCTTTGGTGTACAAGGGGATTTCTTTCGGTGCGGCCTTTTCTTACCGGGCAGGCAGCATGACCCAGCTGAGCACTTTATTCAACAAAGTGGAAAATATCGGTACGCAGCAGTTGAAATACAATCAGGATAAACGGGCATTGTACGACCGTTGGCAGAAACCGGGCGATAAAGCCAAATTCAAACGTATCGACGATACCGGAAAGACACATTTGACCACCCGTTTTGCGGAGAAAGAAAATACATTCTCGTGCACTTCTATTAATATAGGTTACCGGACTTCTACCGCCAAATGGCTGAAATACATCGGAGCCTCCGCATTTAATTTCACTGCTTACATGAACGACATTTTCCGGATATCGACTATCAAGGAGGAACGCGGAACGAGCTATCCTTTCGAGCGGTCTGTATCTTTCTCGGTAGGACTTAACTTTTAATGCAATTTGAGATGATGAAAATGAAAAATATAGCAAAATTACTGGTAGTGACAGGTGGCTTGTTTTTATCGACAGTTTCCTGTTCCAATTGGTTGGATGTGAAGATGAATGACAAAATCATGGAAAATTCACTTTATACAACCAACAACGGTTTTATGATTGCCCTGAACGGCGTGTATTTAGGTTTAGTGGATGTGTATGGTGAAGATTTGAGTGCGGGACTAATTGATGTGATGGCGCAATACTATAATATGGTGAACGGTAACCATACGTATAAAGTGTTTGCAAATTATTCGTATGAAGAGGAAGCCTTTAAAAATAAATCCAACAGTATTTGGACGAAAATGTATGAACTGATAGCCAATACCAATACCCTATTGTCCCATTGCGACGAGGAAGGGAGTGCCTTGCGTCCCGATTATTATGCCATGGTGAAGGGTGAGGCGTTGGCGTTGCGTGCTATGATGCATTTCGATTTGTTGCGTCTCTACGGTCCCTCTTATAACGAGGCTACGGCATCTCAAATCTCTATTCCTTATCAGGATATGGCAAAACGCGATATCACGCCTCTGTTGCCGGCAAGCGAGGTGTTGGCCAAGGTGATCCGGGATTTGGAAGAAGCAAGAGATTTGTTAGCAGACAATGACCCTGTATTTACCACCGGTGTGGGCAACGGGGTTTTTAGCGACGACGGGTTGGACCGGGCGGATTTCACTTATCGCCAGTTGCGCCTCAATTATTTTGCCGTACAGACTTTGCTGGCACGTGCCTATTTGTGGAAAGGCGACCAATCGACAGCTTACCGCATTGTGACGGAGGAGGTCATTGCCAAGAACCAAAAGGACGAAGAGACGATGATTTTTCCTTGGACGACCCAAGAACAGGTTGAAGCTGACGATAAAAACGATTTGTTGTTCTCTTCGGAAGTTTTTTTCGCCGTCTACCATTCATCCCGCTCTAAATTGAATTCCAGCTATTTCAGCCAGGCTTTGTCATTGACTTCCCGTTTGACTTTTATCGGTACAAATCCAGCTAATTCCCAGATTGCCGTGTTCTATGACGACCCCAGTAACGATTGGCGTTCTAATCTGACCTGGGGTACTGTGACAACTTCCGGAGAGGTTGGCGGAGGCGATGATGACGACGACGACGATGATGGTACTAAAGAGGATGCCGGCAGTTCTTTGTATTTCATGAAATACGGAGAGGCCGGACGTGAGGCGGAATTGGACGGTACGGAGACTTATCTGAACATGATTCCATTGATTCGGTTGAGCGAAGCCTATCTGATTGCTGCGGAGTGTGCCGCTACGCCGGAGGAAGCGTTGGAATACCTGCGGGCGATCCGTGAGCACCGCAATTGCCACATGCCTATCGAAGCTTCCTCTGCCGATGAGGTCAGGGAGTTGGTGACGAAAGAATTTGCCCGGGAGGTGATAGGTGAAGGACAGTTGTTCTTCTATTATAAACGTCTGAATTTAGAAAAGTTCCTGTCCGGTTCGGAAATCGGAGGTACTTATGAAATGATGACCGACAATTATGTATGGGATTTGCCGGATGTAGAGAAAACAAAACGGAGTATGACAAACAATTAAACAGCATGGATATGAAAAAGAAATATGTGGGAAAAATAGCCCTCTTGTGGATAACGGGGGCTTTCCTGTTCGCATCTTGCGAGAAGAAGGAACTGATGGATTATGAAGGCGTTGATGCCATTTACTTCGATGTACAGTATGGAGCATCCCACGGAAATGAAAGCCTTTGGGCACGGCAAAATTATACATACGTTTCTTTCGGAACGCTGGAAGATACGGTAGTCGACTTAAAGTTGAAAATCGGAATAGCGGGTTCTGTTAGAGATTACGACCGTCCGTTCCGGGTGGAAATCATGCGGGACAGTTCGAATGCCATTGCTGAAGAAGAGTATGCGGATTTTTCGGAAAATCAGGTCATCAAGGCGGGAGAAAATAAAACGTATGTGACTTTGAGAGTTTTTAAAACCGCCCGTTTGATTAAGGATACGGCACGGATACAATTCCGCATAGACCCGGGCGAACATTTCTCTTTGCCTTTTATCGAAGTGGGAAAAATCCCGGGCCGTTGGAATGACGAGGGAACACAATTTAAGACAAGTGGCGATCCGGCTGTTCACGATGTGTTTTTCAATAACCTTTTGCAGAGACCTGCCGGTTGGGGAGTGAACGAATATTCTGCCTATTTCGGGACGTTTTCTCCGACCAAGTACCAATACCTGATGGATGTCACCGGTTATACAAAAGCCCATTTCGAACAATTGTCGGCGATGACTCAGGGAGGACGCGGAACCAAGATTAGAGTGATGGCTTATAATGATTTGATTGCTAAGTTTAACAAAGGATATGCCAGACTCCAGAAAGGAGATGCGGATGGTTGGAAGGAGTGGGTATTGGACGAAAAAGGGACGATGATGTGGGTACCGGGTGTAACGTGGTGGAGTGAGAAAACTTTACCCGAAGAATTAGTGAAACAGTATTACAAACCTCAAGATAATCAATAACTATGGGAGGAAAGGATATGAAGAACGGAATATTTTGTTTGATGGCTTTGTTCGTATGGCAGGCTTGTTCTGTGGAGGACAAAGGGAATTATGAGTATAATCCTCTGAATGGTGTGACCGTCACTTTCGCCAAAGAAGAAGAAAATCAAATTGTGGAAAAGGGGTTGGATACGTTAAAAATTTCTCCGACCATTGCGGGCGATATCTACGGAGAAAACGAAGAAAACTACGAATACACCTGGTTCTTTTGTTCCGGAAAAGACCATGAACATACGGTGGTTGGCAACAAAAAGAATCTGGAATGGCCGGCATCTTTCAAACCGGGCAATTATACACTTTATCTGCAAGTGGACGATAAAAGTACCGGTCTGCAATGGATAAAAAGTACCAGCGTGAGGGTTTTCAGTGAATTGACTCAAGGATGGATGTTGTTGGGCGAAACGGCAGACAGAGAAGTCCGCTTGGATATGTTGGTGCAGAAACCGGATACTATTGTACTGATTGAAAACATATTTGATAATTCGCAATTGCATTTGAAAGGGGCACGTGATTTGATTTTTACCGGGAATAGGAGTTCGAAAGAACATATAGCGCACCTTTGGTTAATGACGGACGAAAAGGATATGAAGATGACGTGGGGAAATAATTTTCTACCTGTCGGAGAGTTTCATCAGATGCTGACCGTGGAGGAAATGGAAGTTTCCAGAGAGACTCCGAGAATTCGTGATATGTTTCCGCGGCAGAATTCTAGCTATGGTCCGACAACGACAATGCGATGTGTTAGCAATAGGGGTATTGTGACCGATAATGCAATTTATATGACGATAGTAGGGAGTGATGGTAGTGAGATTTATGTAAATCCGATGAATCATTACCCTAATAGCAAGGATTTTTTTAAGCCGTATCCGATGGCATTCGTGTTAGGGGGGACAAGATATAGCAGCAATGTATATCCTCTTTTTTATGATATGGATGCGGAATGTTTTGTAAAACCTGGAGCTATTTATGGTTCCTCGGCAACTTATTGTCAAAAATTGGCAGATAAACAGGGAGATCCGTTCCCATGGAATCAGTATAAGAGAACTATCGTATATGGGGAAAATTTAAGAAATAATTCGTCAGATTATTTTTGTAATTGTGTGGCGTTGATGAAAGATACGGAGGGAGAGGATATTAATTATTACATTTATGTATTCCGACCGGGAGCAAAAGGGTATTTCGGTTCTGCACTTAATAATCCGACCAAGGTGGCTGGCTACACGATAGATAAAACGGTGGCTGTCGATTTTGACAAAGCGACACATTACACTTTTATGTCTAATGTGACTGTATTATTGTATACGGTAGGTTCCACTTTGTATGCTTATAACTATACATATAAGACGCTGGCTTCGATGGATATGGGAAGTGAGATTTCTTATATCGGTGCAGATGTTGTTTTAAACAAGGCTTATTTTTGGATGGGCACGTACGACGGTCAGAAAGGGGAATTGAAGATAATGCAGTTAAGCGGGAATACGACACCTGAATTAAGCCATGCGGAGGACGCTTGCTGGCCGCTGAATATGAAATTGACGGATGTGGAATGGAAATACGGCGAAGACCCTGCAGAGGAAGAACCGGAGGAGGGCGAGGGGCAATAATCACATCCGTAAGAACAGGAGTTGCAATCCATGGATTCGTGGGGAAACCTCATGGGGATTCCCCACGAATTTTAGTGAATTTTCTAATAAACAGATGACGTAAATGATGAAAAAATTATTTTTCTTATGGGTGTTTGCGGCAATGGGTTTTGTCGTTTCGGCACAGACCGATTCCCGCGACCTTTCTCTGAAGGAGGCACTCAAGGTGGCGAAGCAGGAGGGAAAGATGGTGTTTGTCGATTTTTATACGGATTGGTGCGGACCTTGCAAGAAGATGGCCCGGGATGTCTTCCCGCAAAAGAAAGTGGGGGATTTTTTCAATGCGAAATTCGTTTGTCTGAAACTGAATGCGGAGAAAGAGGGCAAGACATGGGCACAGCGTTACAAGGTGACTGCTTATCCCACGTTTTTGGTGCTGGACACCGACGGGGAAGTGCAGGCGAGCATGAAAGGCGCGCTGGGAGCCGACGAGTTTATGAATAAAATAGAGGAGCAATTGAATCCCGATTACGCGCCCGAGCGGCTGACCGCCCTCTATGCGGAAGGCAACCGGACACCGGAGGTGGTGAACCGCTATGCGATGTATCTGTTGGTACATAATCAGGAAAAGCCGGGCATGAAGGTTGTGGATGAT
The DNA here is from genome assembly GCA_910578985.1 of uncultured Odoribacter sp. Classification (GTDB taxonomy): domain Bacteria; phylum Bacteroidota; class Bacteroidia; order Bacteroidales; family Marinifilaceae; genus Odoribacter. The sequence continues at coordinate 179,584 of CAJTSF010000001.1, read as the reverse complement.
TATTATGCTTCCTTGACGGAGGTAGCACGCCTGAAAACGGAGAATGCTTTTTTGTTTACCCGTTATACGATGAAACTGGATGACGAGAAAGCGGAATTTATGGTGGCGCATCGGAAGGATTTCGACGGAGCGGTGCAGAAAGAGATTGAGGAGAAAATCCAGCAGTTGTATCATACGGAATTGACCTCTTATTTTTCGGGTTACCTGTGGCGTAATGGAGAATTCAAAGATGAACGCTACCAGGCCTTGAAACAGCAAATCCGGGATTTAGGATTGGTGGAGGAGAATCGGTATGAGCCCGTATTCCGCTTGATTGAGGGGCGGGTGAAAAGCGGAGATGCCGAGTTTTTGGCGTTGTGCCGGAAGAATTTCGATGAGTTGAGCGATGTGGGCCGCAATATGCTTATCATGAATATGTCCCGGCTGGTGCAGACAAAAGACAAGGCGGTGTTGCAGGATATGGCGGAATTTGTCCGTTCCCGGCTGAATGTATTGCCCCCAACGGTGATTGTGTTTGCCGGACGGATGCTGGAAGATATTGAGAGCCGGGCAAAAGATTAAGCCTTTCTTGAGTTCTTTGCTAAACAATAGAGGAATCTGCTCAAATAAAGTTTGAACAGGTTCCTTTATTGTTGATTTTACAATGGAATATATTGGACAATGCGTACAATGGAATGATGTCTATGTGATTCAACTTGCCGAAATTCTCCAGCGATGTGCGGATGCCGTAGTCCAACTGTTTGCCGGTCATGAATTGGTACATGCTTTTCATGCTACCTGAGGTGCCTGCTTTCACTTCTATCGGAATGATGTCTGAGTCTTTGGCTATTACATAATCAACTTCTGCTTGGGCTCCCCGGGAGAGATTTTGCCAATAGTACAAGTCGTGTTTTTGTGTTGGGATACTGGATTTCAGCAGCTCCAATCCGGCGACCATTTCTGTGATATGGCCTTTATTGACTAAATCGGTGGCTGTACCCAAGAGGATGAATTTGGATATTTCCGATGTGCCCCCAGTATCCCCCAATCCTAAAAGACGCAATAACAGTCCACTGTCCAAGAATATATATTTGACAAATTTGGCGTTTATTCCAGCTCCTAAAGGGAGCCCGTTTGCCGAGGAGTGGATGACAGGGGTGATTAAGCCTGCATTTTTAAGCAATTCCAATCCAGCAAGAATTTATCGATGGTTCTTGAAAAGTACACCTTTTTCATTTTTCTCTCTTTTGGTCTGCAAAGATAGCTTTTTTGTAAAAAGTCAAGCATATTCTATGGTGTTTTTTGTAAAAAGTCAGGGATAAAAATGGGAGAATTTTGTAAAAAGTCAGACATGGAGGAAAGGTAATTGCATGATTTTGAAAGAAAAAATGTGGAATTGTTTGGTGGAAGAAAAAAAAGTTCATACATTTGCGCTCCATTTTGGATAAAAGTATAATTAAATTTTAAAAGAGTACGTGTAATGCCTACTATTCAACAGTTAGTAAGAAAAGGACGAGTAAAAATCGAGGACAAGAGCAAGGCGCCTGCTTTGGATTCCTGTCCGCAGAGAAGAGGAGTGTGTGTACGTGTTTACACAACGACTCCGAAAAAGCCGAACTCCGCCATGAGAAAGGTGGCGCGTGTTAGATTGACGAACGGAAAGGAAGTGAATGCCTATATTCCGGGAGAAGGACACAACCTGCAGGAGCACTCCATCGTGCTGATTCGCGGCGGTCGTGTGAAAGACCTTCCGGGTGTGCGCTATCACTTGATTCGCGGTACGCTGGATGCTGCCGGAGTGAACGGACGTTTGCAGAGTCGTTCCAAGTATGGCGCGAAGAGACCGAAACCGGGACAGGCTGCAGCCCCCGCTAAAGGCAAGAAGTAAAAAAAGAGTGATTAACAGGAATTGTGTTTATGAAGCGTTCCCGAAAAACAGTTGAGTAAATGGTTGGGAAACCGTTGAAGACCGAAAGAGGGCAGCTTGACGAACAAATTCGTAAACGAAAACAAAGATGAGAAAGACTAAACCGAAGAAAAGAGTCCTGTTACCGGATCCGAAGTTCAATGATGTGCTGGTGACGAGGTTTGTTAATGACCTGATGGTGGACGGTAAAAAGACTGTTGCGTTCAAAATCTTTTATGACGCACTGGACATCGTTGAGGAAAAAATGGGTAAAAAAGAGGAAAAGTCCGCTCTGGAAATCTGGAAGCAGGCATTGGAGAACATCACTCCGCAGGTGGAGGTGAAGAGCCGCCGTGTGGGTGGTGCCACGTTCCAGGTGCCGACCGAGATCAATCCGATGCGCAAGCGGGCGATTTCCGTAAAAAATATGATTCTCTACTCTCGCAAGAGAAGTGGACACAGCATGGCTGAGAAGCTTTCTGCTGAAATTATGGCTGCCTACAAGGAAGAGGGTGCCGCTTTCAAGAAGAAGGAGGATACCCACCGTATGGCTGAAGCCAATAGGGCATTCGCACATTTTAGATTTTAATTAAGAAGGAGTAGAAACTACCAATGGCAAAGAGAGATTTACATTTTACAAGAAATATCGGTATCATGGCTCACATTGATGCCGGAAAGACGACCACGACGGAGCGTATCCTGTATTTTACCGGTGTGAACCATAAAATCGGAGAAACGCACGACGGTTCGGCTACCATGGACTGGATGGTGCAGGAGCAGGAGAGAGGTATTACGATTACTTCTGCGGCAACCACCTGTTTCTGGAAGTATCAGGGGAGCGATTACAAGATTAATATCATCGACACTCCGGGACACGTGGACTTTACCGTAGAGGTGGAGCGTTCATTGCGTGTGTTGGACGGTGCCGTGGCATTGTTCTGTGCCGTGGGTGGCGTGGAAGCGCAGTCCGAGACGGTATGGCGCCAGGCAAACAAGTATGGCGTGCCGAGAATCGCTTTCGTGAACAAGATGGACCGTTCGGGAGCCGATTTCTTTAAGGCGGTTCGCGAAATCAAAGAGAAACTGGGTGCCAATCCGGTGCCTTTGGTGTTGCCTATCGGGGCGGAGGATTCTTATCAGGGAATTGTGGACCTGGTGGAGATGAAAGCTTATGTGTGGGAGAACGGCGCCATGGAGGCTACGGTGAAGGAGATTCCCGAGAATATGATGGCTGAAGCCCAGGAATGGAGAGAGAAACTGGTGGAGGCTGCTGCTGTACAGGATGAGGCTTTGATGGAGCGTTTCTTCGAGGATCCGGATTCCATTACGGTGGAAGACTTGAAGGCGGTGATCCGCAAGGCGGTGATTGCCATGGATTTCTGTCCGGTGATGTGCGGTTCTTCGTTCAAGAACAAGGGCGTTCAGAATCTGTTGGATGCGGTGATCGCTTATCTGCCGAATCCGCTGGACATCCCGAACAGCAAGGGTACGGATCCACGTACCGGCGAGGAGGTTCACTTCCCGGTAGAGCCGGATGCTCCGCTGTCGGCATTGGCATTTAAGATTGCAACGGACCCGTTCGTGGGACGTTTGTGCTATACGCGTATTTATTCCGGTAAGATTGAGGCGGGTTCTTATGTGTACGTACCGCGTACGGACAAGAAAGAGCGTATTTCCCGTCTGTTCCAGATGCACTCCAACAAGCAGCAGCCGAAAGAGATGCTGGAAGCCGGAGATATTTGCGCTTGCGTAGGTTTCAAGGATATCCGTACGGGTGATACGTTGTGCTCGGAAGAGAAGCCCATCGTGTTGGAAAGTATGACTTTCCCGGAACCGGTGATCGGTATCGCTATCGAGCCGCTGACTCAGAAGGATACGGACAAGTTGGGCATGGCGCTGGCCAAGTTGGCGGAGGAAGACCCGACTTTCCGCGTGAAGACGGATGAGGATTCCGGTCAGACGGTAATCAGCGGTATGGGTGAGTTGCACTTGGATATCATCATCGACCGTCTGCGTCGTGAGTTCAAGGTGGAGTGTAATCAAGGTGCTCCGCAGGTGTCTTACAAGGAGGCGATTACGATGGCTGTGGAACACCGTCACGTGTTCAAGAAGCAGTCGGGTGGTCGTGGTAAGTTTGCCGACATCATCTTCCGTATGGAGCCTGCCGAAGAAGGCAAAGAGGGCTTGACCTTTGTCAATGAAGTGAAAGGCGGTAATATCCCGAAGGAGTTCATTCCGTCCGTAGAAAAGGGTTTCAAAGAGGCTATGCAGAACGGTGTGTTGGCAGGCTATTCTTTGGAGGCACTGAAGATTACGTTGATCGACGGTTCTTTCCACCCGGTGGACTCGGATGCGCTTTCTTTCGAAATGGCTGCGAAATTGGGTTACAAAGAGGCTGCGCAGAAGGCTAAGCCGGTATTGTTGGAGCCGATCATGAAGCTGGAAGTCGTTACTCCGGAGGATTTCATGGGCGATATCATTGCCGACTTGAACCGTCGTCGCGGTCAGGTGGAGAGCATGGATTCCCGTATCGGAGCCCGTGTGATTACGGCAAAAGTACCTTTGGCAGAGCAGTTCGGTTATGTGACTGTGTTGCGTACGCTGTCATCCGGACGTGCAAGTTCTTCCATGGAATTCGACCATTATGCCGAGGTTCCGAAGAATATTGCCAAGGAGGTTGTTGAGAAAGCGAACGGAAGAGTGGAGTTAGTTTAGAATACATCTACAATAATCAAAAAACATGAGCCAAAAAATCAGAATTAAGTTAAAATCTTACGATCACAACTTGGTGGACAAGTCGGCAGAGAAGATTGTTAAGACGGTGAAGGCTACTGGCGCTGTGGTGAGCGGACCGATTCCTCTCCCCACGCACAAAGGGGTGTTTACTGTCAATCGCTCTACTTTTGTAAACAAGAAGAGCCGCGAACAATTTTTGTTGTGCACATTCAAGAGGCTGATTGATATTTACAGCTCGACGGCTGGAACTATCGACGCGCTGATGAAGCTTGAGTTGCCGAGTGGTGTGGAAGTAGAGATTAAAGTGTAATGGACGGCGATATCCTATGTCGTTCGAAAGAGAGATGAATTAACCTATTTTTAAAAAGATGAAATTACCAGGTTTAATTGGAAAAAAAGTCGGAATGACTTCCGTTTTCAGTGTTGAGGGGAAAAGCATCCCATGCACTGTTATTGAATGCGGTCCATGTGTCGTGACTCAGGTGAAAACCTTGGAAAAAGACGGTTACGAAGCATTGCAGTTGGGTTTCGATGAGAAAAAAGAGAAACACACGAGCAAGCAGCTAAGTGGACACTTTAAGAAAGCAGGCACAACTCCGAAACGTAAGCTCGTAGAGTTTGCAGGATTTGCCGAAGAACACAAGTTGGGCGATGTCATCGACGTGACGATGCTGGAAGGCACGAATTTCGTTGATATTGTCGGAACCTCTAAAGGAAAGGGTTACCAGGGCGTTGTGAAACGTCACGGTTTCGGTGGAGTAGGTCAGACTACCCACGGTCAGCACAACCGTACGAGAAAGCCGGGTTCTATCGGAGCCTGTTCTACTCCGGCGCGCGTTTTCAAAGGTATGCGTATGGGTGGCCGTATGGGCGGTGACAGAGTTACTGTAGAGAACTTGGAAGTTTTGAAGGTAATTCCTGAAAATAATTTGTTGTTGGTGAAGGGCTCTGTTCCCGGAACTAAAGGTTCATACGTAATTATTCAGAAGTAATGGAGTTAAGTGTACTAAACATTGCCGGACAGGAAACCGGCAGGAAGGTGGTGTTAAATGACGCTATCTTTGGAATTCAGCCTAACGAGCATGCCATCTACCTTGACGTAAAGCAGTTCCTGGCAAACAACCGCCAGGGTACCCATAAGTCAAAACAGAGAAATGAAATCTCCGGTAGTACGAAGAAGTTGAAGAAACAGAAAGGAACCGGCGGTGCTCGTGCAGGTGGTATCAAGAACCCGGAGTTCAGAGGAGGAGGCCGTGTGTTTGGTCCCGTACCAAGAGACTACAGCTTCAAGCTGAACAAAAAATTGAAAAAATTGGCTCGTAAGTCGGCTTTGTCTGTAAAAGCAAACGCTAATGCTGTGAAAGTTGTCGAAGACTTTACTTTCGAAGCTCCGAAGACCAAGGAAATGGTGGCTGTAATGAATAACCTTCAGGTGAACAACGGTCGTCTGTTGCTGGTTCTGGGAAATGGAGTGAACGAGAACGTATTGCTGTCTGCCCGCAATTTGCAGCGAGTTGAAGTAATGAGAGTGTGCGACATCGCAACTTACAACATCATGAAGGCGAAGAACCTTGTGTTGGTTGAAAGTTCTGTGGAGGGCCTTAACGAAATGTTCAATCTTAACTAATCGGAGAAGAGATGGAAATTATTATTAAGCCCGTTTTAACGGAAAAGATGACAGCGCTGACCGACAAACAAAACAAAGTGGCGTTTGTGGTGGCTAAGGACGCGAATAAGATTGAGATAAAGAAAGCAGTTGAGGCGATGTACGGAGTGAATGTCGTGGCTGTGAATACGCAACGTTACCAGGGTTCGGTGAAATCCCGTTATACCAAGGCCGGCGTAATCAGCGGACGTACCAATTCGTATAAGAAGGCAATTGTGACTTTAGCAGAAGGTGATAGTATTGATTTTTTTAGCAATATTTAATTGACATGGCTGTAAGAAAACTAAATCCTGTAACCCCTGGTCAGAGAGGAAAAGTAGTGAATACTTTTGAGCAGGTGACTACAGATAGACCTGAGAAATCATTGTTGAGACCGAACAGCAAGACCGGTGGACGTAACAACACCGGTAAGATGACAATGAGATATATAGGTGGTGGTCATAAACACAAGTACAGAGTTATCGACTTCAAGCGTGAAAAGGAGAATATTCCTGCCCGCGTGGCAACAATCGAATATGATCCGAACCGCACGGCTCGTATCGCTCTGTTGGTGTATGCGGACGGTGAGAAGCGTTATATTGTGGCTCCGGTAGGTTTGGCTGTAGGCCAGACTTTGGAAAGCGGCAAGGGTGTCGCACCGGAAATCGGCAATACGTTGTATCTGTCCGAAATCCCATTAGGTACAATTATCCATAACATTGAATTGAGACCGGGACAGGGAGCTGTGATGGCTCGTAGCGCCGGTTCTTATGCTCAGTTGGTGGCGAGAGAAGGGAAGTATGCTTCCATCAAGTTGCCTTCGGGAGAGGTTCGTATGGTATTGGTAACCTGTAAGGCAACCGTCGGTACGGTGTCTAACCCCGACCACTCTCTGGAACGTTCCGGTAAAGCTGGTCGTACGCGTTGGTTGGGTCGCCGTCCCCGTGTTCGTGGCGTAGTGATGAACCCTGTCGATCACCCGATGGGTGGTGGTGAAGGTCGTGCATCAGGAGGTCACCCGAGATCACGGAAGGGCTTGTTGGCTAAGGGTTATAAGACCAGAGCGCCGAAGAAGGCTTCTTCGAAGTATATAGTTGAAAGAAGGAAAAAATAACTGATTAAATTTTGATGTTATGAGTCGTTCGTTAAAAAAAGGCCCTTTTATTGATGTAAAGCTGGAGAAGAGAATACTGGCGATGAATGAGACCAATAAGAAATCGGTTGTTAAGACCTGGGCTCGTTATTCCATGATTTCTCCGGATTTCGTAGGGCATACGGTAGCTGTACACAACGGAAACAAATTTATTCCTGTTTATGTGACCGAAAACATGGTAGGTCATAAATTGGGTGAGTTTGCACCGACACGTACATTTAGAGGTCACGCTGACAAGAAGAAGAAATAATAGCGTGATAAAGTTGAACAAATGAAGATTGTATAAAATGGGTGCTAGAAAAAGAATAAGAGCAAATCAGATGAAGGAAGCCAGAAAACAAAAGGCTTTCGCTGTGCTGCGTGATTGTCCTTCATCACCTCAGAAAATGAGATTGGTGGCTGACCTCGTGCGTGGAATGGACGTACAGAAGGCTTTGGATACACTGAAATTTTGTCCGAAGGAAGCAGCTCGTAAGGTTGAAAAACTGTTAGTTTCCGCGATTGCAAACTGGAGCGTAAAGAATGACGGAGCGCGTATCGACGATGCAGCCCTTTATGTAAAGGAGATTTTTGTCGATGGTGCCGGAATCCTGAAAAGATTGCGTCCGGCTCCGCAGGGAAGAGCGCACAGAATTCGTAAGAGATCCAATCACGTGACAATCGTGTTGGGAAGTAAAACTGCCGTTGTTGAAAACACTGTAAAAGAGTAAAGCATGGGACAAAAATGTAATCCAATAAGCAATAGATTAGGTGTCATCCGCGGATGGGATTCTAATTGGTTCGGTGGCAAGAATTACGGTGACAAATTAGTGGAAGACTACAAGATCAGAAAGTATCTGAACGCACGTCTCGCTAAAGCCGGAATCGCAAAGATTGTGATCGAGCGTACACTGAAACTCATTACGATCACGATCAACACTGCCCGTCCGGGTTTGATTATCGGTAAAGGCGGTGCAGAGGTGGATAAGTTGAAAGAGGAGTTGAAGAAAATCACTGATAAAGAGGTTCAGATCAATATTTTCGAAATCAAACGTCCTGAGCTGGACGCCGTGATTGTAGGCAATAACATAGCTCGTCAGCTGGAAGGCCGTGTAGCATACCGCCGGGCTATTAAGATGGCTATCTCATCGACCATGAGGATGGGAGCAGAGGGTATCAAGATTTTGATTTCCGGACGTTTGAACGGCGCCGAAATGGCACGTGCCGAAATGTTCAAGGAAGGAAGAACGCCGCTGCACACGTTCCGTGCCGATATCGATTATGCACAGGCAGAAGCGCTGACCACTTATGGCCTGCTGGGTATTAAGGTGTGGGTGTGCAAAGGAGAGGTTTACGGCAAGCGTGAACTGATTCCGAACTCACTGCTCCAGACCCGTGACAATAACAATGGAGGCCGTCCGTCAGCCGGTAAAGGTGATGGAAAGAAGGGCGGTTTCAAGAAAAAGAGAAAGTAAGTAGTCTTTTAATCATTTAAACGAAGAGCTATGTTACAGCCGAAAAGGACTAAATTTAGAAGAAGTCAGAAGGGAAGAATGAAGGGGAATGCCCAAAGAGGCAATCAGCTTGCATTCGGATCTTTTGGAATTAAGGCGTTGGAAGAGAAATGGATCGAAGGACGCCAGATAGAAGCAGCCCGTGTTGCGGTGACCCGTTACATGCAGCGTCAGGGACAGATATGGATTCGTATATTTCCCGATAAGCCTATTACCAAGAAGCCTGCGGAAGTACGTATGGGTAAAGGTAAAGGTAATCCGGAAGGATTTGTTGCGCCTGTTACTCCGGGAAGAATTCTTTTCGAAGCGGACGGAGTGCCCTATGCCATTGCAAAAGAGGCTCTGCGTCTGGCGGCACAGAAATTGCCTATTACGACGAAGTTTGTGGTTAGACGTGATTATGTAGAAGAATAGTCTTCCGACTATTAAGTTTAAAATTAATTTGTCAGAGAGATGAAAAATTCAGAGATTATACAAATGACCACAGCAGAGCTTAAAGAAAAAGTGGCAATGGAAAAAGCCGCTTTGAATAAGCAGTCCATGAATCATACGATTACCCCCATGGAGAACCCGATGCAGTTGCGTGCTGCCCGCAAGACCATCGCCCGTATGATGACCGAGTTGCGTAAGAGAGAATTAAACGAAAAGAAGTAAGGCAATGGAAAGAAATCTTAGAAAAGAACGTATCGGTGTAGTACTGAGCAATAAGATGGATAAAACTATCACCGTTGCTGTACACTTTAAGGAGAAACACCCGATTTACGGCAAATTCGTGAAGAAGACCAAGAAATTTACCGCTCATGATGAAAAGAATGAGTGTAATATTGGCGACACCGTGAGAATTATGGAGACCCGTCCCTTGAGCAAGATGAAGAGATGGAGATTAGTTGAAATCATTGAAAGAGTGAAGTAACCATGATACAGCAGGAAACCAGATTATCAGTTGCAGATAACAGCGGTGCTAAGGAAGTGCTTTGTATCCGTGTTCTTGGCGGTACCAAGAAAAGATATGCACGTGTTGGCGATAAAATCGTTGTGGCTGTGAAAAGCGCTCTGCCGAACGGTGATATTAAACAGGGCACCGTAAGCAAGGCAGTTGTGGTGCGTACAACCAAAGAATACAGACGTCCTGACGGCTCATACATCCGCTTTGACGACAATGCTTGCGTATTGTTGAACAATGCCGGTGAAATGAGAGGGACGCGTATCTTCGGACCTGTAGCCCGTGAAGTTCGTGAAGGCTATACGAAAATTGTTTCGTTGGCCCCGGAAGTACTTTAATTATTTACGATTTTAGATTGCGATGAATAGAAAATTTCACATTAAGAAAGGCGATTTAGTGGAGGTAAATGCCGGAGAGGATAAAGGCAAGCAGGGAAAGGTGCTGGAAGTTATTCCCGATAAGGAAAGAGCCATCGTGGAAGGAATCAACATGGTGAGCAAGCACACGAAACCGAATGCCAAGCATCCGCAGGGTGGTATCATCAAGCAGGAGGCTCCGATTCACATTTCCAACCTGAATGTTGTAGATCCCTCGACAGGGAAAGCAACCCGCATCGGTCGCAAGGCTGATGAGAACGGTAAATTGGTAAGATTTGCCAAAAAATCGGGAGAAATCCTGAAGTAATGATTTACGATTTTGAGATTTACGATTCAGTGGTGACACTCGATCGTAAATCAAAAAATCATAAGTCGAAATATATTATGGAGCTACGAAGTGGCGAATAAAAATATTTTATATCTTTGCACCTTGGAAAAAAGACTTCCGGTGCATAAGGTATAGGAGGTCAATCGTAGGTCAAAAACATAAATAAAAAGATGAAATACGTACCAAATCTAAAAACAAAGTATAACGAAGAAATTGTACCGACCTTGATGAAGGAGTTCGGATACAAGTCAGTTATGCAGGCTCCCCGTTTGGAGAAGATAGTAATCAATCAGGGAGTAGGAGCAGCTATTCAGGACAAGAAAATCCTGGAGTTTTCATTGAATGAGATTACCGCGATAACCGGTCAGAAAGCCATCGTGGGTAAATCTACGAAAGACGTATCTAACTTTAAACTGCGTAAAGGCATGCCGATCGGCGTGAAAGTGACTTTGCGCAAAGAAAGAATGTACGAGTTCCTGGAAAGATTGATTTGCAGCGCCCTGCCGCGTATCCGCGACTTCAAGGGCATTAACAGCAAACTGGACGGGAAAGGAAATTATACATTAGGTCTTGAAGAGCAGATCATATTCCCTGAGATTGTGTTGGATTCCGTGCACAAAATCATGGGTATGAACATTACATTTGTGACTTCGGCTAATACCGACGAAGAAGGTTTTGCTCTGCTCAGAGAGTTTGGATTACCATTTAAAAAGAACTAAAAAACAAGCGAAATGGCAAAAGAATCAATGAAAGCCCGTGAGGTGAAGCGTGCAAAATTGGTAGAAAAGTACGCTGCGAAACGGGCAAAATTAAAAGAGGAAGGTGACTACGCTGCACTCAGTCTCCTGCCGAGAAACTCGAATCCGGTCCGCCTGCACAACCGTTGCAAGCTGACGGGACGTCCCAGAGGTTACATGAGACAATTCGGCATCAGCCGTATCCAGTTTCGTGAAATGGCATCTGCCGGTCTGATTCCGGGAGTTAAAAAGGCTAGTTGGTAAATTTATAAAAGCGAAAAGAGATGACAGATCCAATAGCAGATTTTCTTACCCGCATTCGGAATGCGGTAAGCGTAGGTCACAAAGTGGTGGAGATTCCGGGTTCAAAGATGAAACTCGAAATGACAAAAATCCTGAAAGAGAAGGGGTATATCCTGAATTATAAATTCGAACAGGAGGGAGCAAGAAGCAATATCAAGATCGCCCTGAAGTATCATCCTGAAACGAAAGTGCCGGCCATCAAGTCTTTGGTGCGTGTGTCCAAGCCCGGTTTGCGTCGTTACACGAACGTGGAGGAAATGCCTCGGGTATTGAACGGCTTGGGTATCGCCATTTTGTCTACTTCCATGGGATTGATGACTGACAAAGAAGCTCGCCAGCGGAACGTGGGCGGTGAAGTATTGTGTTATGTGTATTAATTTAAAGTGAAGAAGAGATGTCACGTATAGGAAAATTACCGATTCATATACCACAAGGAGTTACTGTAGCAGTAAGTCCGGATAATACCGTCACTGTAAAAGGACCGAAAGGGCAGCTTTCCCAAAAAGTAAGCACTGATCTTACTGTTACAGTAGAGGATAACGTGCTGCATGTGCAGCGCCACACAGAAGATAAGGAACATAAAGCACAGCACGGTCTGTATCGTGCGTTGCTTCACAATATGGTTGTGGGTGTTTCTGAGGGCTACACCATCAAACAGGAACTGGTGGGTGTCGGTTTCCGTGCCAACGCGGAGGGACAGGTGCTCGAACTCGGTTTGGGGTATTCCCACTCCATCTTCCTGCAATTGCCGGCAGAGGTGAAAGTTTCAGCAGTAACTGAAAAGCGTGCCAATCCGATTATCACACTCGAAAGTTGTGACAAACAGTTGATCGGTCAGGTAGCAGCCAAAATCCGTTCTTTCCGTAAACCGGAGCCTTACAAAGGAAAAGGTATCCGTTTTGTTGGCGAGGTTGTTCGCCGGAAAGCAGGAAAGTCGGCTAAAGTTTAACCATTAAAGTGTAGAAAGTTATGGCTTTAACGAAGGAAGAAAGAAGATTAAGAATAAAAAGGAGAATCCGTAAGATTGTCTCCGGAACAGCTGAACGTCCGCGTATGAGTGTATTCCGCTCCAATGCGCAGATTTCCGTACAGTTGATTGATGATAAAGCAGGCAAAACATTGGTGTCCGCATCTTCTTTGTGCAAAGAAATCGCAGAAAAGAAAGGTACGAAAACCGAACAAGCCGCTTTGGTAGGAGCCGCTGTTGCAGAAAAAGCGAAGGCTGCCGGCATCGAAACCGTCGTATTCGACAGGAACGGTTATTTATATCATGGCCGAGTAAAAGCATTGGCAGACGCTGCTCGTAACGGAGGTCTTAATTTTTAATAAGTTAGCAGAATGGAACAGAAAGTAAATAATACTGACTTGGAATTGAAGGACAGATTGGTGGCTATCAATCGTGTGACCAAAGTTACCAAAGGAGGTCGTACATTCAGTTTTGCAGCTATCGTAGTGGTGGGTGACGAAAACGGAATTGTCGGCTGGGGATTGGGTAAAGCGAATGAAGTGACCACTGCCATTGCCAAAGGAGTAGAGGCTGCAAAGAAAAACCTCATCAAGGTGCCCGTATTGAAAGGTACGATTCCTCATGAGCAGGCAGCCCGTTTCAGCGGTTCGGAAGTATTCATGAAACCTGCTTCTTCCGGTACGGGACTGGTGGCAGGAGGTGCTATGCGTGCCGTATTGGAAAGTGCCGGTATCCGCGATGTATTGGCAAAAAGTAAAGGTTCATCCAACCCTCACAACCTGGTGAAGGCGACCATCGCTGCATTGAAAGAAATGCGTGACGCTCGTACCGTAGCCCGTCACAGAGGGATTTCCATGAACAAAGTGTTTAACGGTTAATATTTGAGGACTATGGCAAAGATTAAAATCACACTTGTAAAGAGTATAATCGGCAGCGATAAAACTCAAGTAGGCACTGTTCGGGCTTTGGGATTGAGAAAAACCAACAGCAGCGTCGAGCACGAAGCAACTCCGCAGATTCTGGGCATGGTGAAAAAAATCAGCCATTTGATTCGTGTGGAAGAGGTAAAATAATTGTCAAATATTAAAGGACTAATATAAAGATGGATTTAAGTAGCTTAAAACCCGCCTGCGGAGCGACTCACCACGAGAAAAGAATCGGTCGCGGACAGGGTTCCGGAAAGGGAGGTACTTCTACGAGAGGACACAAGGGTGCCAAATCAAGATCCGGTTATCACACGAAAATCGGTTTTGAAGGCGGACAGATGCCTTTGCAGAGACGCGTACCGAAGTTCGGCTTTAAAAATATCAACCGCGTGGAATATAAAGCAATCAACGTCAGCATGCTCCAAGCTCTGGCTGAAAGAGACAGCCTGACAATGATCGACCGCGATGTGCTGATACAGGCCGGACTGCTGAACAAGAACGCTTTGTTGAAAATCCTGGGTGACGGTGCCATCAGCACCAAACTCGAAGTGAAAGCAAACGCGTTTTCAAAGAAAGCGGTAGAGGCGATTCAGGCAGCCGGTGGCTCAGTAGTCGTGTTGTAAGACAAAACGAGTTTATAAAGTTCATAAGGTTCATAAAGTTCATAAGGTGATTTTAACTTTATAGCTTTCAGACTTTATAGACTTTATGAACTTATAAATAAAAAACTTATGAAGTTATTTGATACTTTAAAGAACATTTGGAAAATTGAGGAATTGAAAACCAGGATTCTCACGACTCTTGGCTTGATTCTTGTTTACCGCCTTGGGACAGAGATTGTATTGCCGGGTATCGATCCCGCCGGTTTGGCTGCATTGCAGGAGCAAACAGCAAGTAATGGAGTGTTAGGGTTGCTGGATATGTTTTCCGGTGGCGCTTTCTCGAATGCCTCTATATTTGCATTAGGTATCATGCCTTACATCTCTGCTTCGATTGTGGTTCAGTTGTTGGGAATAGCGGTTCCTTATTTTCAACGGATGCAACGGGAAGGTGAAAGCGGACGGCGGAAAATCAATCAGATTACCCGTTATCTCACGGTCATCATCTTGATATTGCAGGGTTCTGCGTATCTTACCAACTTGCATATGCAAATTCAACCGGAATTTTTCCTGATCAAGGGAACATTCTTCACCATCTATTCCGTGGCTATTCTGGCTGCCGGCTCCATGTTCGTACTGTGGCTGGGTGAGAAAATCACGGACAAAGGCATCGGTAACGGCGTCTCCATCATCATCATGATCGGTATTATCGCCCGCCTGCCTTTTGCATTCTTTGCGGAACTCACCTCCCGGGTGAGCCAGCAGGGAGGCGGATTGGTGGCATTCCTGATTGAAATCGTCGTCCTGTTCTTCGTATTCTGCGGCAGCATCCTGCTGGTTCAGGGAACCCGCAAGGTGCCCGTACAGTATGCTAAGCGTATTGTGGGGAACAAGCAATACGGCGGTGTCCGTCAGTACATTCCTTTGAAAATCAACGCTGCCGGAGTAATGCCGATTATCTTCGCGCAAGCCATCATGCTGTTGCCGATATCCATCATCAGTTATTCCACGGATGGAGCATCGGCTTTGGCGGCGGCTTTCTCGAACTTCACCGGTTTCTGGTACAACTTCACTTTCTTCGTGCTCATCGTGGCTTTCACCTACTTCTACACGGCGATTACGGTCAATCCGATGCAGATGGCGGAAGACATGAAGAAGAACGGCGGATTCATTCCGGGCGTGAAGCCGGGGCGCAAGACCATGGAATTCCTGGATACGATTATGTCCCGCATCACTTTGCCGGGCTCAATCTTCCTGGGACTCGTGGCGATTATGCCCGCGTTCGCGACTATTGCCGGAGTGAACCAGCAGTTTGCACAATTCTACGGCGGTACCTCGCTGTTGATTTTGGTCGGTGTGGTATTGGACACCCTGCAGCAGATAGAGTCCCACTTGTTGATGCGTCACTATGACGGCTTGATGAAAACGGGACGAATCAAAGGAAAGACTCCGGGAGGTCCGGCCGCTTATTGATGAAAAACATAATTTGAAGATTGAGAATAAATAGCAATAATATTTTCAATCTTCATTTTATACTTTGAATAGTTTTTCCTAATTTCGCGGCATGATTTTCATAAAAAGTGAAGAGGAGATAGAGTTACTAAGGGAGAGCAACCTATTGGTAGGAAAAACCCTCGGCGAAGTGGCAAAACATATTCGTCCGGGAGTTTCGACGTTAGAGCTGGATCGGATTGCGGAAGAATACATCCGTTCTCAGGGAGCGGAGCCGGGATTCAAAGGGTATGGTGGATTTCCGAACACTTTGTGCATATCAGTCAATGATGTGGTGGTGCATGGGATCCCGTCAGCCCGCTGCATATTGCAGGAAGGGGATGTCGTTTCCGTGGATTGCGGAACGCTGAAAAACGGATATTACGGCGATAGCGCCTATACGTTTGAAGTCGGACAGGTGGCGGAAGAGGTACATCGCCTGCTCGAGACGACCAAAGAGAGCCTCTACAAAGGGATAGAGAAAGCGATGGCGGGAATGCGTATTGGAGATATCGGACATGCGGTGCAATCCCATTGTGAAAATGCCGGTTACTCGGTGGTTCGCGAAATGGTAGGCCACGGGGTCGGCAAAAACTTGCACGAGGACCCGCAGGTGCCCAACTACGGGAAAGCCGGGCAGGGCGTAAAATTGAAAGAGGGGATGGTTATTGCGGTCGAACCGATGATCAACATGGGGAAACGCCATGTGTTTCAGGAAAACGACGGCTGGACCATTCGGACACGGGACAGGATGCCGTCCGCTCACTTCGAGCACACGATGGCTATCGGGAAAAAAGGAGCCGATATCCTTTCCACCTTTGAATATGTGGAGCAGGCATTGAGGAAACAGTAAAAATGAAATAGACAGAGTATGGCAAAACAGCCGTCGATAGAACAGGATGGAGTGATCACGGAAGCATTGTCCAACGCAATGTTCCGGGTGGAATTGGAGAACGGGCATGTCATCACCGCCCACATCTCCGGCAAGATGCGGATGCATTACATCAAGATTCTCCCCGGCGACAAGGTCAGGGTGGACATGTCCCCCTACGACCTCACCAAAGGGCGAATCACCTTTCGATACAAGAACTGACACGGAAGTATAACGAAAATTCAAAATAAGAGCGAGATGAAAGTAAGAGCGTCAATCAAAAAACGTAATGACGATTGCAAGATTGTAAGAAGAAAAGGCGTTTTGTACGTCATTAACAAAAAGAACCCTAAGTTTAAAATGCGCCAGGGTTAATCATTAAACTATTTAAATTAAAAAAGCTTTATGGCAAGAATCGTAGGTGTAGATTTACCCTCAAACAAAAGAGGCGAAATAGCCTTGACCTATATTTATGGTATAGGTAGAAGTAGTGCCCGCGCTATCCTGAGTGAAGCCGGCATCGATTATGACCTGAAGGTACAAGATTGGAACGACGACCAACTCGGGGCTGTACGTAAGATTATCGGAACAGAGTACAAAGTCGAAGGTGAGTTGCGGTCGCTGGTTCAGATGAACATCAAACGACTGATGGATATCGGTTGCTACCGTGGAATCCGCCACCGTTTGGGATTGCCCGTAAGAGGTCAGAGTACAAAGAACAACGCCCGCACACGCAAGGGCAAGAAGAAAACTGTTGCTAACAAGAAAAAGGCAACTAAATAATTGAGTTGAATTATGGCAAAAAAGTCTACATCAAGTAACAAGAAGCGGCTGGTTAAAGTAGAAGCCGTGGGACAGGCACACGTTCATTCCTCATTCAACAACATCATTGTCTCCCTGACCAATTCCGCCGGACAGGTGATTTCTTGGTCTTCCGCAGGCAAGATGGGGTTCAGAGGTTCCAAGAAGAACACTCCTTACGCAGCGCAAATGGCTGCTGCCGACTGCTCCAAAGTGGCATTCGATTTGGGAATGCGCAAAGCGAAAGTATATGTTTCCGGTCCGGGCAACGGTCGTGAGTCCGCCATCCGTGCCATCCACGCCAGCGGAATCGAAGTGGCTGAAATCATCGACGTCACTCCGCTGCCGCACAACGGTTGCCGTCCTCCCAAGAGACGCAGAGTGTAACGAATAACGTGTAATACCTAAAATCTAAAATCAAAATGGCTAGATATACAGGACCCAAGTCTAAAATAGCAAGAAAGTTCGGGGAGCCAATCTACGGACCGGACAAAGCGCTGGAGCGTAGAAACTACCCCTCGGGGCAGCACGGTTTGGCTCGCCGCCGCAGGAAGATATCCGAATACGGAATCCAGTTGAAAGAAAAGCAAAAAGCGAAATACACCTACGGATTATTGGAAAGACAATTCCGCATCCTCTTCGAGAAAGCGGAGCGCGCCGGAGGAGTAACCGGTGAGGTGCTCCTGCAGATGCTTGAATGCCGTCTGGACAACGTGGTTTACCGCCTCGGCATCGCGCCCACGCGTGCCGCTGCGCGCCAGCTCGTGTCTCACCGCCACATTACGCTCAACGGCGGAGTCTGCAATATCCCCTCGGCAGCCGTGAAAGCGGGCGACATCGTCGCTGTCCGCGAAAAATCGAAAGCCTTGGAAGTGATTGAAGAAAGCCTGCGGAGCAACCGGGCGAGCAAATACTCCTGGCTCGAATGGGACGGCGCTTCCCTGAGCGGCAAGTTCCTCAACGTGCCTGAGCGGAGCGACATTCCGGAAAACATCAAAGAGCAGTCAATCGTAGAGTTGTATTCCAAGTAAAATAATTGAAATATTTATGGCAATATTAGCTTTCCAGAAACCGGACAAAGTAATCATGCTCGAATCGACGGACAAATTCGGTAAATTCGAATTCCGTCCCTTAGAGCCGGGTTACGGCATCACGATCGGTAATCCGTTGCGAAGAATCCTTTTGTCTTCATTGGAAGGCTTCGCAATCACCGGCATCAAGATACAGGGCGTGCAGCACGAATTCGCGACCATCCCCGGCGTCATCGAAGACGTGACCGAAATCATCCTTAACCTCAAACAAGTCCGCTTCAAGCGGAAAGTGGAGGACACCGAGGAGGAGACCGTCACCATCGAAATCTCCGGGCAGGAAGAATTCAAGGCAGGCGACATGAACCAGTTCCTCAACGGCTTCGAAGTGCTTAACCGCGACCTGGTCATCTGCCGTATGGAACCCTCCGTCAATTTCCAGATGCAAATCACGCTTCAGAAAGGACGAGGATACGTGCCCAGCACCGAAAACATGCCGGAGAATGCCGATGCGGAATATATCCCGATCGATGCCATTTATACTCCAATCCGGAATGTAAAATACGAAATCGAGAACTATCGTGTGGAAGGGAAGACCGACTACGAGAAACTCCTCTTCGAAATCGAGACCGACGGCTCCATCACGCCCATCGACGCTTTGAAAGAGTCGGCTAAAATCCTCATTCACCACTTCCTCCTCTTCTCCGACGAGAAAATCTCCATCGAGAACGAGGACAAACTCGGCGAAGAAGAATTCGACGAAGAGGTGTTGCACATGCGCCAACTCCTGAAGACGAAACTCGTGGATATGGACCTCTCCGTGCGTGCGCTCAACTGCCTGAAGGCGGCGGAAGTGGAGACCCTCGGCGAGTTGTGCCGTTTCAACAAAAACGACCTGCTCAAGTTCCGCAACTTCGGTAAAAAATCCCTCACTGAGCTGGAAGCCCTCCTCGAGAACAACAACCTCGAATTCGGGATGGATGTATCAAAGTATAAATTAGATAAGGAATAACATCATGAAACATAAGAAGAAATTCAATCACCTGAGCCGGACGAGCGCCCACAGAAAAGCGCTTCTGTCCAACATGGCGACTTCGCTGATCATGCACAAACGCATCAGCACTACGGTAGCCAAGGCGAAAGCGCTCAAAATATACGTGGAGCCTTTGATTACCAAGAGCAAGAACGACAACACCCACTCCCGCCGCGTGGTGTTCAGCTACCTGGGACAGAAAGAGGCGGTCGCCGAGCTGTTCCGCGAGGTTGCCCCGAAAATCATCAACCGCCCGGGAGGCTACACACGAATCCTGCGTACGGGTAACCGTATCGGCGATAACGCGGAAACCTGCATCATCGAGCTCGTGGACTTCAACGCTACCTACACCGAAGTGAAGCAGGAAGTGAAGAAGACCGCCACCCGTCGCCGCCGTTCTTCAGGCGCGAAGAAAGCTGCCGGAACGACCGAAGCTGCGGCTGTGGAAGAGGCTCCAAAGGCGGATACGCCTGCAGAGGAGGCTACCGAAGCATAAAATCGTTTTTTTAAATTAGAAACCGCGCGCAGGACAGTCCGTCCTTGCGCGCGGTTCTTCTTTCCACGCTGCGCTTCTTCCGCCTACCCGATTTCAAGGTAGGTCGAATCCGACGCCTTCCGCCCGTTTTCCGACAGTGCGAACACATACACCGCCACATTCTCCATCTTCCACCCCGTCGGCAATGTCACCTCCACCGGCATATCCTCCTTGCGTGTCATCAACTTGTACAGTTTGCTTCGCTTTCGCTCCTGCTCCAGCACCGCGGCATAGATAACATCCGTCGGGTTACACCCGTAGGCGAACTCCTCCGCCGTGTGCGCGAACGTCAACGTCCCTGCCTCCGAGTCTGCTGTCACACTCACGTTCCCTTCCAGTGGTTCCAGACTTCCTTTTGCCACGAGCAATTTGGAATATGCCACGCCGGCTTCCATTTCATCACTGACCGTAATGGCATCCATGTTCGTGCTTATGAAAGCGTTCCACGGTGTGAAATCCCGTTGCCGTTCCGGGAAACCGACATGGATAATCGCGTTGAGCGCTTTGCAGAGCTTGATGATAAACTGCACCTTCAACCGTTGTATCGATTGCAGCAACGTATTCGATTTGTTGCTGTCGATTTTGGTTTTGATGATGTTTTTTCCTTTCGAACGCACATACGTATTCTCAGCCATCGACTGCGTCAGTTTGTGCATGAAAGGCATTTTGAAAATTGCCAGAATTAATGAGGTCTGGTGACCTGTTTCAAGTTTTTTTGTCATAAAATTAAATTTTAAATTAAATAAAAAATATTTGACGCCAGTTTTCAGAAAACGGGCAAACCTTGGTAGCATTCCTTTCCTCCGGCGGGGCGCGGGGCAGAGGAGGACGCTTGTTGACGGGCTTTTCTCCGGCACGGCGGGTCCTTGTCGTCGTGCGCACCGTTGTATTTTGGGAATTAACACTCATACTTCAAATCATGATAAAATCCCCAGATACACACTCGAAGACACGGACTTTCCGCCCTCCGATTCAAAATAAAGATAACAATATACATGCTCTTTCAATTTTTCCGGTTTCACAAACTCCAATCGGCAATCCCTGCGTCGGGTATCCCCCATAATTTCAACGAACTTCACGTCGAAATACTTCCCTCCCCGCATCACCGCTACCACAGCTCGGTCATCCGGTTCGACCGCCGGGTAGCGCGTTGCCTCTGTCCAGCTCACCACCCACCTTTCCGCCTCCCCCTCTGTGCGCTCCAACCGCACGCCGTCCGGCAGCCTCACCCCATTCTCCTCCGTCAGGCGTATCTTCTCCGGCGCCTCAATCCAGCCCCTCTCCGAAAACGCCGGGAGGTTCCGGTGCATGAACAGATTATGCCCCGTCCATCCCGCACGCTTCTCCGCTTCGTTCCACCACCTTGCCAGCCCCACATGCCGCACCGCCTTATAAAAGGTATTGCACCCCTTCATGCGTTTCTGCTGCGCCAACTGCCCCTCTCCCGTCGGACGGAACCCCTCGGGCACCGACCGCATGACCGTTTTCCCCAACCGCTCATACACGGTGAACTGCTTCCCTATCTGACCGTGGATTTTTATTCCGATAGAATCTTTTATTATTGCCATAATATTATTTATTCAAATATATAATTATATTTATTTTAAATAACAAGTGTTAATAATCGGATGCAAATATAGGGCAAATTTCCTTCCTTCCAACAAAAAGCGACAGAAAAATCTAAAAAATGCCATAAAGAAGTATATATATATTAAAATATAGAATAAATACAAAAACAATTATATTTAATATATTCTGAATCCTTTGAAAATCAGAAAAATACTCCTATATTTGTCCCGTCCTATCGGAGCAATCCGTCGGGACGTACACATATTGAAGCGTTTTTGTTTAGTCCTTACCTCAGAAATCGCCAATTTCAATATCCAAGGACAGCATTACAAACGTTCGCTTGCCGTATATGCACTTCTGCGATATATCGGTTCAGCGTGGGTTAGTTGTATTGTTTATTTGGATATAGGCGTTTGGCGATGCCTTGAGGTTGATAAACAGAACATTTCCCACGCTTCATCGTTGTATAACCCCGCCTTTTCGGGAAATGGAGGCCGTCAAACCAACTGGACGGATGGAAACGTATGGTACCGGTCTTTACCCCACCGCATGTGTGGATGCCTTGTATGAGAAATAAATAATCCTTATATTTGGCACGTCTTTGCGGACAACTCTGCCAAGACATACATATTGATGAAAGCGTTTCTGCTTTATCCCGGTTCTGGAATCTGGACAATTTCATACCAAAGGGAGAAGCGATACAAACGTTCATGCTCGCCATATATGCCCTTCGGTCATATAGTTGGTTTGGCGTGGGGGTATCGTTTTACTTTTGGTAGGGAAGTCCAGATCCTCAGAACCGGTAAAACGGAAAATTTCCCGCGCTTTTCTTTTGCGTTAAACTTGCCTTTTCGGGGAATTGTGAGGCTATTAATTTTTCGGTTATGAAGAAAGGATTAGTGTTATTCGTGTCTTTTTTGACATTTTGCTCGGCATTTGCTCAACAAAGTGAAGACATCAAAGACTATTTTATGCCCAAAAAGAAAATACGGGTTGCCATTGTGGATAAATATGGAAGGGTGGATGAATCTTCCCATATAGAAGAAGAGTTTTGGGTAGAGAGTGGAGTGAAAATGTACAAAAAGGAAGTTTACATGTCCATGAGAGGAGAAACTCGATGCCTCAATAAAACTATCATGGAATTGAAAATCACCAAAAGCACGGTTGAGATTATAAATTCCCAAGTGGTAGGTTTCGGAGGAGATGCTCTCTCCAAAGGGACAGTTTTGTTAAAACTGCCCGTAGCGGGTGCCTCCAACCGTTGGAAAAATCCGGGAGATGAATTGGTCTATTCGGTCAAAATGGAGAATTTTGATGGAGAAAAGATGCTGACGCTTACACAAACTCATCCAAGATGGGGAAACTCCGTTGATTACTATGCGAAAGGTAGAGGATATCTATACACAAAAATAAACGGAAGAATTGCTCGTAAAGCCGTTCCGACTGAGGAAGAACGTCGGCTTGCTGAAGAACAGGCGCGGATGAAACGGGAAGAGGAAGAAAGGAAACGGAGAGAGGAAGAAGAAAAAGAGCGGATAAGACGTGAAAATGAAATGGCACCCTATTTCTCTCGCATCAACAAAGCGGAAATAAGCAAACAAGTGAATATCCATTATGACAAACAACTGTTCGAAGAAGCCCGCGAGTGGAACATGCTAGAAAATTTAGAGCCTCGCGAGGAAAAAATAACAGAAATGATTCAAATTTGGGGGCGTGTAGACTCCTTGTCAACTGATATTCTGCGAATAGGACAAGAAAACATGGGGTACTTAGAGCACGCTTCGGCTTTTGGTTTAATATATTGCACAATAGACAGCATTGATTTTTATAAATCCGGAAATAAGGTCTACTTTCAGATGGGGCATTATGTAAACAGAACAGTAGAAAAAGGTATATACGGAGTCAAAAGTAAAAACGGAAAACTTCAATACTATGGAGTGAAGCCGCCTGCTGCACCGGTGGAGGAATGGTGCAAAAAGCACATCATGGGCAATGGCTTCCAGGCGATAGAATACATCCGCTATGCCGATGACCAATATATAACCTATCCAATCACAGTGGATAAAGGAACAAGCAAAATTCTTCAGGGAAAAGATCCCGACAAACCTAAAAGGGTTTGGAAAACAATAGGGTACACGACTTTAAGTGTAGGCATATTGACAGGTTTAATATTCCTCGGAGCAGCAAATTCCTAACTTTAAATACCATGAAAACAATTTTATTTGCCCTCATCGCATCGGGGCTATTATTGCAAGGATGCGCCAACGCTTCCAAGAAGCAGGAAAAAGAGAAAGTAACCGTCCAAAAGAGTGAAGAAAAAACCTCTAATACTCTTTCCGGCACCTACACCTCCGATGAAAATCCTTTCTATAAATCCCTTGTCTTCAAGGGAAAATCGACGGTTGTAATCAAAACCATCTTTGGCATAGATTTCCCCACCAGCTATGAGCGCGATGAAAACTTCATCCGCATCAAAACGGACAAATCCGACCTGCTGCTTGAAATCAAAGACGCCAAAACCCTCGTCGGCGAAGGCTTCGCCAAAGGCACTTTTGTCAAAAAATAGAAACATAAATACATAGGATTATTCATTTATAAACAAATCAATCGATTATGAAAAAGACACTCATACTGCTTGTATTTTCTTTGTTTAGTCATATTGTTTCTGCCCAAACAGAATGTTCTTACTCAAGGTTTGGTATACACACTGTTCAAGGGGGGAGAAATATCCCGGAAATAGCAAAAGTTGAAGATGGTAATGAATTCACCATTAAACGAAATGGTAAAGGATACCGTTTAGTTATATCATGTCGAGTGGGAGCAATAACTACCGATGTGATTTATAAAGGTTATAATGAATCAAAAGGAGTGTACGTATATACAGGGAAAGCAACTTGGAAAATTCCGCCTATGCGCTTGGATAAGAACGAGGTTACTTGCGAAGGTTCGGTGACCGTAACATCTGTTGAGAAAATATCTGGCTATTTGCAAGGACGTAAGATTATGAATGTAGATTTGTTTGAAGGTTTCCCTCGTGATAAAATGATTTATTTCTATTTCTCGGATATGAATAATATACAAGAAGCAAGTTTGGTTGCAGGAATAAATGACCAATATATAGGTATATATCCTTATTACTCCGGGGCAATAGAAGAATATGAAAAAGCTGAACAGGAAGAGTATGAAGATTTTCGAACTTTTTGCCGAAAAATGGAAGAGGCGGAAATGGGAAGGAAAGAAATAAAGGAAAGAATGGAAGAGGCAAAATTGCAACGCGATAAAATCGCAAAAGATGTTTCCCTTTTTTGGTTCGTGACATTTGTCGCAAAAAATTGTGGGAGGAATTAGAACACACCACTTTGAAAGAATTTATTGCTGCTTATCAAGATTCTGGTTTTTCTTTAAATGGTGAGGCTGTATTGAGTGTAGAATGTGAGTCGGATACGGCATTTCTGTATTCTTTGAATGCTGAAATGTACATGTCTGCTAGAAATCAGTATACCGGAGGAGAAATATGGAATTGTAGCAGTAGTGTACAGTATTCCCCTTCAAAATCTATTTCGGAAGTAAAAGGAATTGTGGAAAAAATGGATGGTCATTCGTGGACTTTCGGTGCAGGAATCGATATTTGCCTACTGACATGTAAAGATGGTGAGAAAAAATTCCTCAAAAAGCACAAACAAACATCAAATGGCAAAATCAAGGGATTTTGTGAAAAGGAAATCAATCAAGATGGATGTTATATATGTGGCTATATGAGAATTGGAGATGAAGTGTATCGTCGCTATTTTAAAGTGGAAAAGAAAGTATATCGGTTGATGAAAAAATACATTGTTGCCTCGACCTATTATGATCGGCAGTACGCTTTTGGTCATTTGCTGGATAGTATTTAGCTGTGTGCAACAAAAATGATATTTGGAGTAAATAAATTTTGAAGACATGAGTACAGAATTCATCATCGGCACCATCCTCGGGATAATCGGGTGCATCTCTTCATTCATCTCTTTCTTCAAATGGATGAAGAAACCCAATCTCTCCAAACTTTTCAACCGCCTGGTGGACAAAAACCTTCCCCAAGAGCGGCGGAAGAAAGTGTTGCAACGCATCGACAAACGCTTGCGGCTTGCCGGCAGGCGCGGTTTAAAAAGCGCTTATATTGCCAACTTCACCCTCGGTAAGCGCGGCAAGGAAGCCGTGTTTGAAGACCTCTGCCTGCAAAACCGCCTGGAGCCGACCCCTGAACTGTGCAAAATGTTCCTGACCGTGGACTCTGCCGTCATCCGCAACCGCTACTACGCACAGACCTCCACGGCTTCCTCCACCCCTGCCACCCCTGCCACCCCCGGCACTCCCGCTCCTGCTGCTTCCACGGTTTCCGCCACTTTTGCCACCCCTGCGGCTTCCGCCACTCCCGCCATCCTCGAACCCCATGCAGCGCCCGCTGCCCTCGATACCCCCGCGGCACCTGCCCCCTCTGAACCCTCCGTGCCGCCCACTACCCCCGGCGCGCCCTCCCCTGCGGGGCGGAACATCCCGGCGGCGCTTGCCACGGCTGCCGTCCTTGCCGCCTCTTCCGCCGCAGCTGCTCCCGTCGCTCCCGTCGTCCCCTCTGCCTCCGACGCGGCCGCCTCTTCCGTGGCTGCCTCCGCGGCAGGGCAGTCGGACACGGCGCAGCCCGCGGGGAAACACCCCGTCGTCTGCCTCTCCGCCCTTCTGGCGGAACGCTTTCCCGACGCTTGCCGCCGCCTCACGGACATCCTCGACCGCCACGGCGTCCCTTACCGTTTCCTCCAAGGAACGCGCGACATCTGGTGCCGTGACTACATGCCCGTCCGGACCGCTTCCGGCAGGCTCGTCCAATTCCGCTACGAACCCTCCTACCTCAAGGGCAACCCCGCATGGGAGCAATCCCGCACCGACCCCGCCGAAGTCTGCCGCCTCAACGGCATCACCCCCGACACCCTCTCCGCCATCAACCTCGACGGCGGCAACGTCCTCCTCTGCGGCGGGCGCGCCGTCATCTCCGACCGCGTCTTCAGCGAGAACCCCCACCGTGACCGCGATGACCTCCTCGCCGAGCTTGCCCGCCTCCTCGAAGCCGAAATCATCATCATCCCCTCCCTGCGCGATGACATGACCGGCCACGCCGACGGCATGGTGCGCTTCATCGACCCCCGCACCCTCCTCGGCAACGACCGCGCCGCCGAATACAAATACTGGACGCAAGCCCTCTCCAAAACCCTCTCCCGGCACGCCCTGGCATACGAGGACATCCCCTTCTTCTGCGGCTACAAGGACGCCACCCACCCCGACCATGCTATCGGTGTCTATGTCAACTACCTGGAAGTCGGCAACCTCATGATTGTCCCCCTCTTCGGCGTCCCCGGCAACAAAGACGCCGAAGCCCTCGCCCGTCTCCGCGCCCTCTTCCCCGACCGCACTATCGAAACCATCGACTACAACGACATCGCCCTCCAAGGCGGTCTTCTGAACTGCACCACCTGGCTCCTTTGGTGATTGCATTTGACCAACTTGGGGCAAATCTTCCCTGTAGAGACTCCGTACTGACGCCGTGGTATCTCCGTGGTATCTTCCTGTTCTCCGCGCGTATTCCCCGGTTATTGCCTGCCTTTTCCCTACCCTCAGGTAGAGGAAATCCGGGCAATAACCGGGGAATATGCAGGCAAAGGACAAAGTCTCTACGGAGACACCACGGAGTTTCCACGGAGATACCTTATAGAATGCGGATATTGTAATCATGATTATAATTCACGGGAAAAATCACGATTATTAGAAGTACGATTACAATATTTACTCTGTGTGTGGAGTGTTTCCGTCATGGTTATAACTTTGGGGAGGGCGGGGACGTATACGGGGAAAAAGATGTCGAACCATGTAAACAGAGAAAGTCATGAAACGGATAGTTGAAATCAAAGGACGGGAAATATTGGATTCGCGGGGGAACCCGACGGTGGAGGTGGATGTGGTGGCGGAGGGTGGCGTAGTGGGACGGGCGGCGGTGCCGTCGGGAGCGTCGACGGGGGAGCATGAGGCGGTGGAGTTGAGGGACGGGGATAAGGGGCGCTATGGGGGGAAGGGCGTGCTGCGGGCGGTGGAGCATGTGAACGGGGTGATTGCGGAGGCGTTGCGGGGGTGGGAGGTGACGGACCAGACGGGGGTGGACCGCGTGCTGGTGGAGCTGGACGGGACGAGGACGAAGTCGAACTTAGGGGCGAATGCGCTGCTGGGGGTGTCGCTGGCGTGCGCAAAGGCGGCGGCGGGGGTGTTGGGCGTGCCGTTGTACCGCTATGTCGGAGGGTGCCATGCGGGGGTGTTGCCGGTGCCGATGATGAACATTATCAACGGCGGGTCGCACTCGGATGCGCCGGTGGCGTTCCAGGAGTTTATGATTCGTCCGGTGGGGGCGGGGAGTTTCCGGGAGGCGGTGAGGATGGGGGCGGAGATATTCCATGTGTTGAAGGGGTTGCTGCACGGGCGCGGGTTGGGCACGGGCGTGGGGGACGAAGGGGGATTCGCGCCGCGGCTGGGGAGCACGGAGGAGGCGTTGGAGGTGATTCTGGAGGCGGTGGGAAAAGCGGGCTACCATGCCGGCGAAGAGGTGATGTTGGGCTTGGATTGCGCCTCTTCGGAGTTCTTCCGGGAGGGGATTTATGATTATACGGTGTTCGAGGGGATGCGGGGTGCGCGGCGGACAACGGAGGAGCAGGCGGCGTATCTGGAAGAGTTGGTCGGGAAGTATCCCATCGATTCAATCGAGGACGGGATGGCGGAGAATGACTGGGAGGGGTGGAGGTTGCTGACGGATCGCATCGGGGGGAGGTGCCAATTGGTGGGGGATGATTTGTTTGTGACGAACACGGAGTATTTGCGGCAGGGCATCGAATCGGGGTGCGCGAATGCGATATTGGTGAAGGTGAACCAGATCGGGACGCTGACGGAGACGTTGGAGGCGATGGGGATGGCGCAGCGGGCGGGGTATGCGGCGGTGGTGTCGCACCGGTCGGGGGAGACGGAGGACACGACCATTGCGGACATTGCGGTGGCGATGAATGCGGGGCAGATCAAGACGGGGTCGATGAGCCGTTCGGACCGGATGGCGAAGTACAACCGGCTGCTGCGCATCGAGGAGGGGCTGGGGCGGGGGGCGAGGTACGGGTTATAGCCATTTTTTCTTTTTGAAGAGGAGGAGCATGAGGAGGGCGATGGTCGCCATGATACCCCAGAGGATGTAGTAGGCATAGGGGTAGTCGAGGGCGGGGATGTGTTTGAAGTTCATGCCGTAGACGCCGACGAGGAAGGTGAGGGGGATAAAGATGGCGGAGAATATGGTGAGGACTTTCATGACGTCGTTGGCGTTTTTGGAGATGTTGGCGTGGTAGCTGTTCTGCTGGTCGGAGAGCATGGTGTAGTAGACTTCGATGGCTTCGATCGCCTGGACGACGAGGGAGTCCAGGTCGCGGAGGTATTTGCGGGTGGCGGGGGCGATGAGGTCGGAGTCGGAGCTGAGCAGCCGGGTGACGGCCTCTTTGACGGGGCGGACGTGTTTGCGGAGGTAGGCGAGTTCGGTTTTGTAGCGGTAGGTGTTCTCGATGAGTTCGCTGCCGGCGGAGAGGAGGGTCTTTTCTTGTTCTTCGATGACGTTGCCGAGTTTTTCGATGGTGAGGATGTAGTTGTCCACGAGAGAGTCGATGAGGGCGTAGCAGAGGTAGTCTGGGGTGTATTCGCGTATTTTCCCCTGGCTGCGGTTGAGGCGTCGGCGGACGTCGTCGAAGCATTCGCTGTCGGTTTCCTGGAAGGTGAGGAGGTAGTCCCTGCCGAGGACGAAGGAGATTTGTTCGATGTCCACTTTTCCGGTGGTGCGGTCGAAGCGGAGGGATTTGAGGATGAGGTGGAGGTGGCGGGCGTCTTCGGTGTATTTGGGGCGTTCGTCCGTGTTGAGGATGTCTTCGAGGGCGAGGGGGTCGATGGAGAGGCGTCGCCCGAGGTCGCCGACGAGGTCGGTGTCGTGGAGTCCCTGGAGGGCAATCCAGGTGCGGTGGTCGCCGGAGATGCTGGAGGGGAGGAGGGCGGGGGAATGGAGATACTCTTCCTCGATGCGATCGGGGGTGTAGCGGGTGACGAGGAGGCGGGGGCGTTCGATTTTTTGTTTGCCGATAAAAATGAGGGAGCCGGGGGCGGAGCCGCTGGCGAGTTGTTTGTTTTTGAGGAATCGTGCCATGTGTTTTTTGTTTGCGGTGAATCGGGACAAAGGTAAGGATTTTTTGCATGCGGAAAGTTTGTTTGCTTGGGGTTAAAGCGCTACCTTTGCAGGTGAAAAGGAATGGTGCCGAGGAGGCACGGTTATTAATCAACAAATAATGAGTCATGAGTCAAGAGACTAAAGTTATCGAAAAACAGGATGTTGTCATCCGTTTCTCCGGGGATTCGGGGGATGGAATGCAGCTTGCGGGCAATATCTTTTCAACGGTTTCGGCTACCGTGGGGAATGATATCAGTACATTTCCCGATTATCCGGCAGATATCCGCGCTCCGCAGGGTTCGCTGACGGGGGTGTCTGGTTTCCAGGTGCATATCGGCGCGGGGAAGGTGTATACGCCGGGTGACAAGTGCGATGTGCTGGTGGCGATGAATGCTGCGGCATTGAAGACGCAGTATAAGTTCGCGAAGCCGACGGCGTGTATTATTATCGACACGGATGCGTTCGAGAAGGGGGATTTGGATAAGGCGGAGTTTAAGACGGATGATCCGATTGCGGAGATGGGTATCAAGCAGGATGTGGTGGCGGCTCCGATTTCGCGGATGGTGAAGGAATGCCTGGCGGACACGGGGATGGATAATAAGGCGATGTTGAAGTGCCGGAATATGTTTGCGGTGGGATTGGTGTGTTGGCTGTTTAACCGGAATTTGAAGATCGCGGAGAATTTTGTGCGGGAGAAGTTCGCGAAGAAGCCGGAGGTGGCGGAGGCGAATATCCGTGTAATCCGCGCCGGATACGATTACGGACATAATACGCACGCATCGGTGGCGAATACGTACCGGGTGGAGACGAAGGGGGCAGTGCCGGGACGGTATATGGATATTACGGGGAATAAGGCGACGGCTTACGGTTTTATCGCTGCGGCGGAGAAAGCGGGGCTGAAGTTGTTCCTGGGGTCGTATCCGATTACTCCGGCGACGGATGTGTTGCATGAGTTGTCGAAGCATAAGTCGCTGGGCGTGGTGACGGTGCAGTGCGAGGATGAGATTTCGGGTTGCGCGACTTCGGTGGGCGCGGCTTTCGCGGGGGCGTTGGCGGTGACGTCGACGTCGGGCCCGGGGGTGTGCCTGAAGTCGGAGGCGATGAATCTGGCGGTGATTATGGAGTTGCCGTTGGTGGTGTTGGATGTACAGCGGGGAGGTCCTTCGACGGGTCTGCCGACGAAGTCGGAGCAGACGGATTTGTTGCAGGCGTTGTTCGGACGGAACGGGGAGAGCCCGATGCCGGTGATTGCAGCCTTTTCGCCGACGGATTGTTTCGATGCGGCATTTATGGCGAGCAAGATGGCGCTGGAGCACATGACTCCGGTGGTGTTGCTGACGGATGCGTTCGTGGCGAACGGTTCCAGTTCCTGGAGATTGCCGAAGTTGGCGGAGTATCCTGCCATCCAGCCTCCCTATGCGTTACCGGAGATGAAGGGGGCTTATACGCCTTATCAGCGTAATGAGGAGACGGGCGTGAGGTATTGGGCAGTGCCGGGAACGGAGGGGTATACGCATATCCTGGGCGGTTTGGAGAAGGACAGCAGGACGGGTGCGATTTCGACGGATCCGGAGAATCATGACCTGATGTGCCGCCTGCGTGCGGAGAAGGTGGCGAGGATTCCGGTGCCGGACGTGGAGGTGGAGGGTTGCGTGGAGGATGCGGATTTGTTGATTGTGGGCTTTGGAGGAACGTACGGACATTTGTATTCGGCGATGGATGAGATGAATAAGGCGGGGAAAAAGGTCGCGCTGGCTCATTTCACTTATCTGAACCCGCTGCCGAAGAATACGGAGGCGGTATTGAAGCGGTATAAGAAGGTGGTGGTGGCGGAGCAGAATCTGGGGCAGTTTGCCGGTTATCTGCGCATGAAGGTGGATGGTTTCGTGCCTTATCAGTTCAATGAGGTGAAGGGGCAGCCGTTTGTGGTGGCGGAGTTGGTGGAGGCTTTCAACAGGATTATTGAGAATTAAACAGGAATTTGTCATGTGTAAATATACAGCGAAAGATTTCAAGAAAGGACAACCGCGTTGGTGTCCGGGTTGCGGTGACCATTTCTTTTTGGCTTCACTGCACAAAGCTATGGCGGAAATCGGCGTGGCTCCGTGGGAGACTGCCGTTATTTCGGGAATCGGGTGTTCGAGCCGTCTGCCTTATTATATGAATACGTATGCGATGCAGACGATTCACGGACGTGCGGCGGCGATTTCGACGGGCGCGAAGGTGGCAAACCCGAATCTGACGGTTTGGCAGGTGTCGGGGGACGGCGACGGGCTGGCTATCGGGGGTAATCATTTTATCCATGCGGTTCGCCGGAATATCGATTTGAATATGATTTTGTTGAATAACCGGATTTACGGTCTGACGAAGGGGCAGTATTCGCCGACGTCGCCTCGCGGTTTCGTGAGCAAGTCGTCGCCTTACGGCACGGTGGAGGACCCGTTTCGTCCGGCAGAGCTTTGTTTCGGGGCGCGCGGGCGTTTCTTCGCACGCGCGGTGGCAACGGATGATGCGGGGACGGTAGAAATCCTGAAAGCGGCAGTGGCTCACAAGGGGGCTTCGGTGTGTGAGATTCTGCAGAACTGTGTCATTTTCAACAACGGCACGCATGACGCTGTGGCGAAGAAAGAGGACCGCGCGAAGAATGCCATCTACCTGAAGCACGGGCAGCCGATGCTTTTCGGGGAGAACAATGAGTACGGGCTGATGCAGGAAGGGTTCGGATTGAAGGTGGTGAAGCTCGGAGAGAACGGCATCACGGAGAAGGATATTCTGGTGCACGATGCGCATTGCATGGATAATACATTGCAGTTGAAGCTGGCGCTGATGGAGGGACCGGATTTCCCGATTGCATTGGGCGTGATTCGCGATGTGGAGGCTCCGACGTACAACGATGCGGTGTACCAGCAGATTGAAGAGGTTTCTTCCAAGAAGAAGTATCACAACTTCGAGGAGTTGTTGATGACGAACGACACTTGGGAGGTGAAATAAACCGGAGGGAATGTGAAACGCCCGGCATCGTGAGGTGCCGGGCGTTTTTTTATATGTTTTTATTGGAGTCATTCGGTGGTTAGTCCCCAGCAGCTTTTGAACTGGGGGTATTTCTTGCGGATGCGGAAGACCTCGTCCCAGCATTCGTCATGTGTGGGGTGGCAGGAGGCACTTACGCGGTACATGCCTTCCTCGTTGAGGAGTAGGGTGCTGTCCGCGAAGCCCATTTGTTTCAGTTGCCGTTGGAGGGAAAGGGCTCCCGTACGCTTTTCAAAACTGCCGATGATGACGTAGAACTTTTGGAGCGGCAGGTTTTCCACCGGTTTGACCTCTTCCTGGATGATGGGAGCCACCGGTTCCGGTTCTACTTTGGGTTCCGGTTTGGGGAGGACGCTGGGGGTGGTGTCTTTCTGCACGGTGTCTTTCTTGACGGGAACGGGAGCGATGACAATCGGTTCCTCGGGCTTCTGGGCCGTTTTTTCTTTTTTGCGTTTGTCCTTATGTCCGAACAGGAGGTTGATGCCGAGGCGGGCGTTGGCGGATTTGGTGTTGGTGTAGTTGCATGCCAGGAGGTTGTCTGTCTGGACGTAGAGTTGGATGGGTCCGAGTTTGGCGGTGAGCCCGGCGCCGATGTTGGCGTAGCTGCCGCGGGTGACGGAGTAGGAGACGGAGGCGCTGATGTTGCGGATGAAGCGGGCATTGACCGCCGCCGTGAAAGAGGGGAGGAAGAGGTTGTTCATCATGGAGGCACGGAAGAGCCCGCTGACATCGACCATGCGGTGGAGTTGGTAGGTGGCGCCGAGGTGGAGTTTGGGGTTGAGCATGGAGATGTAGGAGGCGCTCCTGTTTTGAAGTTTGAAAGTGCTTTTCAGGTCGTCCGTCAGTTTGTCGAAGGCGTCGTTCATGGCATTTTCATTGCCGGTGATGGCTCCGGAGATGTCGGCGCCTTTCCATTCGTATTCGGCATCCTGATGGAAGTTGTAGCTGAAGTCTTTGTTCCGCCACATGATGAATCCGAGGTCGGTGATGCTGGCGAAGAGGTTGATTTTGTCGGTCAGTTTGTATTCGCCTCCCAGGTCGAAAGCGATACCGGGGTTTTTGACGTTGAGGATATCGGATATTTTAATGTCGTCGCTGTTGATGTCGAATTCATCCCAGTCGATAAAATCGTTTTCAGGGAAGGGTTTGCCGTCGATTTTGGAGCGGATGTGGACCGGCGCCGTCACCCTGATGTTCTGTCGGGAGTGGAGGAGTAGCGTGCCGTCGGATTGGGTGCGGATGCCGAGGTCGGAGTCGGTCGTTTGCAGGTTGGCGATTCCGGTGAGGTATTTGAAGCGTCCGCCGACGGTGAGTTTGTCGTTCACTTTTTTTGACAACCCGACGGCGATTTCCAGGTAGGAGTTGAGGTTCAATCCCAGTTTGCCGAAGTCCATGTCGGGGTAGTCGGCGTTCCCGTATTTGAGGAAGGTGAAGATGTCTTTGTTGTACCGGAAGAGGACGTCGTTTTTCTGGGTGACGTCAATGGTGGCGTACCAACTTTTGGCTTTGAAGCCGATGGTGAGGATGGAGTTTTCGTTGTTCACCATGAGGAAGTTGTTTTTATACAGCCCGTTGTACAGTTTGTCGATGTTCATGTAAATCGAGTCGCCCCGTTTTTGAAGAAGGCTTTCGGGGGTGAACGAGGAGTTGAGGTAATTGATGGAGATGCCGCTCAGCCCGGGCAGTCCAACGAATGCTTTATATTCGGGTTGGTAGGCGGGGTTCAGCCGGAAACGTTGCGGAAGGTTGGACAGGAAGTAAGAGGTGTTTAGTCCGTCTTGCGCCTGCACGAGGCAGGGCAGTGCAAGGCATGTCAAGGCAATTAATGCGATTCGTTTTATCATCTCTTGTAAATTCAATAGTTATCTAAGGTTTGTTTTTTTTGACGGTGTAAATGTATGTTAAATATCTAAGTTATTCAATCTTTTGCGGGTATTTTTAGCAATAATTTTTTGCAGGCGGGGTAAGCCGGCACGCTCCAGCGGGGAGCCGCGGAAGCGTTCGCGGAATTGTTCGGGTGACATGGCAAGCCATTCGGCGGCGGTGAGTTCCATGTTGTCGCCTTGCGGGAGGAAGTCCGCCGTCCGGTGAGGGGTGAGGCGGGCGTTCCAGGGGCATGCCGTCTGGCAGGCATCGCAGCCGAAGAGGCGCTCTCCGGCGAGGCGGAGGAGTTCATCGGGGCAGTCTTCTTTGTTTTCTATGGTCTGGTAGGAGATGCAGCGGCGGGCGTCGAGGCTACCGGGTTGCAGTGCTCCGGTGGGGCAGGCGTCCACGCAGCGGCGGCATGTGCCGCAATGGTTGGCGGTGAAGGGAGTGTCGTAGCGGTCGAAGCGGGCGGTGGTGATAATGGTGCCGATGAAGCAGAAGGAGCCGAGTCCTTTGCGGATGAGGAGGGTGTTTTTCCCCTGCCATCCGAGCCCCGCCCGCCTTGCCCAGGCGTGTTCGAGAAGGGGGGCGGAATCGACGAAACAGCGCCCCTCCGCTTCCGGTTCCTGTTGGCGTATCTCCCGGAGGAGGGCGTGCAGGCGCTCTTTGAGGACGGCGTGGTAGTCCCTGCCCCGTGCATACATGGCGATGCGCGGTACGCCTGCGGGTTGGGGGCAGGGGTCGTAGTAGTTGGTAAGCGTCACGATGACGGAGTGTGCTCCGGGCACCAGGCGGCGCACGTCTTCGCGTACCTCCTCGTTGCGCTCCATGTAGTCCATGCCGGCGTGTTTCCCTTCGCGCACCCAGCGTCTGACGTGTTCCGCCTCTTCAGACAATAAAGCGACAGGAGCTATTCCTGCCGCATCGAACCCTATCCTACGGGCTGCTTCTTTGATGGCTTCGGATTGCATGGGGCTACAGGTCGTATCCCAATTCCAGTTTTGCCACTTCGCTCATCCGGTCCGGCGTCCATGCCGGTTCGAACACCAGATTGACGGTGACACTTTCTATGCCTTCCGCCTCCATGACCGCGTCGTGCACCTGCTGCACGATTTCATCGGCGATGGGGCATCCGGGGGCGGTCAGCGTCATGTGGACGATGACTTCCGTGGGGCGGGGAAATTCGATGTCGTACACGAGTCCCAGTTCCCAGATATTCACCGGGATTTCCGGGTCGTACACGGTGCTCAACTTTTCGATCACGAGGTCTTTCAAGGAGTTTTCGCTCATAGTCTTATGTCGTTGGGAGGTTATTGAACGCCAAGGCGTACATTCTGATTTGCTTTACCATGGATAGGAGTCCGTTGGCGCGGGTGGGCGACAAGTGTTGCGTCAGCCCGATTTCATCGATGAATTTCAAATCGGCTTGAAGAATCTCTTCCGGCTTGTGGCCCGAGAACACGCGCACGAGTAAGCCCGCGATGCCTTTCGTGATGATGGCGTCGCTGTCTGCGTGAAAGTAGAGCAGCCCGTCCCGCATCTCGGCGTGGAACCACACCTGCGACTGGCAGCCCTTGATCAGGTTTTCTTCCGTTTTTTGCCCCTCTTCCATGCCTTCCGTGGCGGAGCCGATTTCTATCAAGTAGGCGTATTTGTCCATCCAGTCGTCGAAGACGGCGAATTCGTCGATGATATCCTGTTCTGTTTCCTGTATTGTTTTCATGTTATTGTGCGTTTTCGGTTTTTATCGGATGCCGAACATTTCCGTCACCTTCATGAGACCGTCATGCAGGGCGTCTATTTCGTTCCGTGTATTATACATGCCCAGCGACGCCCTCACCATGCCGGTGACGCCGTAGTGCTGCATGGTCGGCTCGGCGCACAGTTGCCCCGTCCGCACGGCGATGCCCAGCTTGTCCAGCAGTACCCCCGTGTCCGAGTGGTGGATGTCTCCGAGGGCGAAAGAGATGACCGATGATTTGTCCCCCGCTTCGCCGAAAAAGCGCATGCCCGGCACTTCCCGCATCCGCTCCATGGCGTAGTGCAGCAGGTCGTGCTCGTAGGCGGCGATGTTTTCCAGTCCGATGCTGTCCACATACCGTATTGCCTCGCCCAGCCCGACAACGCCGATGAAGTCCGGCGTTCCCGCTTCGAATTTGAACGGGAGCTCATTGTAGGTGGTTTTCTCGAACCGCACCGTTTTAATCATCTCCCCGCCGCCTTGCCACGGGGGCATCTGCTCCAGCAGCGCCTCCTTGCCGTAGAGGACGCCGACGCCCGTGGGACCGTACAGCTTGTGTCCCGAAAAGACGAAGAAGTCACAGTCCAGTTCCTGCACGTCTATCGGCAGGTGCTGCACCGCCTGCGCCCCGTCCACGAGCACTTTCGCCCCTACGGCGTGCGCCCGTCGGATGATGTCCCGCACGGGGTTCACCGTGCCCAGAACGTTTGACACGTATGCCACGCCCACCAGCTTCACCCGCTCCGTCAGCAGTTCGTCGAGTTGCTCCGTTGCCAGTTCGCCGTTGTCATGGAAGGGAATCACTTTCAGCACTGCCCCTTTCCGTTTGCACAGCATCTGCCACGGCACGATGTTCGCGTGGTGCTCCATTTCCGTCACGACAATCTCGTCGCCTGCCCCGATGAACGCCTCGCCGAAGGAGTATGCCACCAAGTTGATGCTTTCCGTCGTGCCCCGGGTGAATATCACCTCCCGTTCCGATGCCGCCCCGATGAACTGCCGAACGGTCTCTCGCGCCTCTTCGTTGGCATCCGTGCAGCGGTTGCTCAGGTAATGCACGCCACGGTGGACGTTCGCGTTGTAGCGGAAATAATATTCGTTCATTTTCTCCACCACCTGTCGCGGGCGTTGCGAGGTCGCCCCATTGTCGAGGTACACC
Source organism: uncultured Odoribacter sp. (assembly GCA_910578985.1). Lineage (GTDB taxonomy): Bacteria > Bacteroidota > Bacteroidia > Bacteroidales > Marinifilaceae > Odoribacter. The sequence goes on along the minus strand of CAJTSF010000001.1, from coordinate 142,108 downwards.
AGCGGTTTCCCGTACACCGTCTCCTCCAGGATGGGGAAATCTTTTCTTATCTTTTCTACGTCAAACATCTTGTTCGTTTAAATGGATGGTTTCTTGCATTGCATCACGCAATTGTGGCACTTTGAAAATTCGCCCCTCAGCCGCTTTTCAACCAGGCTGTCGATTTGTCCGCGCAGCGGCTCCAGTTTCACCCGCCGGATGATGTCGTGCGCGAAGCCGAACATCATCATCATCCGTGCCTCCTCCGGTCCGATGCCGCGCGACCGCAGATAGAACATCGCCTCCTCGTCGATTTGCCCCACGGTGGCGCCGTGGCTGCATTTCACGTCGTCGGCGTCGATGACCAGCTGCGGTTTGGTGTTCACCCGCGCCCGGTCGGAGAGCAGGAGGTTGTTGTTCGCCTGGTAGGCTTCCGTCTGCTGGGCATCGGGGCGCACCCGGATGCAGCCGCAGAAGTTCGCCAGCGCGCTGTCGTCCATGACGCCCTTGAAATGCTCGCGGCTTGTGCAGTGCGGGGCGATGTGGTCGATATAGGAGAAGTTGTCCACGATCTGGTTCTTGTCCGAGATGTACATGCCGTAGAGGTTGCACTCCCCGCCTTCCCGGTTCAGTGCCACATACAGGTTGTTACGGATGAATCCGCCGTACAGCGTGATGATATTGCTGTCGAACACCGACCGGCAATTGGCGGAAACGAACAGGGAATTGACCTGCGAAGCGCCTAAGTGCTGGTTCTGTACCTGGTAGTAGTCCATGCGGGCATGGTCATCCAGGAATACCTCCGTCACGTTGTTCATCAGCGTGTTGCAGTCGGACAGGGCATGGTCGCACACCAGGACGGTGGCTTGCGCGTTCCGTCCCAGGATAATCAGGTTGCGCTGGAAGCCCATCCAGTCCTTCTGTGTCCTCAGCAGGTTGATGATTTGCAACGGGCGCTCCAGCACCACCCCGTCCGGGATATAGACAAACACGCCGTCCTGCGCGAAAGCCGTGTTCAGCGGCACCAGTCCGTCCTTGTCGGCGGCGGGGGTGTACCGGTTGTAATGCTTCAGGAAGAGGTCCGGGTATTTCAGGCTCGCTTCCCGCAGGCTGCATACCACCGCCTCCTGCGGCAACTCCTCCCGGAGGTTTCCGTCGAACCACCAGCCGTTCACCGTCAGCACCGGGTCGCTTACGAGGTCCGTCACCGCGCAGCGGAACGTCTCGTTCAAATCGACCTCCTGACGGATATACTTCAGCACCACGTGGTAATCCCTTCCGAACACCGGCAGCAAGTCCGCATACAGGTAGTCCTCCTTTTTCTGCGGAATGCCTCCCCGTTTCGTGAACTCCCCGAACGCCTCTTTCCTCACCCCGTTCATTCCCATGCCGCACCCGGCTGTCAATTGCTCGTAGCCGTCATGGAAGAGCGTGGCGAAGTCCGCGTTTATCTTGCTCAAATCGTTCATCTTACAATCCTTTAATCCAGTCGTATCCTTTCTCTTCCAGTTCCGCCACCAACTCCTTGCCCGCCGTCTTCACGATTCTGCCGTCGTACAGCACGTGCACCACGTCCGGCACGATGTAGTCCAGCAACCGCTGGTAGTGGGTGATGACGATGGTCGAAGTGTCCGGGCGTTTCAGTTTGTTCACGCCGTTTGCCACGATGCGCAGCGCGTCGATGTCCAGCCCGGAGTCCGTCTCGTCCAGTATCGCCAGCTTCGGCTCCAGCACCGCCATCTGGAATATCTCGTTCTTTTTCTTCTCCCCGCCCGAGAATCCCTCGTTCAACGACCGGTTCAGCAGTTTATTGTCGATGCCCACCAACTCCATCTTCTGGCGTATCATCTTCAGGAAATCCCCCGCGGGATAGGGCGCCTCGCCCCGGTATTTCCGTATCTCGTTCACCGCGGTCTTCATGAAGTTCACTGTGCTCACGCCCGGAATCTCCACCGGATACTGGAAGCTCATGAAAATCCCTTCCCGTGCGCGGTCCTCCGCCGGCAATGCCAGCAAGTCCTTGCCGTTGAACTCGATGCTTCCCTCCGTCACCACGAACCGCTCCCTTCCCGTCAGCACGGAGGATAGGGTGCTTTTCCCCGCGCCATTCGGTCCCATGATGGCATGTACCTCTCCGGCGTTGATTTCCAAATTGATTCCCTTCAATATCTCCTTGCCATCGACCGAGGCATGTAAATTCTTTATCTTCAGCATAATTCAATGAATTTTAAAGTCCGTTCTTTTTATCCCACCGAGCCCTCTAAACTGATTTGCAACAACTTCTGTGCCTCCACGGCAAACTCCATCGGCATTTTGTTCAACACGTCGCCCGCGTATCCCTTGATAATCAACCCCACGGCATCCTCCGTCGAGATGCCCCGCTGGTTGCAGTAGAATATCTGGTCCTCCCCGATTTTGGAGGTAGTCGCTTCGTGTTCCACCTGGGCGGTAGGGTTCTCGATTTCTAAGTAAGGGAACGTGTGCGCCCCGCATTTGTCGCCCAACAGGAGCGAATCGCACTGCGAGTAGTTCCGCGCGTTCCGGCATCCCTTCACCACCTTCACCTTCCCGCGGTAGGAGTTGCTGCTGAAGCCTGCGGAGATACCCTTGGATACGATGCGGCTCCGCGTATTGTTGCCGATGTGAATCATTTTCGTGCCCGTGTCCGCCTGCTGGTGGTTGTTGGTCACCGCCACCGAATAGAACTCGCTCACGGAACCGTCGCCTTTCAGGATGGTGCTCGGGTATTTCCATGTGATGGCGGAGCCCGTCTCCACCTGCGCCCAGATGAGCCGGGCGTTCTCCCCGCGGCACAGTCCGCGCTTCGTCACGAAGTTGTAGATGCCGCCTTTTCCCTCCTTGTCGCCGGGATACCAGTTCTGTACCGTGCTGTACTTCACCTCCGCGTTCTTCTCGATGATGATTTCCACAATGGCGGCGTGCAGCTGGTTCTCGTCCCGTTGCGGCGCCGTGCATCCCTCCAGGTAACTCACATAGGCGTCATCCTCCGCCACAATCAGCGTCCTTTCGAACTGCCCTGTGTTTTGCGCGTTGATGCGGAAATAGGTGGACAACTCCATCGGGCAGCGTACCCCCTTGGGGATGTACACGAACGAGCCGTCGCTGAACACCGCCGAGTTGAGCGCCGCAAAATAATTGTCCGTATAGGGCACCACCGTCCCCAGGTATTTCCGCACCAGGTCCGGGTGGTTCTTCACCGCTTCCGAGAACGAGCAGAATATCACCCCCCGTTCCGCCAGCGTCTCCTGGAACGTCGTTTTCACCGACACGCTGTCCATCACCGCATCCACCGCCACGCCCGAGAGCGCCATCTGTTCCGTGAGCGGTATGCCCAACTTGTCGAACGTCTTTTTCAGTTCCGGGTCCACCTCCTCCCACTTCTTGTCCGCCTTCTGTTTCGGCGCCGCGTAATACACTATATTCTGGTAATCTATCTCGGGCACTTTCAGTTGCGCCCATTGCGGCATCTTCATGGTCAGCCACTTGCGGTATGCCTGCAAGCGGAACTCCAGCAGCCACTCCGGCTCTTCCTTTTTTGCCGAAATGGTGCGTATCACCTCTTCGTTCAGCCCCTTGGGAATCGTCTCGGTCTCGACATCCGTCACGAAACCGTATTTGTATTCGCCCGCGGTGACCTCTTCTATGATGTTGTCTTTCATGCCTTGTCTTCAAATTTGCATTGATAACGCAAAAGTAGGAAAATTATTTCATTTCGACACACCTTTTTCCCTTCCTCTTCTTCTCTTGCACTTCGATTCGGATGAACTTGAAGCGACCTCTTGGAATCCCTTGCGGGAGTAAGGGGAAAAGCGTACCTTTGCGGGCAGGGGAAAAAACAGATGGAAATGAGTATGAAAACGACTTTCGGACGTATTGCGGGAGAGCCGCGGGTGGCGGAGGGGACGGTGTATGCCGTGCTGTTTGCCATTAGTTTCACACACCTGCTGAATGACATGATTCAATCCGTGATTCCTGCCATCTATCCGATGATTAAAGACAAATACGGATTCTCTTTCGCGCAGATCGGGATGATAACGCTGGCGTTCCAGATGACCTCCTCCATCCTTCAGCCCTTCACGGGGCGGTATGCCGACCGCCACCCGCGGCCCTACGCGCTGGCGGTGGGGATGGGGTTCACGCTGGCGGGGCTGTTGATGCTGGCGTGGGCGGACGGGTATGCGTGGATTGTGACGGCGGTGAGTGTCATAGGACTGGGGTCGTCGGTATTCCATCCGGAGGCGTCGCGGGTGGCGCAGATGGCGTCCGGGGGAAAGAAGAGCCTGGCGCAGTCCATCTTCCAGGTGGGAGGCAACGGAGGGAATGCCCTGGGACCGCTGTTGGCGGCGTTGATAGTGCTGCCTCACGGGCAGGGCGCCATCGCCTGGTTCGGGGTGGCGGCGGTGGTGGCGGCGATGTGTCTGGTGGGGGTGGGGAACTGGTACCGCGTACAGTTGGCGAACGTGGTGCGGCGGGCGCGGACGGCGGCAGGGACGGTGGCGGCGGTGTCCGCGGGGCGGGTGAGGATGGCGATGGGGATTCTGGTGGTGCTGATTTTTTCCAAGTATTTTTATATCGCCTGCATGACGAATTATTTCACCTTCTTCCTCATGGACCGCTTCGGGGTGTCGGTACGGGAGTCGCAGCTGTGCCTGTTCGCTTTCCTGGCGGCGCTGGCGGTGGGGACGCTGGCGGGCGGAGTGCTGGGCGACCGGTATGGGAGGAAGTATGTGATTTGGGGCTCCATCCTCGGGGCGGCGCCTTTCGCGTTGCTGTTGCCTTACGTGAACCTTTTCTGGACGGTGGCGCTTGCCGTGGTGGTGGGGCTGATTATCTCGTCGGCGTTCTCGGCGATATTGGTGTATGCCACCGACCTGATGCCCGACAAGGTGGGAATGATTGCCGGATTGTTTTTCGGCTTGATGTTCGGTTTGGGAGGGGTGGCTTCCGCCTTTTTCGGGTGGCTTGCCGACCGGACGGGCGTGGAGTTCATCTTCCGCCTCAGCAGTTGGCTGCCGTGGCTGGGCATCGTGGCGGGCTTCCTGCCCGACGTGCGGGTGCAAAAGGCGGGATGAGGGGATAAGTTGCCGGAAAAAATCCTATCTTTGTGCGGAAATCCGTAAAAAATACATCATGAGTTATACAGAATTATCCGCTCTCGGGGAGTTCGGTTTGATTGACCACCTGACCCGCGATATCCGGCTGAAGAACGCCTCGACCCGCAAGGGGGTGGGGGACGATGCCGCCGTGCTCGACTATGAGGGGAAGCGCGTGCTGGTGAGCACCGACATGTTGATCGAAGGGGTTCATTTCGATCTGGCTTATACGCCGTTGAAACACCTCGGATATAAGGCGGTGGCGGTGAACGCGAGCGACATTTACGCCATGAACGGCACGCCGCGGCAGATAACCCTCTCGCTGGCGCTGTCGAACCATGCTTCAATCGAGGGGATGGAGGAGTTTTATGCGGGGGTCTACCTTGCCTGCGAGCGCTACGGCATCGACCTCGTGGGGGGTGACACGACCTCTTCCCGAACGGGAATGTGCATCAGCGTCACGGTGCTGGGAGAGGCGGAGGAAGAGGAGGTTGTTTACCGGAACACGGCGGCGCCCAACCAGTTGATTTGCGTGAGCGGCGACCTCGGCGCGGCGTATATGGGGTTGCAGCTCCTGGAGCGGGAGAAAGTGGTGTTTCAGGGCAATGACCGGACTCAGCCCGATTTTGCCGGCTATGAATATATCCTGGAGCGGCAGCTGAAGCCGGAGGCGCGGCGGGACATCGTGGAGCTGCTCCGCGAGAAGGGCGTCCGCCCGACGGCGATGATCGACATATCGGACGGGCTGGCTTCGGAGGTGATGCACATCTGCAAGGACTCGAAGGTGGGGTGCAATCTCTACGAGGAGCGTATCCCCATCGATTACCAGACGTTCAAGATGGCGGAAGAACTGAATATGAACGCCACGGTCTGCGCCCTGTCCGGCGGGGAGGATTACGAACTGCTCTTTACGGCTCCCCTCGACCGGCACGACCTGTTGAGTGCCCTGCCCGGCATCAGCGTCATCGGGCACACCTGCCGCGAGGAGGAGGGATGCCGGATGACCACCCGCGACGGCAACACCTTTGAACTGAAAGCCCAGGGGTGGACGAATTTCACGAAGAAAGAAGAGGGACCGTCCCATGAATGATTTGCAGGAACTGCTCGACCGGGTAAGGGAGAACACCCGCTCGGGAAGCCGCCGCGCGTTGCGCGCGGCACTGGCTGCCCTGTTGGGCAACCGGAAGGAGTATTACCGCCAAAGCGTCGCCCTGGCGCTGGAAGAACCGTTGGCGGACGCGTTCTACAAGGCGCTGCTGCTGGAACTGGACGAAGAGGAGGAGGAGGGTATCGAGACCGCCGAACTGGCATATCTCATGCTCTCCTCCTTGATTGACAGTCCGGCGGCGAATCGGGAACATTACAAGACCCGCCTCCTGCTGTTGCATTATTTCGCCGACTACTTCACCGACGTCGTGATTGAGGTGTTCCTCGCCGCTTACCGCAAGGAGCATCTCCTGCAGGCGCGCAACCTGGCGCTGGAGTGCATCGAGAAGATGCAGCTTGCCGACATGTTCCACCTGGAGGACCATGCCCCCGGTTTCCTGGAGCGGGACGAGCAGCTCATCGATGCCTGCAATGCTATCGAGACGGCGCCCGACCTGACGGAGGAGGAGCGCTCGCAGGCGGCGCTCCTCCATCAGGTGTTGCCGGCGTATCTCCGGACGAAATACAAATAGGTTTATTTCTTGAAGGGGTTGAAGGTGGCTTTGATGCTGTCCACATAGTCCAGTTTCTCCCATGTGAAGAGTTCCACCTCTTTTTCCACGGTGGGCTGATAGTTGGACGTGTACACTTTCTTCACCACCTCGGGCGTGCGTCCCATGTGCCCGTAGCTGGCGGTCTCCCGGTAGATGGGGTTGCAGAGCTTCAGGCGTTCCACGATGGCGCGCGGGCGCAGGTCGAAGAGTTCGCTGACCTTGGCGGCAATCTCGGCGTCGCTCAGGGTGACTTTCGAGGTGCCGTAAGTGTTCACATACACGCCCACGGGACGCGCCACGCCGATGGCGTAGGAAATCTGGATGAGGATTTCGTCGGCGATGCCGGCCGCCGCCATATTCTTGGCGATGTGGCGGGCGGCATAGGCTGCCGAACGGTCCACCTTGGAGGGGTCTTTGCCGGAGAAAGCGCCTCCGCCGTGCGCCCCTTTGCCGCCGTAAGTATCCACGATAATCTTCCTGCCCGTCAGTCCGGTGTCGCCGTGGGGACCTCCGATGACGAATTTGCCGGTGGGATTGACAAAGAGAATCAGGTTCTTGTCGAAAAGGTTCTGCACGCGGCGCGGCAGTTCCGCCTTCACGCGCGGCAGGAGAATATCCTGGATGTCCTTGCGTATCCAGTCCGCCATCGCCTCGTCGGCTTTCAGCTGTGCCTCCGGGGTTTCGTTGGCGGGCTTGATGAAGTCGTCGTGCTGGGTGGAGATGACGATGGTGTGGATGCGGGAGGGCTTGTTGTCGTCGCCGTATTCGACGGTCACCTGCGATTTGGAGTCGGGACGGAGGTATTGCATCAGCTGTCCCTCCTTGCGTATCTTCGCCAGCTCGCGCAGCAGCAGGTGGGCGAGTTCGAGGGAGAGCGGCATGTAGTTGTCGGTCTCGTTGCAGGCATAGCCGAACATCATGCCCTGGTCGCCGGCACCCTGCTCCATCGGGTCTTCGCGCACGACGCCGCGGTTGATGTCGGGCGACTGTTCATGGATGGCGGAGAGCACCCCGCAGCTGTTGCCGTCGAACATGTAATCGCTCTTCGTGTAGCCGATTTCATTGATGACCTCGCGGGCGACCCGTTGGACGTCCACGTAGGTGTCGGTCTTGATTTCCCCGGCGATGACGGTCTGCCCCGTCGTCACCAACGTCTCGCATGCCACCTTGGCGGCAGGGTCGAAAGCGAGGATTTTGTCTAAGATGGCATCCGAAATCTGGTCTGCCACTTTGTCGGGATGCCCTTCGGACACCGACTCGGAAGTAAATAGATAACCCATAATTTAATTTAGATTTATCATCAATCAATAATTATGGGAAAGGCAATGGATGGTTGAATTCAGAAGTATGCGTTTTAGCAATTTTTTTCTGTGGTTGCAATCAGCCAAATCTTTCCACAATGACGGCGCAAAGGTAATGTGAAAATTCGGAGATTTGAAAATTCGGAGATTAAAAATCACTAATCTTTGTTCCTCCCCCTTCAAACCTTCACATCCCCAGCCACTCCTTGAGCGTGTCGATGAGGTCTTCCCTGGAAACGGGGTCGAAGTCTTTGATGCGGCACCGGTGGCTCATGTCCCCGCGCACGTACTTTCGGCATTTCCAGTTCTTGTCGGGGTCGGCGGCGGTGGCATACCAGGGGTCGCTGCCGCCGTACACGAAGAGAATCCGCTCCGCGTCGGTTTGCAGCCATGCCTCGATGGCGCGCATCTGCGCTTCGTCGAAGGGCTTTTTCGGCGCTTCGGCGGGCCAGGCGAAGGAGAAGTCGATGTCGTGCTTCTCCGCGGGGAGGTACTTCTTGAAAGGCTTGATGTTGTAGCTGTACATGCCGGTCTCGGTCAGGGCGGCGTAGAAGAAAGGCTGCATGCGGCGGATATACTTGTCTTCGAAGAAGGTGGGGGAGGAGATGTGTGCGAGGTGGTCGAACACTTCCGGCAGTTCCGCGGTCTCTTTGTCGGGGATGGACGCCGGGTTGTGCCCCCATTGCCAGAAGGCGAAGGGGTATTCGAGGATCATCAGTTGCAGCGCCCGTTCCACGCCTCCGACGGTTTCGAAAGTGTAGCCGTTCTTCTGTGCCGACTGTTCCAGCATGGCAGCCAGCTCTTCCTGGTGTTCGAAACACCGGAGCTGGAAATCGCGGATGGTGAAGTGGGGGGCGTTGAGGTCCTCCCAGGTGAACATGGCTTTCATGCCCGCCTTGGCGGTGCCGAGGCGGTTAAGGAATTTCTCCAAGCGGGGGTCGATGTACTCTAAGTTGAGCGGCGCCACGTAGGGGACGCTGATGTCCACGTCCGCGGGGTGGAAGTAGCGGTGGAAGAGTACGGTCTGCCCTCCCTTGCTGATGCCCGTGGAAATCCACTTGGACGAGGGGTAAAGGTGTCGGCGGAAGGCTTGGATGATGGCGTGGTGGTCGTCGGCAGCCTGCCTGATGGTGAGATATTCCCAAGGGATGCCGCCTTCCGGCACGCTCTCGTCGAAGAATCGGTGCTCGACGGTGAGCTGGTTGCCATCGAACAGTCCGGTCAGTTCTCCCGCCTCCGGGGGGAAGAGGTAGTAGCCTTCCAGTTCCACGATGACCGGAGCCTCCGCCTTCCGGTGTCCCAGCAGCACCCGCTGGCGGAAAGTGCCTTTCGACGGGTCCGAGTGATCCACCGGCTGTTCGAACCGGAAACGGTAGTATTCCGTGAAGCCTTCCACCCGTATGGCTTCGATGTCGCTGATTTGAGGGATTTGCTTTAGCCGTTCGAGTACCTCCGAAGCCTGTGCCGGGAAGGTGCAGAGCCATAGGAGGAGTAAAAAATGGATGCTCTTTTTCATGTTCTGATCTCTTTTGCCATTTTCCGCTGCAAGGTAGGAAAAAAACTAAAAAAGCCTTACTTTTGCGCCATGAAATATTTCGATGCCTATCGGACGCACTATAAAGCGTTGATTCATTTGGGGATACCCATCGTTGTCGGGCAGATTGGCATTGTGGTGGTCGGTCTGGCGGACAACATGATGGTGGGACGGTTCGATACCGCCCACCTGGCGGCCGCCTCTTTCGTGAACAGTGCGTTCAATATTCCCATCCTTTTCGGTCTGGGCTTCTCTTACGGGCTGACGCCGCTTGTGGGGCAGCTCTTCGGGCGGAGCGACCGTTTCCATGTGGGGCAGATGTTGCGCAACAGCCTGCTTGTCAATTTGCTGGTGGGGGTACTGCTGGCAATCATCATGGGGATTTTTTATTCCAACCTTGACCGCATGGGGCAGCCCGAAGAACTGTTGCCTCTGATTCGCCCTTATTTCCTGCTGCAACTGGCATCGCTGCCTTTTGTCATGATGTTCAACGCGTTCAAACAGTTTGCCGACGGCATCACCGACTCCCGCACCCCGATGTATGTGATGATTTCCGCCAATGTGCTCAATATTGCGGGGAATTATTTCCTGATATTCGGTTGCTCCGGACTTCCCGCCCTCGGCGTCGTGGGGGCGGGCATCTCGACGCTGGTGTCGCGGGTGATGATGTTTGCGGCTTTCGCTCTGATTTTCCGGCGCAGCCTGCGCTACCGTAAATATTTCGTCGGGTATAAGCGGGGCACGTACAATGCCGCCGACCTCTTCTCCTTGAATAAAATGGGATGGATGGTGGGCATACAGATGGGGCTGGAGACCGCGCTTTTCGGCATCACGGGCATGATGATCGGGTGGTTCGGGAGTATCGCCCTTGCCGCCCATCAGGTGGTGGCGGCAGTATCCACGCTCGGATTCACGATTTATTACGGGGTGGGCGCAGCCGTCACCGTGCGCGTCAGCGGCTTTTTCGGGCGCGGCGACCTGCAGAATGTCCGCCGTACCACCCTGGCGGGCTTCCATCTGATTCTCTGCCTGGCGGTGGCGGCTTCCGTGGTGTTTTTCTTTGCGAAGGACGTCATCGGCATGCTGTTTACCACCTCCGATGAGGTTATCGGGGTGGTCTCCGGTCTGGTGCCCATCCTTGTGGCTTACCAGTTCGGCGACGCGCTCCAGATCACCTATGCCAATTCCCTGCGGGGCATCGGCGACGTGACTTCCATGGCGGTCATCTCCTTTATCGGGTACCTGTTGGTCGCACTGCCCGTCTGTTATCTTTTCGGCTTTGTCCTTGACCGGGGCATCACCGGGGTCTGGAGCGGCTATCCCGTAGGGCTTACCCTCACGGGCGTCATGCTTTGCGTGCGCTATTACGCGAGGTTGCGGCGTTATGCCTGACGGATCCGTTCGCGCACTTCCCGCACGCCCTTGTTCCGGTCGGTGAAATGCACCGTGCGGATGCCCAGGCGCTCCGCCGCCTCCACGTTGGGTTTCAGGTCGTCGATGAAGAGCGTTTCCTCCGCTTTCAGCCCGTAGCGTTCCAGCAGCAGCCGGTAGATTGCCTCTTCCGGCTTGATGACTTTCTCGTGGGCGGAGATGAGGTGCCCTTCGAGCAGGCGGAACACATCCCGGTCTTTCATATAGTCGTAGTATTCCGCCGACATGTTCGACAGGCAGAACAGCCGGTAGCCCTCTCCTGCCAGTTCCCGTATCAGAGCCTCTGTTTCCGGGATATTGACGAGGAAGTGCTTGATGTACTCCATGAAATCCCAGCACTCCGCGTAGGTGCGTCCCGTGAAGCGGCTCATTTCCGCGCTTACTTCCGTCTGGGTCAGCACCCCGCGGTCGAATTGTGTCCAGTAGCGCTCGAAGAACCCGCCCCGGAACAGTGCCAGCGGCAATTCCTTATCCCCGGGGTATGCTTCCAGCAGGCGCTCCGGATGCCATTCTACCACTACGCCGCCCAAATCGAATACAATGTTTTTAATCATGATGACAGTCTTGTTGTTTGCGCTGATAAAGGTACGGATTTCAAAAAAACATGCAAAAAAAAATCGGGAATCCTTTGGAGGTAATGTAAAAAACTCTACCTTTGCACCCGAGTTCTTGAAACACTTTGCTCAGGTGGCGGAATTGGTAGACGCGCTGGACTCAAAATCCAGTGTCCTCAACAGACGTGCGGGTTCGATTCCCGCCCTGAGTACTCGAAGCCAAGGAGTTGAACAATGTTTAACTCCTTTTTTTTGTGCCTTGATTTTCCTGTTTTGTAATGGAAAACAATGGGTTTTTAGGCAAGTTGTAAATATTAGTCGAGAATAATCCATCTACCACTTGAACGGCCGCCTTCTCTCTTTATCACTTTCATATCTTTGAGCTTCTTTACACGTCGATATAACGGGGTTTGAGTGATATGGAGTTCGGTCATTAGTTCATTATAAGTAATGTTAGGATTTTGTCGAATCAAATCCAATACCTCTTTCAACTCTTTTTTTACTTCTTTCTTCTCACCTTTCTTCTCACCTTTCTTCTCACCTTTCTTCTCACCTTTCGTAGTGTGAACAGAAAGATGCTCTACCACAAGAAAGGCTGTCGCAAAATGAAGTTGAAATTCAGCCTCTCCGTTACCATTGGTTTTCAATTCATCCTGAACAGCTTGTACTCCACGACTGTATCGGTTTACAAAACCAAGAACTTTCATACCTTCTGCAACAACACCGTTACGATAATCATTGACATACGGGAAGTTTTCCGGTGTAGCTTTTCCATAGAGACCTCCGGGATTCATTATTTCAATACGGTCATCGTATTGATAAAACTGCACCGGACCATTGCCCTGATAGTCTCGGTGGCAAATAGCGTTCATCAGGAGTTCTCGAGTAGCCCAATGAGGATAATCCACTTTTATCTCTTCTCTCAATGCCGATACAAACACCGGCTTACGGTTTGTAATTGAAGCATCAACAAAAGTATCCAGTTGCGACAACACTTTCACAAGATTGCCGGAAAATTTATATTCATTTTCCACTTTTGCTGCACGATTCAGACCACCAAATCGCACATATTGCACATAGCATCCGGGCATAAACCGTTCGGGATTCACCCCGAACATTATAATGCCGGCATATGTCGGACAATTATGTTTCGTGTTGAAGTAGCCTAAAGCCTGCATCTGTTGTTTAACAGTACGTTTGTCGGTTCGCAAGACCTCTTCCGGGAATGCCTTTGGCAAGTATCCCTGTTGAAATGCAGCTACATCAATATCGTCAATCGTAGCATCTATGCACGGAAGTGCGTCAAACGTCTGCATTCGACTGATACGTTTTTCCAACAACAGTTTTTCATCTGCTTCACTGGCAATACACTTACGCGAACCGTTACGAATCCAGATACGACCTTCATATCTTACGGGGGTAAATTCGCAAGGCTGAACTGTGACCACGGCCACATCTCCTTCAGGCAAAGCGACTTTTTCTACTGTCATACTGACCTGAGGTTGCAACTTCCCATCCGTTTTTATTCCTCCAAGATTTTGCAGCAACTGGTCGGTAATATTTACTTGACCGCTTACTTTCCCTGTTTTATCATCTGCACCAATAATAAGATATCCGGATAAATTGTGATTTGGCAAATCATTGGCAAACGCACAGATAGCCTGTCCGAATTTATTTGTATCGGTTGTCGATATGGTACGCTCAACTCTATCGCTTTCCATATCTGATAAAAGAGTCTTTACTTCTTCTGGTGTCAACATAATCGGTGTCAAATCTTTTTAAGTCAACTTGCAAGATGACTGCAATTCACTTAGCGCAAATATAATGAATTATTTTTTGATTTCCCCTAAGTTGCCCTATGGTTCCCTGCTCCTTTCTTCGCAGCTGCTTCGGGGCTCGTTCGCACCTCGGTCGCCCGGGAGCGAATGAGGTGCGAAGAAGCTCCGACCGAGCAACGACGGAAGGGGCGAGGAACCATGGCGCAACCTGCCTCCGATATGTCTTCGGCTTGCTTTCATTCCTCGCACGACACCCTTCCAAAACAGCCTCTCCCGCTTCCTTTTCCAATGGAAAATCAAAAATCCGCATGAATTTTTATTACATGTGTTTTTATTGTAAAATAATTTCCATATATTTGCCTCGACAGTAAACATTTTTTGTAAAACCTAAACCTAATTAACACATGAGTAAGTTTAGATTCATTGGTTTGACGGTACTGTTGGGCATTCTCGGAGGGCAGCTTCGGGCGGACGATTCCGCCGGGCGGTCGGAAAAGGGGATGCGGGGGCAGTACCTGGAACGCGTGTCGAAAGAGATGCGTGACACGCATCAACGTCCCGGGGAGAGCCGGGCAGCAGTAACCCAGGCGCCGGAGGTGACGGACATCACCGGAAAGGTGACGGACAAGGAGGGCGCCCCGATGCCGGGGGTGACGGTCCTGGTGAAAGGCACCACCCTCGGGACCTCGACGGATGCGGAGGGGCGGTTCGTGCTGAAGGTGCCCGTGACGGCGGCGCAGCCGGTGCTGGTGTTCACCTTTGTGGGGATGAAGACGCGGGAGGTGGCGATGAAAGGGGGGCAGACCACCTATGACGTGGTGCTGGAGGAGGACAGCCAGACGTTGGACGACGTCGTGGTGACCGGTATCTATGAGCGGAAAAGGAGCGACTTCACCGGTTCGGCGTCCACCTTCACCGCCGACAAGCTGAAGGAGGTGGGCAACCAGAACATCCTCCAGAGCCTGAAGAGCCTCGACCCGGCGTTCGCCATCATGGAGAGCAACGAATGGGGTTCCGACCCGAACCGCCTGCCGGACATCGAAATCCGCGGCAAGACGAGCATCATCGGGATGCGGGAGGAGCTGGAGGCGGACCCGAACCAGCCGCTGTTCATCCTGGACGGGTTCGAGACGACGTTGCAGACCATCGTGGACTTAGACATGGACCGCGTGGCGTCCATCACCATCCTGAAGGATGCCGCCTCGACGGCGATTTACGGTTCGAAGGCGGCGAACGGCGTGGTGGTCGTGGAGACCAAGACGCCGGTGCAGGGGCAGTTGCGGGTGACCTATTCGGGCAACTTCAATTTCTCGGTGCCCGACCTCTCCAGCTACAACCTGATGAACGCCCGGGAGAAGACGTCGTTCGAGGAATACGCCAACCGCTACAAGGTCAGCAGCTTCGGAGGCTCTTTCGAGCAAGGGGAAAAACTCCAGGAACTGCACAACAACCACCTGCGCTCCGTGGCCCGCGGGGTGGACACCTACTGGCTGTCGGAGCCGCTGCGGATGGGCTTCAACCACCGCCACAGCCTCTATGCCGAGGGTGGCGACGAGCACATGCGCTACGGTTTCGGACTGAGCTACAACGGGGTGACGGGCGTGATGAAGGATTCCAAGAAGAACGTGTTCAGCGGTAACCTGGACCTGTTGTACCGCAAAGGGAAGTTCCAGTTCAGCAACAAGCTGACCTTCAATCTCTCCAATTCGGGCGACCCGGTGGTGGGCTTCTCCGAATATGCCGCCGCCAACCCCTATTATGAAAAGCGGGAGGACGGGCAGGTGCAGAAATGGCTGGAGTACGTGCAGGGCTTCATCGAAGCGCCCAACCCGCTGTGGAACGCCAGCCTGAACAGCCGCGCGCTGAAAAGGTCGATAGGCATCACGGACAACTTTGCCGTGGAATACAACCCCCTCCGCGCGCTGAAACTGCGCGGGCGCATCGGACTGACGCGGACGACCGACGAGGCGGACACCTTCACCTCGCCGGAAGATTCCCGTTATGAGAAGACGGAGGAGCTGAAGAAAGGGGCGCTGGCGTATAGCAACACCAAGCGCTTCAATTACGACGGGGAGTTCTCCGCCATCTACGGTGCCCTCTTCGCCGAGAAGCACCAGGTGAATCTGGTGGGCGGCGCCACCTTCTCCAGTTCGGATTCCGAGAAAAACGGCTATTCCGTCATCGGCTTCCCCAAGGGGAACTACGACACCCCGGCATTCGCCAACAGCTATCCGGAGAACGGGAAGGCTTCTTACAGCGAGAGCCGGGCAAGGTCGATGAGCGCCTACCTGAACGGCGGCTATTCGTTCAACAGCAGGTATCTGATGGACGCCACCTGGCGCCTGAACGGTTCCTCCGTTTTCGGGAGCAACCGCCGCTACTCGCACACCTGGTCGTTCGGTCTGGCGTGGAACCTGCACAATGAGGCGTTCATCGCCGACCATACCAACCTGTTCCAGATGCTGAAAATCCGGGCTTCCATCGGTAACCCGGGAAACCAGAGCTTCGCCTCCTACCAGAGCATCACGACCTACAACTTCAACAACCGCCAGCGGAACTATTTCGACCAGGCGGTCAATCTGTATGCCTTGGGGAATCCCGACCTGAAATGGCAGGTGACCATGGACAAGAACATCGGGGTGGATGTGACGCTGTTGCAGAACCGGGTGTCGTTCACGCTGGACTACTATGACAAGAACACCGACCCCGTGCTGGCATCCATCAGCGTGCCCTCGTCCGTCGGCGTCAAGTCCGTCATGACCAACATCGGCGAGCAGCGGTCGAACGGCTTCAACGGGTCGGTGACCGTCTCCCCGATTTACCGCCCGGGCGAGCGCGTCATCTGGTCGTTGCGCTACAACTTCCGGACGCAGAAGTCCAAGTTCGACAACATCGGCAACGCCTTGGACAAGTTCAACGAGGAGGGGCAGAACACCAACCTGAAGCGCTACTACGACGGCGCCAGCCCCGACGACCTGTGGGCGGTGCGCTCCGCGGGCATCGACCCTGCCACGGGACGGGAAATCTTCATCAAGAAAGACGGTTCGTACACCTATGATTTCAGCTACGCGGACGAGGTGAAGGTGGGCGTAGACCGTCCCAAGATAGAGGGGGTCTTCGGCACGTCGTTCACCTACAAGGGATTTAGCGTGAACTTCGACTTCCGCTACCGGTGCGGCGGGCAGATGTTCAACAGCGCCCTCTTCGACAAGGTGGAGAACATCACCTCCTCCGGGCTGAACAGCAACCAGGACAAGCGGGCGTTCTACGACCGCTGGAAGGAGCCGGGCGACCGCGCCAAATACAAGGCCATCAACCTGAACGGCTCGACGCAGATGTCGTCGCGCTTCGTGGAGGACGACAACACCCTGTCGCTGGAGTCTTTCCGAATCGGGTATGAGTTCGACCAGGCGCTCATCGCCAAGGCGGGGTTGAAAGCCCTGCGGGTGAACGCCTATATGAACGAGGTGTTCAAAGTCTCCTCCATCAAGACGGAACGGGGCACGCAGTATCCGTTCGCGCGGTCGTTCTCGCTGTCCGTTTCCGCATCATTTTAACCATTAATCCGAATTACCATGAAACAGATATTCAAATACACAAGCAGCATCGTGGCGGGCCTCCTGTTGTGCACGGCGTGCAACAACTGGCTGGACATCCAACCGTCCGACCGCATCGCCGAGGAGCGGGTATTCTCCCGGGTGAGCGGCTTCTGGGGCGCCTTGAACGGGGTGTACACCGAAATGCTCAGCCCCAATCTCTACGGAGCGTTCATGACCGTGCACGGCGTGGAAATCATGGCGCAACGCTATAACGTGTCGCAGGACCAAGATTTGTTCTACAACCTGGCGAATCAGGTCTATACGGCAGACAATGTGAAAGCCCTGCTGCAAAGCTATTGGGAGGAGGCTTACAAGCTGGTTCTCGACTGCAACAACATCCTGAAGAACGCCGAGGAGCGCCGGGGCGAGGTGCTCAACGACAAACAGTATAACCTCGTCAAGGCGGAGGCGCTGGCGCTGCGGGCTTTCCTGCATTTCGACCTGTTGCGGATGTTCGGTTCCGTGCCCGACAACCTCGACGCGCAGGCGATTCCCTACAAGGCGAACACCACCGTGGCGACCCCCGAGATGCTGACGGGCGCCCAGGTCATCGAACGGGTGCTGGCGGACCTGACCGAGGCGGAGGCGATGCTCAAGGAGTGGGACCCCGCGGTGAGCGAAGGGATGCTGATGTCGGTCAATGCCAACGACCGCGACAATGACGGGAACACCTACCGCTTCCGGGGGCTGCGCCTGAACTACCACGCCGTGGTGGCGCTGAAGGCGCGGGTGCACCTATGGGCGGGACAGCCGGCGGAGGCACTGCGGTATGCCCGGATGATTATCGACAACCCGGGGGCGGACACGCTCTACCCCGCCGTGACGCGCAGCGCAGCCACCGACTTTGACAACCCGAACCGGTCGTTCTCGTCGGAAGTGCTGTTCTCCCTGCTGAACGAGGACAAGAACAACCTCTACGACACCTATTTCAACTCCTCCAACGCCAGCAGTAACAACAAGCTGATTCCGGCGGCGCAGCGGGTGCAGACGCTGTTCGGCGACGACCAGTTGAGCGACTACCGCTTCCATTGGTGGGAGGCTTCCAACACTCCGGGGGAAGCGGATTTGCTGATGAACGTGCGGTTCCGGAAATTGGAGAACACCGATTTGGTCTATGGCAAGCTGATGCCGCTGATCCGCGTGAGCGAGATGTACCTGATTGCCGCCGAGTGCGCCACGGAAGAGCAGGCGAAATACGATTACCTGAATGCGCACCGCCTGAGACGGGGAAACCAGGTGGAGGTGACCACGGGATTAGAGGCGGAATTGGTGAAGGAGTACGCCAAGGAGTTCCTCTGCGAGGGACAGCTGTGGTTCTACTACAAGCGGACGGGCACACGCCAAATCCAGTCGGGTTCCACCAACCAAATGCTGAACATGAGCAACGCCTACTATACGCCGCGCTTGCCGGACAGTGAAATCAAATACAGAAACTAAAGCGTTATGAAAAGATTATTATCCATTATCATAGGTTATTCCTTGCTGCTTATTGCATGCCAGGAAAACGAGGCGGTTTACTACGAAGGCGAGCCGGACGGCACGTCGGGGATTTATTTCGCCTATTACACAAGCTATAACCGCGCGGGCAGTTCGATTACTTACAATTACAACGACACAACGGTAGACAACTCTTTGACGAACGTGACGGGCGAATACGCCCAAATAAGAATCCCCGTCCGGTTGTTCGGGAATGTTTCGGAAGAGGACCGTCCTTTCACGCTCAAAGCCATCGGAGGCACCGTCGAGGAGGGGAAGGATTACTTCCTGCCCGAAGAACTCGTCATGCACAAAGGGGAAGCCATCGCTTATGTGGTGGTCAGAATCAAAAAGACGGACGAGCTGTCGGATGGCATGGTGCGCTACATCACCTTGGGACTGGAAGAGAACCGGTATTTCAAACCGTATATCAAAAACCATGTTGTCGGAATCGACACTTTCGACGCCCAAAAGCTCACCATCCGGTATTCCATGGTTTATGAAGAGCCGTTTTCATGGCACAACTATACCAATAATCTCGGCACCTATTCCCATGCCAAATTGAGTTTCATGCTCTCCGTCATGGGATGGACGTATAAAAAGTTCACTCAACAAAATCTATTTCAAGTATCGCCCACTATCTGTACATTCACACGCATGGAATTGCAGAAAAGAGCCGATGAAGGCAATCCTGTTCGGGAACTCGATGGTTCGTTGATGCAACTGGGACCGAATTATTTAGTTGATTACAGCGCATACGAATAAAACGAAATAATTATGAAACAGAATATTATCCTATTATTATGCCTTTCTTTCGGTCTGTTCTCCTGCTACGACGACAAGGGGAACTACGACTACCGGGAGATTGACGAACTGACCATCACCGGCATGCCGGAGGAGCCGGTGACGGCATTGTCCAAAGCGGAGAATCTGGTGGTGAGGCCGACCGTGACCTCGAAGTTCGACGGGGAAATCAGCGCCGATGACCCGAATTATGAGTTTGCCTACTATTATAATAAGCCGGCGGGCAGCGACTTCCTGGAGCCGAGCCTGCTGGATTCCGCCATGGTGAAGGATTTGGATATCCTGGCGGTGATGTCTCCCGGAGCTTATACCGCCTGGTTTAAGGTGAAAGACTTGCGGACGAATATTGTCACCAGCACCGAGTTCAAAATCCAGATATCGACCTCCACCACCCAAGGATGGTTGGTGTTATGTGAAGAAGGGGAAGACCGCAAGGTCAGAGTAGATATGCTCGGAGAAGTCGGCGAACGTATCTTCGTATCCAGAAACGTATTGGATTTTCTCCCGGAAATGCATGGTGCTTGCCAAATGTACATGCAAAGCAATTTAGGGGCTTATGCATCTCCCTATTTGAATTTGTACAGTGAAGACAACAGTTTCCGGATATGGTCTTACAACGGCGATTTCAGCCAGCGGGATTATGATGACCCAAGGGGGGTGGCATTTGCACGTTTCCCGGAAGATTTCGTTGTTCAGGAAGAGCGCAATTATGCTTGCGTAGTTGTCACCTCCAATGGGGATGCTTACCTAAGAGCTAATGACAATGCCCTGTATGATTTCAAAATCAATGTGGACGTGCCGTTTACGGAACCGAACTACAAGGTGGCACCTTTTGTCGGATTCCGTTGGCAGTCAAACGGGTACAACGGGGTGTTGTATGACGTGACGAACAAGAGGTTCAAATATTTCATGACATACGCTTACGGCGTAGCCAATGGGACAAAATATTTATTCGACCCGAAAGAACCCGAAGCGGGCGCCAAACTTTTCGACTGGACCACGGGAAAAGATATGGTCTATATGTCAGGTACGAATCAAGGGAGCGGTTTGGTCTTTGCCTTGATGAAAGACGCCGCAGGGCAGTACAGCATATACGGAATCACGACCGGGCAATATATGAATTCGCCTGTACAGAGCACCTACATTGACATCGACGCCTCCTCGGCGCCGGGATTGGCAAATGCCACCCACTATGCGTTCCACCCCACGTTGCCGTTCCTGATGTACGACAACGGGAGTGAGGTCTATCTGTACGACATGGCGGCCCGTTCCGCCAAACGGGTACTTACTCTGTCGGGCGAAAACATCACGATGCTTAAGTTTAATAAATTACCGAGCACGTACGTTCCTTATCCCGAAAATATACCCGATTACCAGTACCGCTTGGCGGTGGGTTCCGCCCAGTCCGGAGCGGAGGCGGGCAGCGAAGGCATCCTGCGGTTCTATGACGTGCCCGAGTTTGCCGCCGACCTGACCCAGTTCGGCAAAACGTACAGCGGCTTCGGCATCGTCAAGGACATAGCCTACAAAGCGAGGTAAACATTTCTCCATCATCCTTTTTCCGGTCTTTGCCGCCGGCAGTTTTTTGCCGTCGGTGAAGGCCGGAATTAATTACACACATTCGGGACAAGAGCATTTTCTTGTCCCGAACTCATATATTATAATAACGATGAAAAATTTGGATTATTTAGCCGCCTATCTTCATAACCTGACCTGCGCCGAAGCCGAAATCGTGCCCGGCGCGCCTTATCCCGTCCGTTTCAACGGGGCTTCTACACCCGGTGTGTTCCAAAGCCGCCTGCAGGAGGGGGAAATCATGTCGGTGCCCTACCTGCTATCCTACATGGAGCGCAGCCACAAGAGCCAGGCGGTGCAGCGCGTCTGCCTGCACCACTTCGGCAACATCCATGCGCTCTACGGGTGCGGGAGCGACAAGCGCCCCACCCACCGCTACCTGACCATCGTCCGCGAGGGGCGGCGGGTGGCGTACTCTTCGCTGACACGTGCCGAGCAGCACTATCTGGATGATTACCTTGCCCTGCAGCACGATTCGTTCACCCGCCAGCGTTCGCTCTTTTTCGACGAGGGGAAAGAGGCCGCCGACTCCTATCGCATCCGCCTGAGCGACACGGAGCTGACCGAACTGGCGGGCGCCCTCTATGCCTGCGACTGCATCGAGTGCCTGAGCGGCACCCCGTCGCGCATCGGGCTGACGCGGTTCCTCGCCCACAGTTTCCACATCGCCTTCCCGTCCAATTATGCCACCATCTGCAAGCAATTGACCCAGCGCAACAGCGCGACGCTCTTCCTCGACCACCTCCGCAAGCACTTTCTGATGCTGCTGTTTTCCTCCCCGAAAAGCAAGGCGAAATAGCCCGGCGGCGCATTTTATGCCGAAATCATTCTTTTTTCTTCCCTCCTGAAAAAGGAGAAAAGTGCCCGGTTTTGCCGGTGAATCGGTGTGGGCGCCTGTAACCTCCTGTCGGAGAGCGTGGTTTGTATCCCTCTGCCGGAAAGGGGGAGGGGGATAAGGGAAAGGAGGAAAAGAAAAAAAGAACGGACGGGAACGCCCTGCCCGCGCGGGAGTCGGAAGAAAAGCGGGGCGGAGTGCGTTTTTTGTTTATCCCACGGGATAAGGAGGGGGTGGCAAAGGCGGTAATATTGCATCGACAATTTATTATTCACTAAAATCTAAAACAATATGAAGATTTTAACCGGATTGGCGGGGGAGATCGGAAAAATGGTCGGGCAGCTGACCATCTCCTCCCGCGAGAAAAAAGAGTTGGAAACGCAGGTGACGCAAATCGTGTGCCGCTATGCGGAGGAATTGACGGAGCGGCAGGCGGCGATTGTCGGCCGCGAGGCGTCGGGCAACTGGCTGCAACGTTCGTGGCGGCCGCTGGTGATGCTGTCGTTCGCGGCGGTGGTGCTGGCGGGGACGTTCATGGAGATTCCGTACCTGAAGGAGGATTCGCGTTTCTGGAACCTGATAGAAATCGGGTTGGGCGGCTATGTGGTGGGGCGTGGCCTGGAGGGGATGCAGTACCTGTTCGGAAAAAGGAGAAGCCATGGCAAGGTGTAAACGGGAAATCCTGGAGTTGTTCAGCGGCAAGATCGGGGATGTGGTGATTTGCCAAGGCAAGTACGGCGTCTATGTCCGCCGCCTCCCGCAAGCGCCCCTGCTTCCCGCCACGACGGCACAGCGGACGCAGCGCAGACGCTTTGCCGCCTGCGTCCTCTTCTACCGCTCGTTGAAGGCGGCGGGGCTGGCGGAGGCGTGGAGGACGATGTCCCGCCAGGGCAAGCCGGAGCCGCAGAATGGCTTCATCCGGCGGAACCTGATGCGTTTTACTGCCGGGGGAGAGGTCGCGGATTTCGACGGGCTGTGCCTGACGGAGGGCGGGCTGGATTTCCCGGGCGGCTTCCGGGTGGCGGGACGGCGCGGGGAGTGCCTGGAGGCGGAGTGGGAGCCGGCGGAGTATCCGTGGCGGGGGGCGGAGGAAGACAGGCTGCGGGCGGTGGTGATGACGGGCAGGGGGAACTACGGGCTTCACCTGGCGGACACGGGCGGCGCGCGCCGGGGCGACTGCCGCGCCACCATCCGCTTCCCGCCCGAAGGGGCGGAAGGGGGACACCTCTACCTGTATTTCGAGGCGGCGGACGGAGGGGATTTTTCGACAAGCAAACACATTGAATTTTAACTTTTAAATTTGAATTATTATGGCAATTTTTGAATCAGCAGCATTCGTGACATTGAAGAAATCATTCGGTAACCTGACCACTTACCGTTCCCGGGGTATCAATATCCTGCGTATGAAAACCAAAGAGGTCCGGAACCCGCGGACGCCCGAGCAACAGATCCGGCGCGTGAGGCTCGGCGAGCTGGCGCGGCTGTCGCGGGGTTTCCGCGCCGCCCACCGGCTGGGGTTCCCGCAGCGTCCCCTCATCGAGACGACGTACAACACTTTTGTGCGCCTGAACACGCAGGCGGTGGCGGTGAACGACGATTTGCAGGCGGTGACGGATTTTTCGGCGTTGGTGTGCTCGCAGGGCAGCCGCAAGGTGCCGCAGGTGGCGGTGAGCATCTCCCGGGAGGAGAGGCAGGTGACGATGAGCGGCGCGGCGGGCGGCTTCGGCCCCGATTCGGACGCTTCCGACCGGGTGTACGTCGCCCTGTATGAGAGCGGGCAGAACGTGTGCGGGGTGTATGAGCTGGGCAAGCGCTCGGAGTTGGAGACGCAGACGGCGGCGCTGCCCGAAGGTTGGGAGGCGGAGCAGGTGCATGCGTATGCCTTTGTCTGCTCGGCGGGGAAGGACATCGCTTCCGACAGCAAGTATATCACCGTCGGACTGGAGTGAGGATGGCAGCGGCATCGGCTCTGACGGCAAGGGATTTCGATGCCGCGGCGGCACGGTTGGGGGTTTCCGCCCCCAACTTTTGCGCCTCCGGTCCGGAGCGCAACCTGAAAAACCATGGCCGGGCAGGCTTCGTGCGTTCAAATATAATGCGTATCTTTGTCTCCATGCAATAGGATAAACAGAAAAGGATAAATTATGATTTCGATAGACGGTTTGACGGTCGAGTTCGGGGACCGGGCATTGTTTAAGGATATTTCGTTTCAAATCAACGAGAAGGACCGTATTGCGCTGATGGGGAAGAACGGGGCGGGGAAGTCCACGTTGTTGAAGATATTGGCGGGCGAGCGGAAGCCGACGAGGGGTAGGGTGACGGCGCCGAAGGATACGGTGGTGGCGTACCTGCCGCAGCACCTGATGACGGAGGACGGGAGGACGGTGTATGAAGAGGCGGCGCAGGCGTTCGCGCACCTGTTCGAGATGGAGGGACGCATCGAGGAGTTGAACCGGCAGTTGTCGGAACGGACGGACTACGAGTCGGCGGAGTATTACAAGCTCATCGAGGAGGTGTCGGCGTTGAGCGAGAAGTTCTACGCCATCGACCTGACGCATTTCGAGGCGGATGTGGAGAAGACGTTGCTGGGATTGGGGTTCCGGCGGGAGGATTTGCAGCGGCAGACGAGCGAGTTCAGCGGGGGATGGAGGATGCGTGTCGAGTTGGCGAAGATGTTGTTGAAGAATCCGGATGTGCTGTTGCTGGACGAGCCGACGAACCATTTGGACATCGATTCGATTCAGTGGCTGGAGGAGTTTCTGGTGAGCAACGGGAAGGCGGTGGTGGTGATTTCGCACGACAAGGCGTTCATCGACCGCATCACGACGCGGACCATCGAGGTGACGATGGGGCGGATATACGACTATAAGGTGAATTATTCGAAATACCTGGAGTTGAGAAAGGAACGCCGGGCGCAGCAGCAGAAGGCGTATGACGAGCAGCAGAAGATGATTGCGGAGACGAAGGAGTTCATCGAGCGTTTCAAGGGGACTTATTCGAAGACGCTGCAGGTGCAGTCGAGGGTGAAGATGTTGGAGAAGCTGGAAATCTTAGAGGTGGATGAGGAGGATACGTCGGCGTTGCGGCTGAAGTTTCCGCCGGCGCCGCGGTCGGGGAGTTATCCGGTGATTGTGGAGGATTTGGGAAAGAGTTACGGGGAGAAGAGGGTGTTCGAGCATGCGGGTTTTACGATTCAACGGGGGGAGAAGGTGGCGTTTGTGGGGCGGAACGGGGAGGGGAAGTCCACGCTGGTGAAGTGCCTGATGGGGGAAATCGGGGATTATGCGGGACGGCTGACGCTGGGGCATAATGTGCAAATCGGGTATTTCGCGCAGAATGCGGCGTCGCTGATGGATGAGGAGCTGACGGTGTTCCAGACGGTGGACGAGGTGACGCCGGCGGAGCTGAAAAGCAATACGAAGAATTTATTGGGGGCGTTCATGTTCAGCGGGGATGATATTGACAAGCGGGTGAAGGTCTTGTCGGGAGGCGAACGGACGCGTCTGGCGATGATACGGCTGTTGTTGCAGCCGGTGAACCTGCTGATTCTGGACGAGCCGACGAACCACCTCGACCTGAAGACGAAAGAGGTGCTGAAGGGGGCATTGACGGATTTTGACGGGACGGTCATCATGGTGTCGCACGACCGGGATTTCCTGAACGGGCTGGTGACGAAGGTGTATGAGTTCGGAGGCGGACGGGTGAAGGAGCATCTGGAGGATATCAACGGTTTCCTGGCGAAGAAAAAGATGGAGAACCTGCGGGATATCGAGCGGAAAGGGTAACAGAAAAGCCACCCATCGGGTGGCTCTCCGCTCCTCAGGTAGGACTTGAACCTACGACCTACGGATTAACAGTCCGCCGCTCTAACCAACTGAGCTACTAAGGAATTAACCGCTTAAACTTCGCTCCTCAGGTAGGACTTGAACCTACGACCTACGGATTAACAGTCCGCCGCTCTAACCAACTGAGCTACTAAGGAATCTTTTTTTGTTAAAAGCGTGGCAAATATAGGGTGTTTTTTTGTTTCTGCAAAATTCTTTGCCAAAAAATGAGAGGTGCAGGTGTGTTTTTTTGCGCAAAGGAAATATTCGGGGTGTTTTTTTTGGGGTTTCGGGGAGAAGCGCTACATTTGTGGGGCATGCGAAAGTGTACGATAAAAAGAGGTTTGTTGTGGTTTGTGTTCCTGGCGGGGGGCTTGTGTGCCCGTGGCCAGGATACGAAGCTTTCGCATCCTTTCATGTGGAAATCCTTCAACAATCCGGGTTATACGGGTTTTGACGGGATGATGCGCACAAGCCTTGGTTTGCAGCGTTCTTACTGGACGCACCCCTTGGAGTTCCGTTCTTATTTCGCGGCTTTCGATTATCCTTTCCGCGAGCGCCGGACTTTCGGTCTCGGGGGTTTGTCCGTGCTTTACCAGCGGGACCGGGAGGGGGCGTTGTCTTACACGACGGACATGCTGGGGGTTTCTTTGTCGGGTCGGGTGAAGTTGGCTCACCATACGGTTTTGCAGGCGGGTTTGCAGCCGACGGTTTACCGCAAGGGAGTGGACCCGACGCGCATCACGCTGGGGGACCAGCTGGATCCGTTCTACGGTCAGATATTGGACGTGTCGCCGGAGATGATTCGTTTTTATGCGGACAAGATCTGGATGTTCGACATGTCGGCGGGGATATACGGGGAGACGGTTTTCAATGTGGGGTGGCACGGCTTGGCGAGCCTGGAGTACGGTTTTTCGGTGTACCACATCATCGAATCGACGCAGTCTTTTTTGTCGGAGCACGGTTCGAAGTCCTCGGAAGAGAATATGCTGAACCGCCGTTTTTCGGGTTATCTTTCTTATGCTCATCCGATTGCGATGCGGCGGATGAACACGGTGGTGTCTCCTTATCTGTTGATGGATTTCCAGTCGGTGATGAAGAATGTGCACTTCGGGGTGAGCTGGGAGGAGGAGCGTTTCGGTATGATCGGGTTGGGGTTGAAGACGGACCGTTATGACGGTTTGAAGCTGGGGACGCTGCTGGTGCATCTGGGGGTGAACCTGAGGCGCGGGGATGAGATGGGTTGGAAGGTGGGTTATACGTATGAGGTTCCGACGCACCAGGGCACGATGTACAAGAATACGACTCACTCAGTGTCTTTGCATTGGTATGTGGCCCGTGCTCCGAAGCGTTGCGTGAATCGTTTCGAGCATTCGCCGAACAATCGGAACACGTTGCGGGGCAAGGGGAAACCGTTGAGAAAGAGGTCGGGCAAGGCATTTAAGTTGTAAGTAACGGATGGAGGCTATATGAGGAAGATGAAATATATCGGATGTTTGCGGGGATGGCGGATGTTGGTGTGGGTGTCGGCGGCACTGTGGGTGTCGGCGCCTCTCTCTTTGTCGGCGCAGACGAACAATGACTTGATGTTGGCTAGTCCATATGATTTTAAATTATGCAATGGCGATGCGGTGAAAGGGGAGGAACTGGAGATTTTCAACCAGTCGTCCCACACGGGCTTGACCGGCGGGGTGTACTCCGTGGATTGGGGAGACGGCAGTCCTGTGGAGGTTTGGAACGGGGGAGGGTCGATGAAACACCGGTATTATGGTTTTCAGGTGTATAAATTGGTATTTTCGTGGAGGTCTGCCAATGGGAGCAAGGTTTTGTCGCGCACTTACGATGTGTTGAGGCTGAATAAGCCGGATGTGGCATTGAAAATGCCGGACGTGGGGGTGTGCCAGGGGGAGGAATCTGTGATTCAAATCATCGATTATGACAAGCAGAGTCCGGGAACGACTTATAAGTTGGTTCTGGACAGGGACGGGACCCGGAATATGACGCAGCAGGAGGTGGTGAACATGGGGGGTATTTTTAAGCATATTTTCAAGACGGAATCCTGTCCCATCCGTGTGGATTTGGATGTCAGAAATGAATGTTCCGCGACCTTGGGAGCTGCGACGCCTTCCTATCGTACGGCGGTGATTGTTCCTCCCAAAGTCAGTTTCTTTATTCAGGGCCCCAGTTGCACCGGATATCCGCTTAACATTCAAAACAATACATATGGCGGGAAGGATTTGGATTGTAATGAGAACATGACTTATATCTGGAGATTCGAAGGACAGCCGGTTTCTTTTGACAGGGTGCCGGTGATTGTCTATGATAAACCGGGAACTTATCAGGTCTCTTTGACCGTGCGTACCGGAAGTGCGGAGTGTTCGGAGCGGGTTGTCGAGTCTGTGGTTAAAGTTATCGAATCGCCTAAAGTGGATTTTGAAGTCTCGAACAATGAGATTTGTTCCGGCACGTCGGTGTCTTTTATTAATAAATCGACGGGGGAGGAGCCTCTGACATTTCAGTGGATGGTGTGGAAGGATGACGGTTGGGCGCAGGAGGGGTTTGATTTTGTGTACGAGAACGGTACCCATGCCAATTCCCGAGAGCCGCGAATCCGGTTTCATGGGTATGGACGGTTTCATGTAAGACTGACTTTGTCCAATTCCTGCCCGGAGAGCGAGAAAGAGGTGACCATCAATGTACGCAAGAATCCGGAGGTTTATTTGTATCTGAAAGATATAATCTGTTCGGATGCGGACGGGAACAAGACCTTGAATTTTGCGGATGGGAGCGTCTCGTATATTTGGAACGGGAATGATGCACGAAATATACAACCGACCTGGTTTATCTTGAATATGGATAACAACCAAATGGTATATATGGGTCAGGATTTATACCCTCAAGTTACGTTGGCAGGGAGTACGACTTATGGCATTAATGTCAGCATGCCTCCGGCGACGGCGAACGGAGTGGAGTGTCCGGATCCGGGTTTTGCAGAGCATCAGTTGCGTATTCCCAGCATGAAAATCGACCTGGCTTTTGATCCTGAGCCTTCCGGTGAGCCGATAAAGGTTTGTTTTGATGAAACGTTGGAGTTTACGAATAATTCTGTCGGGGAAAATCTGAAATGCCGGTGGACACTTACGCCTGTGGGGAAATATCGGAATGAGATCATCGATGCAGATTTGGAGGACAGGACCGCAACATTGAATATCAATTTCGGAGAGTACGAATTGAAAGCCGAGATGTCGATTGCCGGGACATGTCCGGTGGAGACGACCAAGTCTTATAAAATACAGGTGGGACATCGTCCGGAGATTGTGGCTTGTTATTTGGACGGAACGACCATTTGTCCCGGAGATGTGTTGGATATGCAGAATGTGGGGCTGGTGAATTACCATCTTTACAACAATCCGGAGCTTGTGCAGTGGACGTTTAGTCCGTCGCTTCCGGGGGAGGCTTATTTGGATGGGGACCCGACGGCGATAAAGCCCATTATACAGTTTAGCACTCCGGGCGTGACTTATCATTATAAGCTGGAGATGCCGGATGACCACCTGGTGCCGGGATGTGAAGATAAAGATGTGCAGTATGTGAACGAGGGGACTATTTCCGTGCTTAATAACCAGGTGAGCAGTCAGATAAAAGAAGAGCAAGACCGCAGCAGCGTGTGTGAGGGGAGTAATTTGATATTTTCCAATGAGGGGAGGGATCCGCAAGGGGGGATTATCACCACTTTGGAGTATGAATGGTCTGTTATCGATGATGCCCAGGAAAAGACCGATTTGTGTGAGATTGTCGATCCGCCGGGCAACGGGAATAAAATTGTCACGGTCAAGTTCCTGCATTATGGGGTTTTCGGTGTTGTCGGAAAGACGAAAAGCGATTGTGCGGAGGCGTACGACACGGTTTGGATTACGGTAAAAAAGAACCCCCTTGTTACTTTCAGTGGCGACCGGCAGGAGGTTTGTCCCGGAGAGGTGAAGATGGCGGAGTGGGTGAACATAGCGTGGTATAACAACAGTCCTTCCCAGTTGATCGGTTGGTTATTGGAACGGGATGGGCAACCGGTGTGGCAAGGGGAGACTTCCGGTGATGCGGACATGCCTGTCGTGCCGGTGACGGAGCCCGGGGATTATGCGGTGAGCGTGTCGGTGCCCGGGGTAGGTTGTCCGGAGACGACGGTGCGGAAAGCATATACGCTTCATGTGATTGATACCGCCATACGGGGGATGGAGACGATTCTGCCGCGGGGCTACGGACTGCCGCGAGGGCTTTGCGTGGGGGAGGATTTGGTTTTTGAGAATGACGCAGAGGCGGAGCGGGAGTTGAGATGGCATTGGACGGTGGAAGGCACGGCAGGAGGGTACGGTTTTGACGGCACGGATGCGGCGACCTCTTCCTTGAAGACGCCGACACTCCGGTTCAGCATGCCGGGGGATTATACGGTGCATTTGACTATCGAGGAGGGATGCAACACCCGGGAGTGGGCGTATCCGTTGAAGGTGCGTGGGGTGCCGGTGTTGCAATTGGAGGATCAAGCGGGATGCGAGAGCGCTTTCCGCTTTGTGGGGAAGGATGAGGTGAAGGCGCCGGCATTGGATTTGAAAAATAATGAGTTGCTTGCCGCCGCTTGGACAGTGACGACAGAATATGGGGGCGGTTCGTATGATTGGTCAGAAGGCGGTTCGACGTCTCTTTATCCTACGATTGCTTTCGCTCCTGTCGAGTCTTCGGGATATTGCCTTTATCGGGTGACGGTGGAATATACGAATCATTGTCCGGATTTGACGGTGGCGTCTTTTCAGGTGCGCATCGACGAGCAGGTGAAGATAGATCCGTTGAAGGATGAGGATATTTGCGAACTGGAGGAGGCGCGGCGGCTGCAGGTGGCGGTGCCGGATACGGGGGTGTGGTCGCTAACGGACGGGACATTGGATGCCGGTATTCTGGAGAAGCATGCCGACGGTTATTTTTTCAATCCTGCCTTTTCGGCGTATGAGGACAGGGAGGTGCGTTTGCGTTATACGATTCGGAACGGGGCGTGCGTCTCCTCCGATGAAATGACGATGCGGGTGCATGCGTTGCCTTTCGTGGACGGAGGACGGGATTTGCAGATGTGTTACAACCATGAGCCGTTGCCATTGGTCGGACGGGATTCTATCAAGGGCGGGAAGTGGCAGGAGAACCGGGGTACCTGGAAATTGGGGAAGGAGGATTTGCAGTATGAGTTCGATATTAAAAGGTGGAATGTGCCTCCGGGAGATTATACATTGACTTATGAATACACGTATGTGTACGAGGCTTATAATTACGGGTGTCCGAATACCGACAGGGTGACGCTGACCGTGCAGGCATTGCCGGACAAGCGCTTCGCGGTGGCGGATACGCTTTGCGTGGGGGTGGAGCATCCGTTTGTTCCGGCGGATACGGTGGGGCATTCATTCGAGTGGCATTTCGATTTCCTGCATGAGCCGGAGCGGAAAGAGGAGTCTGTCGGGACTTCCATCCGTCATGCTTATGACCGGCACGGGTTTTATACGGTCAAGTGTATGGCTTCCAAGCCTTATCCCTATCATGAGTCGGTGCTGGTATGCCGTGATACGTCGGAGAAAACAGTGACCGTATTGCGCGACCCGCCTGCGGTTTATTTCGATGTGGACACGAACAGCGGCTGTGCTCCTCTGGATATTCAGATTACGACGGATGCCCGGCATTATGATACGCTGACCTTTGCTGATTTTACCTATACCTGGGATTTCGGGAATGGCGAGGGCTATTCCACAAGGCAGCTGGAGGAGGAGTTGATGAAGACCTACCGGTCGGCGACGTGGGATACGACTTATTTTCTTTCGCTGGCTGTGGGGAACCGTTGCAAGACTTTCCGGCACGATACCGCCGTGACCGTCTTGTCGGTGCCCAAGGTAGGAATGGCTCCTGAGCAGGATTGGGAGTGTTCGCCGGTGGAAGCGTTTGTGAAGAATACGACGACAGGCAATAATTGTAAGTTTACCTGGAGTATTTATAATGACCGGAATGGGGACACCATACGGATTCCGCATGTTTGGGACTTGAACCATCCTTTGGAAACGGATTCTGTTACGACAGTCTATTATATTCACCTGCATGCCGAGAATGTTTGTGCCACGGATGATTCCACTGTTTCCTTGAAGGTTTTGCCCCGCACGATCGAGGCGCATTTCTCGCCGTTGGACGATCGGTATGCTTGCGAACGGGAAGAGATTTATTTCCGGAACAACTCGACGGACACGGCTTCGAACATCCTCGTGACAAGGTGGGATTTCGGGGACGGATTTACATCCGAGAACTGGGAAATGCGTCATGCTTACGGCAAGGAGGGTACGTATGACGTGAGCCTATGGATACATAACGGTTGCGGTTGGGCAGCGGACACGCAGCAGGTGCATATCAATCCTCTGCCGAAACTTTCCATTATCAGTCAGGATACGCTTTGTGAAGAGGATGAGTTCCATTTTTCTTTTGAGACGGACATGGAGCTGAGTTTATATGAGTGGAAGTTGCAGGACACGTTGATGAAGCGGGATAGTTTTGATTATGTGTTTGAGGGGTATGGGAAGTTTCCGGTGACTTTGATCGGAACAAGCATGACTTTCACGCGTTGTCAGGATTCGGTTATAAAGACGGTGGTGGTGAACAACAAGCCGATTATAACGATTCTGCCTTTGGATACGATGGTCTGTTCGCCGTTGAATTACATTCCTTTTGTTGAGGGGGAATACGAGACCTTATTGTGGGATTACGGGGACGGCACGGAACTGACTTCGGCTCCGGAGCATGTGTATGAGAATAGGAGCGATAGCGCTTACCGGTATGTTGTGACGGCTTTTGTGACGACGGACAAGGGATGTTTTTCGGATTATGTGCGTCGGGTGACGGTTTACAATACGCCTGTGGCTCTTTTGGACAAAGTGGTGGAGGGCGGTCGTCCGCAACGGGTCATTTTCCAGAACCTCTCGGAGGGCGCGAATGCCGGGCATTGGATATTGCCTTTGCAGGGTGAGGTCTATTCTGTGGATAATCAGACGGAGGAGTTTCTGGAGAACGGAACTTACCCTGTAACGCTGATAGCTTCTAACCGTTACGGGTGTGCGGACACCATCACCCTGTCGCATGAGGTTTCCCTGCACGGTCTTTATTTTCCGAATACGTTCATTCCCCACAGCCTGAATGAAAAGATCAGCCGCTTCAACGGTGTCGGGATGGGTTTGCAGTCTTACCGCTTGGAAATCCTGGACCAGTATGGGAATGTTCTTTGGGTGACGGAAGAGTTGCAAGACGGGAAGCCTGTAGGGGGTTGGGACGGGACGAACCGGAAAGGTGAACGAATGCCTCAAGGGGTATATATCTGGCGAGCGAAGGCCATTTACGGGAACGATGATGTCTGGACAGGCGACAACAACGACTCCGGTATTCCCGAATATACCCAGGGGACGGTGTTGTTGTTGAGGGAGTAGATACAATAAATTTCGTATATTATGGACTATTTTAAAGAAGTGAATTTGGCAGTGACCATCTGCGATAAAGAAGGTAAAATCATGGAGATGAACGATAAATCGCGCCGAACTTTCCTTAAGCCCGGACGTGAGGATTTAATCGGGAAGAATGTGCTCGACTGTCATCCGGAACCTGCACGTACCATGCTTGCCGATATGCTTGCCCATCCTCGGACAAATGCTTATACCATTGAAAAGGAAGGGGTAAAAAAGTTGATTTATCAGACTCCTTGGTACGAGAACGGTGAGTTTATGGGTTTCATGGAACTCTCTATGGAGATTCCTTTTGAAATGAAACACATGGTGCGTACGCCGAGATAACTAATAAATCATTACCTTTGCGCAAAAATATATAGCCATGAGAGTACTCTTATTAGGCGGCGGCGGTCGCGAGCATGCCATAGCATGGAAATTGAAGCAAAGTGATAAATTATCTGCGTTGTATGTTGCTCCCGGTAATGCGGGCACCGATGCGATTGCTGTCAATGTTGCTTTGCCCCTTCATGACTTCCCTGCGATAGCCGATTTTATGGCCGAGAAAGGAATCGACTTGCTTGTGGTGGGTCCGGAAGATCCTCTCGTTGCCGGTATCCGCGATTTCTTGAAAGAGGATGCGCGTTTTGCCGATCTGCTGATTATAGGTCCCGGAAAGGCCGGCGCTATTTTGGAAGGCAGTAAAGATTTTGCCAAACAATTCATGATGCGTCACGGGATTCCTACCGCGGGCTATATGACTGTTACTCCCGAAACGCTTGCAGCGGGTCAGGAATACCTTTCGACCTTGCAGCCTCCTTATGTGCTGAAGGCGGATGGTTTGGCGGCGGGGAAAGGGGTTCTTATTTTGAATGATCTTCGGGAAGCGCAACAGGAGTTGGCTCTCATGCTTTCCGGGAAATTCGGCACCGCCAGCGCCCGGGTGGTGATTGAAGAGTATCTTGCAGGCATAGAGATTTCCGTTTTTGCAATTACCGATGGCAAGGACTATAAAATACTCGGATCTGCCAAAGATTATAAGCGTATCGGGGAAGGAGACAGTGGTCTGAATACCGGCGGTATGGGGGCGGTATCTCCTGTTCCATTTGCCGATGAGACGTTTAACCGCAAGGTGGAGGAACGTATCATCCGTCCTACGATAGAGGGACTCCGTGCCGATGGGATAGACTATTGCGGTTTTCTCTTTTTCGGACTGATGAATAAAGGGGGAGAACCTTTTGTCATTGAATATAATGTGCGTATGGGCGATCCGGAAACGGAAGTGGTGCTTCCCCGTTTAAAGACCGATTTCATCGACCTATTGGTGGCAGCGGCATCGGGACGTCTGTCTGAGGTGTCCCTTGCTCTTGATGAACGTTTCTGCACGACGGTGGTTGTCGTTGCCGGCGGGTATCCGGAGGCTTACGAAAAAGGCAATCCGATTAGTGGCTTGGAACGTGTGGAGGGCAGTGTGGTTTTTCATGCCGGCACGTGTAGCCGTGAAAATGCCGTAGTCACAAATGGAGGACGGGTTCTTGCCGTCAGTTCTTTTGGGCAGACGTTGCATGAGGCTTTGCAGCAATCCTATGAGAATATTTCGCGGATAGATTTCAAAGATTTATACTTCCGTCGGGATATCGGACGGGATTTGTTCAAATATCATGAATAAATTACTGAAATCCAGAAGGCTGTATATGTTGTTCGTATTGCCGTTCATGGTGATGGCAATACTCTTTTCCGGTATATGGTTTGTTGATTTTCAGCCTTTTTCTGCAACGGTACAGGAAGATGCTTTCATTGCTTTTTCACTTCCTGCATCAGAATGGGGAGGTATGCTGTTATTCGGTTTCTTGCTGTTGTGTATGGCATATCTCATATTTTTCTTTACCAACCGCTACAAATTGCTTGACCAGCAGACAACCCTGCCTGCTCTTCTTTTTGTTCTTTTGGGGAGTGTTGTGGCGATTCATCTTTCGGATATTTATTGGCTTTTGAGCGCTTTCCTGATTATGGTGGCGCTTGCCCGTTTGCAGACGGCGATTAACCATCTTTATGTCAATGCTCCCCTTTTTGATTTCGGGGCGCTCTTGATGTGTGCCATCATCGTATGTCCCAAGCTTAGTTTTTTGTTGCTGTGGGCAGTTGCGGTACTTATCTTTTCCGGACGTTCCACTTTCCGTGACTTTGCAGCACTTCTTGTCGGTCTGCTTTTTCCTGTCGGTTTGCTTGCTTTTTGGGGATATTGGACGGATACTTTGGATACCCTTCCGGAACGTTATTTCCGCCTTCTTTGGAATGGGGAGTGGCTGGACGCTCTTCCTGCCTCGGAGTGTATTCGATTGGCTATTTTAGGCACCTTTCTTTTGTTTGCCGTATTGCTTATCTTTTCACGTTATGCGGTGCTGGTAGTCAATCAACGCAGGGGGCTGTTCTCTTTTATCTCCTTTTCCCTGTTTCTTTTATTTATTCCCGTTTTATTTCCCGTAGGGTACTATGAAGTGCTCTTCCTTTTTACTTTGCCTCTATCGGTGCTCTATGCGCACTATTTTATCACCAACCGCCTGCTTTGGCTTGGGGATGTTTTCTTTTTGCTTTTTCTGCTGGCTTGCGCAATAGATTACATTATGCCTTGATGCCCCGATTTCCCGAAAACCTTAACAGTTCTCCACCCTGCGACTCTTCAGTAAAAGTGCCATTGTCGAATACGATGCAACCGTTTACAATGGTCGTGCGTACCCGGTGATGGAAAGTTTCCCCTTCCAAAGGCGACCATCCGCAGGCATATAGAAGATTGCTTTTTTCCACCTTCCATTCCCTTTTTTCTACAATGCAAAGGTCCGCTTTATAACCTGTCCGCAGGAATCCGCGTTCTTCGATGCCGAATAGCCGGGCAGGGGCATGGCACATGCTTTCCGCCACTTTTTCATACGTGGTTTCTCCGCGGTGAGCCAGTTCGAGCATCACGGTAAGGGAGTGTTGCACCATAGGTCCGCCGCTGGCGGCTTGCGTGTAAGGACCGGTTTTCTCGGAAAGGGTATGCGGCGCATGGTCTGTCGCCACGACATCGATGAGCCCTTGATTGACGGCATCGAGCAGAGCAAGGCGGTCGCTCTCGTTTTTTATGGCGGGATTCCAGCGCACCAGATTGCCTTGTCGGTCGTACGCCTTGTCATTGAACCAAAGGTGATGAACGCAGGCTTCACCCGTTATCTGTTTTTCCGGCAGGGGACCGCGGTCAAGCAATGCAATCTCCTCTGCCGTACTGAGATGGAGGATATGCAGGCGGCTTCCGAATTTCCGCGCCAGTTCTGCGGCAAGGGTAGAGCTGCGCAGGCAGGCTTCACGGCTGCGGATGAGCGGGTGGCATCGGGGAGGAATATCCTCGCCGTATATGGAACGGTAATGAGCCAGATTGGCATTGATTGTCGGGGTATCTTCGCAATGGGTGGCAATAAGGAGGGGCGATTCAGCAAACAGCCTTTCGAGGGCATCGGGCGCATCAATCAACATATTACCTGTGGAAGAACCCATAAAAGCTTTTACTCCGCAGGTGGTATGAGGATCGGCACGTTTGATTTCATCTAAATTATGGCGTGTTGCCCCTAAATAGAAAGCGTAATTGACAAGCGATGTGCGGGCTGCTATTTCCTGTTTTTGCTCTAAGAGCGCAACCGTCGTTGTCGGAGGGACCACGTTCGGCATATCCATGAAAGAGGTCACTCCTCCTGCGGCAGCAGCCCGGCTGCCTTCGGCAATGGAGCCTTTATGTGTCAGTCCGGGTTCGCGGAAATGTACCTGGTCATCAATGGCACCAGGGAAAATCAGGCATCCTTCGGCAGGAAGAATGCGGCATCCTTCGGATTTGAGAGCGGATATCATGCGGTCGCTTTCTTCCGTATGGCGGGGAATGATGGCAACGATGCGGTCATTCTCCAAAATCAGGTCGGCACACGACGTACTCCCTTCATTGACGAGAGTGCCTCCTTCGATAATGGTTTTCATGGCAGGATGTTTTTTCGTTTCTTAATGCGTCCGAAGAGCGCGCGGATTTTCATGGTAATCACTCCCCAGACGGCTTCACGGATAATGCCTTTGCTCATTTTGGAAGTTCCTTGTGTCCGGTCGGTGAATATGATGGGGATTTCCACCAGGCGGAAACCGAGCGTGACGGCGGTAAATTTCATCTCGATTTGAAAAGCATACCCTTTGAAACGGATAGCATCCAGGTCGATGGTTTCGAGTACGCGCCGGGTATAGCAGACAAATCCGGCGGTGGCATCGTGCACTTTCATGCCGGTGATAAAGCGGACGTATTTCGAGGCAAAATAAGAGAGAAGCACCCGGCTCATAGGCCAATTGACCACATTGACGCCTGTCACATAACGTGAGCCGACGGCGAGGTCGGCGCCCGTCGTGCAGGCTTCATAAAGCCGCACAAGCTCCTGCGGGGGATGGGAGAAATCGGCATCCATTTCAAAAATATAGTTATACCCGTGCTCCAGTGCCCAGTGGAATCCCGTGATATAGGCGGTTCCCAGACCGAGTTTCCCGCTTCGTTCGATCATGTGCAGGCGGGGTTCGTTTTCCTGCATGCGGCGCACGATATCTGCCGTACCGTCCGGAGAATGGTCTTCGATAATCAGCACGTGAAAAACGGGTTCGAGGGAGAGAACGTAACGGACAATGGCTTCGATGTTCTCTTTCTCATTATAGGTCGGAATGATGACGATTCTGTCTTCCATGGTAAGTAGGTTACAAATATTCAACGATTCGTTCGAGTTGATTGCCGCGTGAGCCTTTAATCAGGATAAAGGCATCATGGAGCGGATGGTTGTGGAGGGTCCGGATGAGTGCATCGGTATCCTCCAGATGAATGACCGACTCGTGGGAAGTCGGGGCGAAACTCTTGCCGACAAGGTAAATATGCTCGAAAGCCCCGCTGAGAGCCAATTGCAAAAGTGCCGTATGGGCGTGATGGCTTTCCGCTCCGAGTTCCAGCATCTCACCCAGGATGACGCTTTTATGCTCTCCCGGCATCTCGATGAAATTGGAAAGTGCGGCGTGCATGCTGCTGGGGTTGGCATTGTAAGCGTCCAGAATCAAAGTATTCCGCTCCGTTTTAATCAACTGGGAACGCAGGTTCGAGGGAGTGTACGCCTCTATCGCATCGCGGATATCGAGCGGATCCATGCCGAAATAGGTACCCACTGCGGAAGCCGCCATAGCATTGTCGAAATTATACCCTCCGACCAGCCGCGTGCGGACATACAAATCCCCGTGCATCGTATGGAGGGCATACGTCAGGTAAGGGACAGTCTGTTTCACATCCCCGCGCAGGAGGTCGCCCTCACCCCCGTAAGTGTTGCGGGTATGTCCTTCGCTGAGGCGCATGAGAAGTTCGTCGGACGCATTGACGAAGAGCCTGCCTTTCTTGGCGAGAATATGGTCATACAGGGCGCTTTTCGTGGCAATGATATTCTCATACGAGCCGAAACCTTCCAGGTGGGCATGTCCGATATTGGTAATGATTCCATAATCCGGATCGGCGATGTCACAAAGCATTTTAATTTCACCCGGGTGGTTGGCGCCCATCTCCACGATGCCGAACTGGGTATTTTCATCCATGGCAAGCAGGGTGAGGGGCACTCCGATATGATTGTTCAGATTGCCTTGCGTGGTCGTCACCTTATATTTGCGGGACAGGACGGCATGGCAGAGTTCCTTTGTCGTGGTCTTCCCGTTGGTACCGGTAATGCCGAGAATCGGGATGCCGAGCCGGCAACGGTGGTGATGTGCCAGTTCCTGCAGGCACTTCAGTGCGTCCGGAACCAGGAACCGATGCTCTCCCGTCTCCGAGGGCTCGTCGATGATAGCGGCGGATGCCCCTTGTGCGAGGGCGGACGCGGCATAACGGTTACCGTTGAA
The DNA here is from genome assembly GCA_910578985.1 of uncultured Odoribacter sp. GTDB lineage: Bacteria > Bacteroidota > Bacteroidia > Bacteroidales > Marinifilaceae > Odoribacter. Next base: position 103,174 of record CAJTSF010000001.1, on the reverse strand, counting down.
ATTCGCTCCTTTCAAGGCGACAAAGACATCTCCCGGACGGATATTCCGGGAATCGGTGGTCACCCGGTGCCCGCGTACGATGCGTTCGTAGAGTTCTGCGATATCGTAGGTCATGGATATATGGTAAAAAAGCCGCCGGAATCATTTCCGATTCCGGCGGACGCGCATTATCTTTTCTGTGATACTTTATTCCCTTTTCCTCCGGTGGCGTTCCCCACATGGCTCATCGCGCAACGGAATCCGATATCATTGCTCGACCGCCTTTGGTTCATAAAGCGCCGCGTGCCGGGATTCAGCCAATAGGCACGGTCTTTCCACGACCCCCCTTTATACACACGGGCTTCATCGTCCACGAGGGAAGTGATTTCACCCTTGCCGTCGTTGTAATACATGTCCGACGTGCTGCGGTCGTTCTCCGAAGATTTCCAGTTGGCATCCGAAGAGATTCTCGACTTCAGGTCGCCGTCATCGAAGTTACGGTTGTCGGCGGTGCGGTAATTCTCCCGGTTGGCAAGTTCCGCGTCCGTCTGGTTCCGGTAACGGATACGTCCGATGCTGTCCTTTTCGGCGAGGCTGCCGTCCTCGTTGGTGACGAAAGTCTTGAACACATTACCGCGGTAAGGATTGAATTCCGCCATATCCTGGAAAGAGAGGGTACGGTAAACGTCGGCCACCCATTCGTTCACGTTCCCTGCCATATCATACAATCCGAAATCATTGGGCCAAAAAGACTTGACCGGTGCGGTGTAATCCCATCCGTCGTTGGAAGCGCCTGCCACACCCATATAGTCACCCCGACCGCGGCTATAGTTCGCCATCATCTTCCCCCGGTTCTTCTTCTCCGAATTTCTCATCCACGCTCCGTCCCAAGGATAGATGCGGTTATTCCCGATGCGCTCATCATTCGTATTGCCGATAAGTCCGTAAGCGGCATATTCCCATTCCGCTTCGGTCGGCAGACGGTATTCCGGCAGGAGCAGTCCGTCTTCCCATCTCACCGGGCGTCCCTCTTTTTTGTTGCTTCCCCCCCGGTAGTTCTTGTCCACGGTACCCGTGTAAAGCCCGGCGATGTACGCCTCCGTATTGAAATTGTTCTCATCCTTCTGATTATCCGGGTCGTGTGCCAGCACGCGCTTCTGCACCAGAATCTGTTCGTTTACGCGGTCGGTACGCCAGATGCAGTATTCCGTCGCCTGCTCCCAGCTGACGCCCACCACGGGATATTCCGCATAGGCAGGGAAACGGAGATAATTCTTAACCATAGGTTCGTTATAACCCAATTGGTCGCGCCACACCAACGTGTCCGGCAACGCTTTCTTGTACACTTCGGGATAGCTCACGAACACCCGGTTGAGCCAATTGAGGTATTCCAGCCAATCGACATTCCGCACTTCCGTCTCGTCCATATAGAAAGACGCGATGCTGACACGCTTGGGGATATTGTTCCAGTCGCCCATCACATCCTCCTGCGTACGTCCCATGACGAAAGTTCCGCCCGGAATAAAAATCAATCCGGGACCTGCCTTTTGATTTTTAACCTTATTGTATTCAAGCCCTCCGTTCTTACTGTCGTTATATGCCCAGCCGGTGGTGGCGGATTTCTTTTTGCCGAACAAGCCTTTTATTTTCTGGCATGACGTCGTGGAAACCGTGAGCACACAACAGGTCGCAAAAATTAAAAAACCATTTATTTTCATGTAAACCAATTTTTTACGTTCAATTCACAATGATTGAATACTACTTACAATGAGTGGACAAATGTACGTAAATATTGTTCTTTATAAAAATGAAATGATTGTATTTTTGTGCTTTTTTTGTATTTTTGAGTTTTCAAACAAAAGAAACCACTAAAAACAGAAAAAGATGAAGATAAAGACAGGAATCGGCTTCGACGTCCATCGCCTGGAAGAGGGCTTGGAATTTTGGTTGGGCGGCATTCGGGTGGAACATGAAAAAGGATGCGTGGCGCACTCGGACGGGGATGTGTTGATTCATGCGATATGCGATGCGCTGCTGGGGGCGGCGGGCATGGGGGACATCGGGCTGCATTTCCCCGACACCTGCCCCGCCTACAAAGGCATAGACAGCAAACTGCTGTTGCAAAAGACCAAGGACTTGATTGAACGGAAAGGTTTTGCCATCAGCAACGTAGACTCCGTGGTCTGCCTGCAACGTCCGAAGATCCGTTCTCTGATTGACGACATGCGCCGATGCCTGGCGGCGATACTGGAACTGGAACCGGATGACCTCTCCATCAAAGCCACCACCACCGAGAAACTGGGATTCGAGGGAAGGGAAGAGGGGGTCTCGGCGTATGCCTCCGTCCTGCTCTATAAATTGTAAAAAGAATATTGTAAAAAGAGCGACCGTTTCGGTCGCTCTTTTCAAATCAATACATATAATCCCACACCGGCAACTGGATGGGTTTCCCCTTCAATGCCTCGACGGCTTTCGCGTTGAGGTACGCTTTGCGGATGACAATGCGGAACATGTATTCGTCGAACCACGCGTCCGTGAACGTCAGATAACCGTTATGCCCTGCCGTTCCCCAACTGTTCTCGAACTCCCATTTCACGGGCTTGTCATTCCCGTCCGTGTCGCATCCGATGAGCGTCATGGCGTGCGCGGAACCGCTCTGCCGGGTGAGGATGCGTGCTTTCTTGTCCATGTGCAGCTTCACGCCCAGCAGCGATTCATAGTCATACATCCCCGGGTCCAGGATACCTTCCGCGCGGTTGAACTGCTTGCCCACGTCGCAGGAGGCGTACATCGGCTCGTTGTTCTTGATGGAAGCCAGCGCTGCCGCCTTGATGTCCTCGTTCGGCAGGTTCAGGTAAATCCAGTTGATGCCCTCCTGCGTATTGCGGTAATTCTGAATCTCATACACCTTATAATACTCGCGGGTGGGGTCGTTCATAATCATGATATAGTTCTCCGGCGTGTAATCCGCGGGGGTAATCTCCTCGTAGAACCGCTTCGGGGTATAATCCTTCAACTCCTTCACCTCCCCGTTTTTCGTTTGGTAGCGCCACGTGAATTCATGCGGCGGCTCGCCCAGGCAGAGGGCGAGGATGCGGTACACGTCCTTGAGGATATTCTTCTTCTCGGCACGCAGGTCCTTCGCTTTCTTGCCTCCCGCCGTCATCTCCCGCAGCGTATAGCCGCCCAGGCGCAGCTTCTCGTTGATGAGCGACGTCATCTGCGACGTATTGTTGGAGTGTGCCGTTTCGGGCATCACCTCCTGCGGCACCACGCCATATTTGGTCGCGGCATTGTAATACAGGTTCCACACCCCGCCGTCGCTCACCGGGTTCTTGAAATACTCCACCACCGCGCGGTCGTCCATCGGCTTGCCCGTCGTGGCGATGATATTCTCCAGGAAGAGGTTCGCCTTTTCGAAAATATCCCAGAAATAGAGATAATTGTGCGAGAAATCGAACGCCGGGAGCTCATACTTCTTCATCACCGTCGGGCGCAGCACGTTCATTGAGGTAAACATCCAGCAGCGTCCCGAGCTATGCTGGTCCGTGATGCCTTTCACGTCCGCCCGGTACTTGAAATAATGGTCAATCTTCCCTTGCAACTCGCGGTTCAGGGCATTGCTCCGGATATCCTTGTCCACGGTAAGGATATTCTGGATAGCCTTCGTCGAAGCGTCTTTCTTGAAACTGGCTTGTATCTCCTGCAAATCCTTCTCGGAGACGCTTTGGGCGAACACGCCCGAGCAGGCGAGCGCCAAAGTCACGGAAATAATAACTGTTTTCTTCATCTTTATCGTTTTTATAAATGGATTACTTCGTCATAGGCGGCTGCGGCGGCTTCCATCACCGCCTCGCTCATGGTCGGGTGCGGGTGCACGGTCTTGATGAGGTCATGCGCGGTGATGCCTTTCTGGCGTGCCACCACCAGCTCCGCAATCATCTCCGTCACGTTCGCGCCCACGAGGTGCGCGCCCAGCAGAGTGCCGTCCTGCGCATTGAAAATCAGCTTCACGAAACCGTCGTTCGCCCCGGCGGAAGTCGCTTTCCCGGAGGCGGTGAAGGGGAACTTCCCGATTTTCAGTTCATAGCCCGCCTCCGTCGCCTTGGCTTCCGACAGCCCGACGGAAGCCACTTCCGGCGTCGTATAAGTGCAGCCCGGTATGTTGTCGTACCGCACGGGTTCCGGCGTCAGCCCTGCCATCTTCTCCACACAGCAGATACCCTCCGCCGACGCCACATGCGCCAGCGCGGGGCCGTGCACGATGTCGCCGATGGCATAGACGCCCTCCACATTGGTGCGGTAATAATCGTCCACTTTGATTTTCCCGCGCTCCATCTCGATACCCAGCTCCTCCAGCCCGAGATTCTCCACATTCGGGGCGATACCCACGGCGGAGAGCACCATCTCCGCCTCGTGCACCTCTATCTCCCCTTTCTTGTTGCGGATATTCACTTTCAGCAGCTCGCCCGCGGTGTCGATGCTCTCCACGGTGGACTTCACCATCACCTCGATGCCCGCCTTCTTGAACGAGCGGCCCACCTGTTTGGACACCTCCTCGTCCTCCACCGGCAGGATGTTCGGCATGAACTCCACGAGCGTCACCTTCGTGCCCATCGAATTATAGAACCACGCCAGCTCCGAGCCGATCGCCCCCGAGCCCACGACCAGCAGCGACGCCGGACGATGCTCCAGCGTCAGCGCTTCCCGGTAGCCGATGATGCGCTTCCCGTCCTGCGGGATGGCGGGCAGCACGCGCGAGCGCGCCCCCGTGGCGAGGACGATATGCTTCGCCTCGTATTCCGTCCGGTTCCCTGCCGCGTCGGTCACCTCCACCTTCTTCCCCGCGGTCAGTTTGCCCGTGCCGGCAATCACCGTGATATTGTTCTTCTTGAAAAGATACTGGATGCCCTTGCTCATCTTGTCCGCCACCCCCCGGCTGCGGGCGATGATGGCATTGAAATCCGGCTCCGCGCCCTCGATTTTCACGCCGTAAGCCTCCGCATGGCGGGCATAATCCAGCACCTGTGCCGATTTCAGCAACGACTTTGTGGGGATACATCCCCAGTTCAGGCAAATGCCGCCCTGCTCCGCGCGCTCCACGACAGCGACCTGGAATCCTAACTGCGCCCCCCGGATGGCTGCCACATAGCCGCCGGGACCGCTACCGATAACGATTAAATCGTAATTCATCTCTTTCTTTGGGTATTATATTACTGTTATATTACTATTTATGCAGGCAAATATAGATAATTATTATCGAACCTGCAAAATCATGCTCGTGCCCCGCCTTCCGTTCGGACGTCCATTGCCTCAACCCCTTCGCGAACGACGCCGACCCGAACCACGTCTCCCTAATACTTTCCTGCCCTTTGCTTCGGAGCTGCTTCGGGACTCGTTCGGAGCTCGTTCGGACGGGACCGAAGCAGCTCCGAACGAGTCCCGAAGCAGGTAGCAGGCAATTATAAACCAACTCCATCGTTACCTGGACGCCTATATGGAGTTTGCGCCTCTTTCTCGAAAAGCAAGGAAAGTGCGTATTTTTACCGGATGGTTCCCGAATGCGGGTGTAACTATCTGATGGATAGCATGCTTTTTATCCCCCTGCCGGAATGACGGAGGAGGATGGAAAAACGGACGGACGAGAAAATTTTTGCTCTTTCTTTGCCCGTCCGTCGGCGGATGCGGGGAAAATGCGAAGGGAAGGATGGTTTTTCTTTATCCTACGGGATAAGGAGGAAGTTCAGGAAGCGGTAATATTGCATCGACAATTTGTTATCCATTTTAAATATTAACCTTTAAATTTTTAACACTATGGCAATTTTTGAATCAACAGCATTTTTATCGTTGAAGAAATCATTCGGTAACGTGACGACCTACCGTTCGCGGGGTATCAATGTCTTGCGCATGAAGACGAAAGAAATCCGTGATCCGCGGACGTCGGGACAACGTATCCGGCGAGTGATGCTTGCCGAATCGGCGAGGTTGTCGTGCGGATTCCAGGCGGCTCACCGTTTGGGTTTTCCCAAACGTCCTTTGGGGGAGACGACGTTTAATACGTTTGTGCGTTTGAACATGGCGGCGGTGAAGGTGGACGATGGCTTGACGGTGGCGACGGATTTCTCCGCGTTGGTCTGTTCGCAGGGAAGCCGGAAAGTGCCTGCTGTCAAAGTGACTCTTGTGAAAGCGGACCGGCAGGTCTTGATGAGCGCCGAGCCGGGCGGATTCGGTCCCGACGCCGATGTGTCCGATGTGGTATTTGCGGTTCTTTACGAGAGCGGATTGAACACCTGCGAGGTATATGAGCTGGGCAAACGTTCGGAATTGGGGACGCAAGAGGCTGTGCTTCCCGAGAATTGGGATGCCGGCCTGGTGCATGCGTACGCTTTTGTGCGTTCGGCATCGAAGAGGATATCTTCCGAAACCAGGTACATCACCGTTGAATTGCAGTAGAGATGGCAGCGGTATTGGCTTTGACAGCAACGGATTTTGATGCCGCGGCGGCACGGTTGGGGGTGGCAACCCCCATCCTCCGCGCCGTCCACGAGGTGGAGACGGCAGGCGGTAACGGATTCCTGGAAGCGGGGAAACCGGTGATTCTGTTTGAGGGGCATGTCTTTTGGCGGCAATTGGAGATGCGGGGCATTCCGCCGGCGGCGTTGGCGGAAGGGAATGAGAATATCCTTTATCCCCGCTGGAACCGGGAGCATTATCGGGGAGGGGTGCGTGAGTATGCCCGTCTTGCCCGTGCGCTCCGTATCCACGAAGAGGCGGCGCTTTGTGCGACCTCGTGGGGGATGTTCCAGTTGATGGGGTTTAACCATGAGGTTTGCGGGTATGAGCATGTGGTTGATTTTGTGCAGGCTATGTGTTGCAGCCCGAGCGAACAGTTGGAAGCGTTTGTCTGTTTCGTCCGGAAGCGCGGTTTGGTGCGGTATTTGCAATGTCGGGATTGGGAAGGGTTTGCGCGGCGTTATAATGGGCCGGGATTTGCCCTTAACCGTTATGATGAGAAACTTCGCCGGGCGTATGAACGGTTTGCGGCGGGAAAGGAGCCGCCGGGTTAAAAGCGGTAAAGGAGCCCGATGTTGATGCCGGGGAGGAGCATGCGGTCGAAGCCGATATTTCCGGTGGTGTAGTCGTCGATGTCGTATTGGCTGCGGATTTTCGGGGCGTAGTCGGCACGGAGGCGTAGGTCGAGCCAGCAGCGGTCGGAGGCGAGCTGGAAGAGGACGCCGGCGTGGATGCCGCCTCCGGGGGAGAAGCGGAAGAGGGATTTGGAGAGGGAGGTGTCGTAATAGCCGTCGTTGCGGTCCTGGGCGATGCGGATGTGGTGGGCGTAGGCGCCGAAGTGGAGACCGAGGTAGGGGAGGGGGGTGGTGCGCCAGGAGGGGATGTAGAAGGTGGCTTGCAGGAGAAGGGGGATGAGGCGTGCTTTGTAGGATTGGTCGGCGGAGGCGTAGGCGGCGTTGCCGATGGTGGACTTGAAGGTGTGGTAGCCGGTTTCGAAGCCGACGCCGATGACGCGATTGACGCGGTATTTGAGGTCGAAGTTTCCCCCGAGCCCGTGTTTGAGGATTTTGCCCATGTCGCCGGTGGGATGGAGGTAGGAGGCGTTGGCGCCGAGGGAGAGCCCGTTGTCGGCGGGACGGCGCTGGGCGATGGCGGCGGCGGTGGCAAGGAGGATGAGGAGGAGGGTTGTGCGTGTTTTCATGGCGGCGGGTGGTTTTTAGAGTTCGGTTTCTTTTTCCTGGCGTGAGCCGATGTGGCTCTCCACTTCCCGGAGGCGTCCGGCGGCATGGGTGTCGGCGGGTTTCACCTCGAGGGCTTTGCGGTAGTAGTAGCGTGCGACGGCGTAGGCTTTTTGGTTGAAGGCGTCGTCGGCTTTGCGGATGTGTTCGCGGTAGGTTTTTTCTATTTCGGCGAGGCGGGCGGCTTCGATGATGCGGTCGATGTCGAGGAGGCGTTTTTGGATTTCTTCGCGGTCGATGGAGAGGATGGCGAGGGCTTTTTGGTAATAGATTTTGGCGCCTGCGTAGTTCTTTTGCTGCATGCTTTTCTCGGCGAGGGCTTTTTGGGCGTTGTATTCGGCGAGGCGGGCTTTGTATTTGGCGGAGTTGATGATTCCGTCTATTTCCCGGATGCGCTGCGCGGGGTATTCTTCGCCGAGGCGGAGGTTTTGGGCTTCGGTGTAGCGGAGTCTGGCGAGGGCGTAGTTTTCGTCGTTGAAGGCGGCGTCTGCTTCGGCGATGAGGCGGGCGTAGCGGTCGAGGAGGGTGTTTTTCCTTTCGGTGTCGAGTTTTTGTTGGGCGATTTCCCGTTCGCGTTGGAGGCGGAGGGCTTCTGCCCGTTTCCGGGCTTCGTCGAGGCGCCGTTTGGGGTATTCTTCGTCGGGTTTGAGGCGGGCGGCTTCGCGGTAGGCGGTGACGGCGGGTTCGTAGTCCTGGCGGTTGAAGGCTTCGTCGGCTTGGGTGAGGGCTTTGAGGTAGGCTTCGTCGAGGGCGGCGAGTTGTTTCTGGCGTTCGGCTTGTTCGCGTGCCGCCTCGCGTGCTTTTTCTATTTCGGCGGCACCACGCTGCTGGAGGGTGCGGCGGATGGCTTGTTCGGTGGTGAGGATGCGTTGCTGGATGTTGGCGGAGTATTCTTTGTCGAAGGAGAAGTCATCGATTTCCTGGTTGTAGAGGAGGATGGCGATGGCTTGGTCGAATACGGAGAGGTCGATGCCTTCGATGGCGGGGAGGAGTTTGATGATGAGTTTGACGGGGGGGAAGTCGGGGTTGCTTTCCAGCACTTCTTCGGGTACTTCGGTGTTGATGGAGACTATCTTATGGACGTATCCTTCTTTGCGGAAGGTGAGGCGGTAGTCTGCCCCGAATGCGAAGCGGAGGTTGAAGTTGCCCCGTTTGGTCATGGTTTTGCGTTCGATGATTTGCCCGTTTTTCAGGATTTCGAGGGTGGCGTTTTCCGCGCTTTCCCCTTCGATGTGGACGGTGCCGTTGATGGTGAGTTGCTGCCCGGCGAGGGGGAATGATGCCCACATGCCGGCGAGGAGGAGGAGGGGAAAGAGGATTTTGTTCATAGGACGGTGGTGTTAAAAAAAAAGCCCCCGCGATGCGGGGGCTGCGTCAGTGTCGTTATTTTTTGATGTTCAGTTCCGCGCGTTGGATGTATTTTTCGATGTCCCTTGCCTCGGAGGAGTTGGGGAAGTCGCTGTTGATGCGGCGGTAGCATTTGAGTGCCCCGGCGTAGTCGCCCGTTTTCTCCAGCGCGAGACCGTTCTTTTGCAGGAACATCGGGGTGGAGAAGTCGTTGGCGTTGGAGGCGGCGGCTTTGGCGTAGTGGGAGGCTGCCGCTGGATAGTCGCCGAGCTGCATGTAGGCGTCGCCGATGTTGGCGAGTGCCATGTTCGCCAGGAGGAAGTCGTCGGCGGAGAATTTTTTCAGGTGCCGGATGGCATTCTCGTATTCTCCGAGGCGGAGGTAGGAGAGTCCTGCGTAGTAGTGTGCCAGGTTGCCGCTGGGAGTGGAGCCGTAGCGTTCGATGATTTCAAGGAATCCCAGGGTGTTGCCGTCGCCGTGGAGGGCGAGGTTGAAGGAATCGCGGGCGAATTGGTTCTGCGCCCCGAATATCTGGTTGGCGGCTTCTTCTGTCTTGGGAGCGGAAACGAATCGGTTGTAGGCGAAATATGCCAGGACGATGACGAGAAGTGCGAGGATGACATTGACGATCATCTTCTGGTTTTTTTCGATGAATTGTTCGCCGTTGGTGAGGGCGCTTTCGAGTTGTTCAAAACCGTCGTCTTTCTTTTTTTGCTGCTGTGCCATATTATTTTGTTTGTTTAGTTTTATTGTGACGTGCAAAAGTAAGGTTTTTAATTGAATTTTGAAACATCCGCTTGTTTTTTCTATTTTTGCGGCGTGTTTTGATTTGTGCCGGAATGGAATTGAAGGAATTGCATATCGTGAATTTCAAGAATATCGGGGAGGCTTCGCTGGATTTTTCTCCGGGGGTGAATTGTTTTGTGGGGCGGAACGGTGCAGGGAAGACGAATGTGCTGGATGCGGTGTATCATCTGTCCATGTGCAAGAGTTTTTTCGGATTGCCGGACGGGCAGCATATCCGGCACGGGGAGGCTTTTTTTGTGGTGCAGGGGAGTTATGACCGTGAGGGGGAGGCGGTGGAGGTGTATTGCGGGGTGAAGCGCGGGGGAAAGAAGGTGTTCAAGAAGAATCAGAAGGTTTACGGGCGTTTGTCGGAGCATATCGGGTTGTTGCCGCTGGTGATGGTGTCGCCGGAGGACGGGGTGCTGATCGAGGGGGGAAGCGAGGAGAGACGGCGCCTGGTGGACGGGATTATCTGCCAGTGCGACCGGGATTACCTGCACCGGCTGATACGTTATAATAAAGTGTTGATGCAACGCAATTCGTTGTTGAAGAGCGCCGGAGGGCGTGGATTGGAGGGGGAGGCGCTGGAGGTGTGGGATGAGCAGCTGGCGGATAACGGGGAGGTGATTATGCGGCGGAGGCGGGAGTTCCTGGAGGAGTTCCGCGGGGTGTTCCAGTTTTATTATGAGGAGTTGTCGTCCGGTCGTGAGGCGGTGGAATTGGTGTACAAGCCTTCGGCGGAGGAGGGGGGATTGCTGGAAGGGTTGCGGAGGACGGCGGCGCGGGACCGGATGCTGACGTACACTTCGGTGGGGGTGCACCGGGATGACCTGGGGCTGCATATCGGGGGCTATCCGGTGCGGAAAATCGGTTCGCAGGGTCAGAAGAAGACTTTTCTGCTTGCCTTGAAGCTGGCGCAGTATGCGTGGATTTTGCGTACGGGCGGAGTGAAGCCCCTGTTGCTGCTGGACGACGTGTTCGACAAGCTGGATGCGGAGCGGGTGCGGCAGATTGTGCGCATCGTGGGGGGGGAGCTGTTCGGGCAGGTGTTCATGACCGATACGAACCGGGAGCATTTGGATGAGATTTTGCGGGGGCAGGCGGTGGATTACCGTTTGTTTCAGGTGGAGGGGGGAGAGGTGGTGAAAGTTTGAGGAAAAATCCGTATATTTGCCCCCCGTTATGAAAGAGGGAAAGGTCAAACGGATTGACGAACTGGTGGGGCAGGTGTTGCGGCAGATGGGCTTGGAGCAGCGCTTCAAGGAGCAGGAGGTGTGCGAGGTGTGGGCGGAGGTGGTGGGGCACGCGATTGCTTCGCGGACGACGGGGGTGAGCATGGCGGACGGACGGTTGTTCGTGTCGTTCAGTTCGGCGGTGGTGAGGAGTGAGATGGCGTTGGTGAAGGAGGGGTTGATGCGGGCGTTGAATGACCGGGTGGGGAGTGCGGTGGTGAAAGAGATAATAATTAAATGACCGTAAGATGAATTTGATTGAATCGGATGATATATTGAGGGCGTCGAAGATGGACCGCTTCGGGCGGAACCTGGGCAGCACGCTGGTGGCGAAGCTCGTGATGTATATCATGCGTCTGGATAAGATTAACAAGTTGTATTCGGATGCCTATAACGACGACCCCCACGAGTTCCTGGACCGCCTTATCGACGCGCTGGGCGTGACGGTGGAGGTGAATGAGGAGGATTTGCAGAAGATTCCTGCGACGGGCGCTTTTATCACGGTGTCGAATCATCCGTTCGGAGGTCTGGACGGCATTATCCTGATACAGCTTTTGTCGCGTATCCGACCGGATTACAAGGTGATGGCGAATTTCCTGCTGAAGAAAATCGTGCCCATCAGGGATTATTTTCTGGGAGTGAATCCTTTCGAGAACCTGAAGGATGTGTCGAGCGCGGGAGGGTTGAAGGAGGCGTTGCGGCATTTGTCTGAGGGGAAGCCGTTGGGGTTGTTCCCGGCGGGTGAAGTGTCCGCTTACCGGGCGGATTCGAATTCGGTGGTGGACAAGGAGTGGAGCGGTTCGGTGCTGAAATTGATCCGGCGGGCGAATGTGCCGGTGATTCCGATTTATTTCAAAGGGTCCAACAGTTTGCTTTTCCAGATGTTGGGATTGATTCACCCGTTGCTGCGGACGGTCAAGTTGCCTTCGGAGTTGTTGAACAAGAAGAACCGGGTGATTCGTTTGCGTGTCGGTTCACCGATCAGCGTGGAGACCCAGAATTCTTTCGCGGACCTGGGGCAATACGGGAAGTTCCTGAGGGCGAAGACTTATCTGCTGGGGTCGTCGCTGGAGGTCAAGAAGTTTTTCCCGAAGTCGCAGCAGGCGGAAAAGCATGCGGAACCGCTGGCGAAAGAGGTGCCGGCGGAGTTGTTGTTGCGTGAGGTGGAGCATATCCGGGAGGAGTACCTGCTTTTCACGATGAAGAATTATTCGGTGTTTTGTGCGCCGACAATGAAGATTCCCAATGTGTTGAACGAAATCGGACGCCTGCGTGAGGTGACGTTCCGTGCCGTGGGGGAGGGGACGAACCGCAGCATCGATTTGGATGAGTTCGACCTGTATTACGACCATCTGTTTATCTGGGACAATGACGAGCAGCGTATCGTGGGAGCGTACCGGGTGGGAAAAGGAAAGGAGATTATGGAAGGGTACGGGGTGAAAGGTTTTTATATCAACACGTTGTTCAAGATACGGAAGGCGATGCTGCCGGTGTTGTACGAGTCGATAGAGCTGGGGCGGTCGTTCATCGTGGAGGATTATCAACGGAAGCCTCTGCCCCTGTTTATGTTGTGGAAGGGAATCCTGTATTTCCTCATCAAGCATCCGGAGTACCGTTATCTCATCGGACCGGTGACCATCAGCGGGAAGTATTCGGAGGTGTCGAAGGAGCTGATTATGAAATTTATCACGCGGAATCACTGGGACGGGGAAATGGCAGCGTGCGTGGCGCCGCGGAGCAAGTACCGGGTGGTGACGAACGACCCGGACGTGGATGTGATGGTCGAGGCGTCGGGGAAAGACCTCGCCGCATTGGATAAGTTTATCGGAGATATCGAACCGTCGAACGACAAGTTGCCGGTGTTGCTGAAGAAGTATATTTCGTTGAACGGGCGGCTTATCGGTTTCAATATCGATCCGAAGTTCAATATGTGCCTGGACGGGTTGTTGATTCTGGATTTGTTCGATGTGCCGATGGCTACCATCGAGTCGTTGTCGAAAGAGATTAACGACGAGACGATATTGAACCGTTTTTCTCCCGACCATTTGGAGGTGTGACCTTAATCGAGATGTGCAATGTATGATGTGGTTTATATATTCCGCGGGATAGTCATCGGGCTCATGGTGTCGGTGCCGTTGGGACCGATGGGGGTGCTGATTATCCAGAAGACGCTCCAGAAGGGGGCGCTTGCCGGATTTGTGGCGGGAATGGGAGCGGCGTTTGCCGATCTGTTTTATGCGACGGTGGCGGCGTTCGGGCTGGGGGTGGTGTTGAATGCCATCCAGTCGCATGAGTTGATATTGCAGATTATCGGAGGGATTTTTTTGGTGATTGTCGGGGCGACGATTTATTTCGGCAATCCTTTGAAACAGATACGGATGAAGAAGAGGGTGTCGAAAAAGGGATTGTTGGGGGATTTTCTGACCCTTTTCTTTTTGACGGTGTCCAATCCGGTGGCTATCGTGGTGTTCATGGCTGTGTTTGCCGGCGCTTCGGTGTTCGGGGATACGCCTTCCCTGCGGGTGGAGATGTTTGTGTTGCTGGGGATTCTGCTGGGGGGCGGGCTGTGGTGGTACACCTTGTCCACGTTGGTGAACCTGTTCCGCAAGAAGTTCCGGTTGAGGGTGTTGATTCGCATCAACCGGGTGTCGGGCATCGCGATTACGTTGATCGGCGTGCTGGTTATCTTGTCGGCTTTTGCGCCTGTGCGTTCGATGCTTCCGGGCGCCTGACGGGCGCTTTCCGGCTGAAGTGGGGGGAGTCGCCCCAAGTGTCGAGCTGAATCTCGCATCCGCTTTGGCGGACACTTTCCATGAGTTTACGGGTGGATTCTTCCGCCCCTTCGTCCATTCCCGGTTTGTTTTCGTACAGTTGGTAGTCGGCGCGGTTGGTCAGCGGCGTGACGTTCGGCATGATGACGTTGGCGCCTATCTCGAGGGCTTTTTCGCGTCCTGCGGGCTCGATGGCTTGCAGGGCGGTGGTGGCTGCGATGTTGATGTCGGGCATGAGGAGGCGGAGGCAGGCGATCATGTGCAGCCCGAGGCGTAGCCGCTCGCGGGGGGGAAGGAGGCGGTGGCGCTCTGTCCAGAGCGGCGTCTCGCGGTGTTCGAGGTAGGGACCCATGCCGACCATGTCGATGTCCATGTCGCGCAGGAAAAGCAGGTCGTCGGCGAGGTTTTCGACGGTCTGGAACGGGAGTCCGATCATGACTCCGGTGCCGGTTTGGTAACCGCAGCGTTGCAAAGTCCGTACACATGCCAGACGGGTGTGGAAGTCATGCCGGGGATTGTCCGGATGGATGCGGCGGTAGAGGGATTCGTCGGAGGTTTCGATGCGCAGGAGATACCGGTGGGCGCCTGCTTCCCGCCAACGGAGATAGGTCTCTTCCGTCTGTTCCCCGAGGGAGAGGGTGATGCCGAGCGTTCCTTGGCTGAGTTGCTTTATCTTTTGCAAGAGTCGCTCTATCCGGGCAATAAACGCTTCGTCCTGCCGTTCGCCGCCTTGCAGGACAACGGAGCCGTAGCGGTTCCGGTGGGCGAATGCGGCGGCGGAGAGGATGGCATCATCGGACAGGTCGTAGCGCCGGGCCTGCCGGTTGGACCGCCGGATGCCGCAGTAGAGGCAGTCTTTGATGCAGAGGTTGGAAATTTCTATCAGCCCGCGCATGTAGACGCCGTTGCCGATGGTCCGGTCGCGCAGTTCGCGGCTGCGGGCGTATAATTCCTCTTCCTCCTTGCCCGTGCAGCGGAGCAGGCGGATCAGGGTGTCGCGGTCCGGGACGGCGGGAGCCGGTGAAGTCGTCGTTTCCATGGTGAAAGATGATTTTCATCGGACAAAGATAAGTTTTATCGATGGATGTCGAAGTTTTTTTTATACATTTGCCTTATGAAAAAAGGAATTTTATTGTCCATAGGAGCTTTGGTGCTGCTCGGAGTTATCGGATTTATTCTCTGGTATATTTACGAGGAGGGCAGGATGCGTACGGGCACTAAAGAGTCTTTTATCCCTTACAATTCGGCGATGGTGGTGAGCGTGAACGCGAAGCCCGAACTGCCCCGGAAATGGGCAAGGATGTTGGGTGCGGGCGACCGGAAAAAGGGATTGCTGGAGCAGGTCGCGGATTCGTTGCGCGAAACGGGCAGGGTGGTGCCCTATCCCTATGCGTTGGCGGTGCGGGTGGAGGGCAAGAGGGATGTGGCTTTCCTGTATGTGATGGAGCATGTGGGGGTGTTGTCCCGCAGCGAGATGGCGAGTTATCTGAGCCAGACTTTTTCGGAGGAGGGGGAGCAGGTGCGCAAGTACGACCAGTATAAAATTTATACGCTGAAGCAGGGGAAAAAGTATGTTTATTTTGCAGTGTGCGGGGGGATTGTGCTGCTTTCCGATTCCGATTTGTATATCGAAGACGGTTTGAAACAGTTCGATGCCGAAGAGGCGGGTGAGTCGGTCGGCAGCCGTTTCCAGAATGTGAACAAGTATTTTTCGGCGGGAGCTGGGGTGAATGTGTTTATGAACACCGAGATGTTCACGGAACTTCTGCCCCTGTATGTGCAAACCGGCAAAATGTTTTCCCGCTTGGATGTGACCCGTTTGTTCCGTTGGGGGGCTTTGGACGGGGAGTTTTCGCCGGACGGAATCTCTTTGAACGGCTTCATGCACTATGCCGAGGAGTCGAAATCCTATATCCGCACGTTTGCGGGGCAGGCGCCGCGGGAGTCATCCATCGATAAGGTGTTGCCCGCCCGCGCGGTTTCTTTGGGCGTTTTGAACCTGAGTCATCCGGATACCTATTTCGGCGCTTTGGAGGCTTACCGTCGCAATGCGGGGAAGATAAACAAAATCAATGCCCGGAAATTGCAATACGGCACCATGCTCGGGAAGGGAGCGGAGGAGGAGTTGCGGAAGTTGTTGCAGGGGGAGTTCGCCATGGCGTATCTGGGGTATAACGAAGCCACGGAGGAGAGTGACGGTCTGGTGGTCGCGTCTTTGAAATCCGGCGGACTGGGAAAAGAGTGGTTGGCGGGAATATTGGCGAAGTATGCCCGTTTCGACGATATGGAGACGGATGATTACGCCAGGCGTTTCAAGATGGACAAAGAACGGGCGTTTACGTACTACCGTTTTCCTGTGGAGGATTTGCCTGCGGTGTATTGGGGATATATATTCGAGGGGCTGAAGAGCCGCTATGTGCTGGTGAAGGATAATTATCTGGTATTTGCCACTTCGGAGCGGGCGGTGGAAAGTTTTTTACGGGACGGGGTGCATGGTAATTCCGTTCGGGATGCGGAGTGGTACCGCCATTTGAAAGGGCGGATGGCGGGGAAGTATAACCTGGCATATTGGGCACGCACGGCGGAGATGTGGCAACCGTATAAGGGATATATGCGTGAGAGCGCCCGGGATTGGATGAAAGAGAGCGGGAAGGCGGTGTCGTTGTTCCCTTCCTTTGGCATGCAGTGGTCGAATGAGGGAGATATTCTTTACAGTTCGGTGTATGTCAGCACGAAAGCCGTTCAGGATGACGCGCGTCCGCATGTCTTGTGGCAGACCAAACTGGAGGCAGGGGTGACCATGAAGCCGGTGGCGGTGACCAACCATACGAACGGAGAACAGGAGTTCTTTGTGCAGGATGACAAGCATACGATTTACCTGATTAACGATGCCGGACGTGTCCTTTGGAAGCAGGTGCTGGAGGAACGGATAAACAGTGACGTTTATCAAGTGGATTTGTTTAAAAACGGGAAACTGCAATATCTTTTTTCAACTCCTTCGCGCATCTATCTGATCGACCGCAACGGAAACCCCGCCGGGCATTTTCCCGTGACTTTACGGGCGAAAGGGGTGCAGGGCATATCGTTGTATGATTATGACGGGAAGAAGGATTACCGGATATTCGTCCCTTGTGCCGACCGGAAGGTGTACCTTTACGGATTGGACGGTCGCCCGGTGACGGGATGGGCGCCGGCGAACACGGATGCGCCGGCGGTGACGAAGGTGCAGCACTTCCGGGTGGAGGGGAAGGACTACATCGTGTTTGCCGATCGCTACCGCCTTTATATTTTGGACCGGCGGGGTAATGAGCGGGTGAAGGTGAAAACAGTGTTCGACCTGCCCGATCCGACGGATCTTTATCTGGTGCGGAAAGGAGGACGTCCCCGTCTGGTATTTGCCGGAGTGGACGGGCGTATCCATTTGGTGGATTTCACAGGGCGGACGGAAAGCGTGAAGGTGGGAAAAGTGGGCAGGCACTTCCGGATGAATGTGGCGGATGTGGACCGGGATGGAGAGGAGGAGTGTATTTTTACCGCCGGCGACTGTTTGTTGATTTACAAACTGAACGGGACACTGCTGTTGGAGAAGTCTTTGGAAGGGAAACATGCGGATATGCCTTACGTGTACCGTTTTTCTTATGCGGACATGCGAATCGGTTTGACGGATGCGAAAGAGCGGAAAATGTGGTTGCTGACGACGGGCGGTGCCGTGTCGAAAGGATTCCCGATTGCCGGCGACTCTCCCTTTTCCATTGTTTTTGCGGAGGATGGCGCGTTCTATCTTTTTGCGGGAGCGGATGAGGGAACTTTGATTAAGTACAGGGTGCAGCGGTAAGGCGGTTTTTTCAAAAAAAAGTCATGGAAAAAGTTTGATAGTTCGGAACTTTAACACAATTTTGCACGATATAATGTAAAATGCTATGAGAAGAATATGGAATAAAGAATTTGCCTTGTGGGGAATCGTATTGTTGATGTGCGTGTCCTGCGGAGATCCCGATTTGTTCAACACGGATAAATGGTCGGACAAGATAGAGGGGGATTGGTCGCCTGCTTTCAAGGCGCCGGTGGCATACGGCGAATTTACTTTGTGGGATTTGTTGCAGAATACGGCGGAGGGAGAGGATTCCCCGATACAGAAAGTGCCGGTGTCTGAAGGCTCCACGGATTCGATGCTGGTCGTGCAATATACGCAGGAGGATATTTATGAGGTGGAGTTGGATGATATTTTCAAATTAGACAACACCTCATTCCTGAGATTTGAAGAGAAATGGAAAATTAAAGAATTGGTGGAAGAAAAATTAGGATTCCCAATTCCTGAAGGTATTGGGATTGATGTGGGGAAACTTGGCAATAACCGTAAATTTGAAATAAATATAGAAGAACAACTTCCTTTGCCTGAGGATTTTGAGCATTCGCAACTTTCGGAGGTTGTATTAAAATACAAGTTGAGTTATGTTTTTCCGGCATTGGACGATGTGACATATCGGGCAGTTGTTTCTGTTTGTGGAGAAAGTTTTTTTGAAGTCAATTCGTCTGACGGGACAAAAGAACCTAAGGAATTTGAAACTAAAGTTTTTAAACTTACCGATAATAAAATCACTTTGCATATTGAAGTGGAGTTGATTTCAGGAACATATCGGGGCAGTGATTTGAAGATGACTGTGAATTTCTCTGATTATGATTTTGAAAAGGTGGTAGGAAAAATCATCAAGGAGACCCCGATAGTGGTAAAGGGCGACCCGTTCAAACTTGACAATGAGTTTTTGGATGATATAGAAGGAAGTGCGAAATTCCAAGACCCGCAAGTGATTGTGACCTTGAAGAACAAAGGTATCGGTGTGGATGCAGAGGTCGATTTGTTGTTAAGTCAAGACAAAGGGCAAGGGGAGAACAAGGAGTTGGACTTGAATGGCTTGAAGTTTGCCGGAAATAGCGATTTGGACTTGAAGCACATTTCCGATACAATAGATAAGAAGATGGCTGCCGGTATCTCCGACTTTTTCGCTTTGCCCTTGAAAGGCGATATTTCTTACTTGGGTGAAGTGCGCTTGAATCCGGATGGGGAAGAGTGCGTGATTTACAAGGATGGTTCCCTAAGCATGGATGTGGAGGTGGTTATCCCTTTGAGTCTGGAAGGCAACTTGGTGTATAAAGCCGATTTAGGCGATGTGAATATCAATATTGATGAGGATTATACGGATAAAATCGATACGGCGACTCTGACCATTCAGGTGAGGAACGACCTTCCGTTGGATTTGTCCATTCCTTCCCTGATATTGATAAACGACAGGGGAACCCAGATAGGTAAAATCGAAGTTTCTTCGGAAGACAAGGAGGGGATAAAAGCCGAATCGACCGGTAAATTGATATTCCCGTTAAGCAAAGAGATTCTCCGCGACCAGTTGAATCAAACGAATAATATTCAATTGGAAATCATGATTGCCAATGAGGATGCTGGCAAGGGAGCCGTGTTGGCGAACGATAAAGTCAAATTCACCCTGTCCGTGGATGTGAAAGGGAATCTGGAAGATTTCAATTTTTAAAACAGAAGAGAGAAGACTACTCCTCTTCTTCTATTTCTATCTCTACACCGCCCTCTTCGGCGGTGTAGTCTTTTCCCGCCACAATCAGGACGATTTCCCCTTTCACTCCTTTTTGGGCGTAGTGAGCGGCAAGTTCTTCCAAGGTGCCGCGTCTGAATTCTTCAAAGACCTTGCTGATTTCGCGGGCAACGCACGCGTAGCGGTTGCCGCCGAATACGGCCGCCATTTGTTCCAGTGCTTTTGCCAGCCGGAACGGCGATTCGTAAAATATCATGGTGCGCTGTTCTTCCGCCAGGGCATTCAATTTTTTCTGACGTCCTTTTTTCTGGGGCAGGAATCCTTCGAAGCAGAATCGGTCGCAAGGAAATCCCGAATTGACCAATGCCGGGACAAAAGCCGTGGCGCCGGGCAGGCATTCGGTGGCAATGCCGCGCTCCACGCATGTGCGTGTCAATAAAAAACCCGGGTCGGAGATGCCGGGAGTGCCGGCGTCGCTGACGAGGGCTATGTTTTCACCCCGTTCGATGCGTTCCGCGATACGCTCCACTTGCTGGTGTTCGTTGAATTTATGGTGCGACAGGAGCGGCGTGTCGATGTCATAATGCTTCAACAGTTTGGCTGATGTCCGCGTATCTTCCGCCAAAATGACGTCTGCCTCTTTCAACAGGCGGAGCGCCCGCAAGGTGATGTCCTCCAGGTTGCCTACCGGCGTCGGTATCAGATATAGTTTGCCCATGGTTTGAACGGTTTTCCGATTAATCGGCGCAAAGGTAGTCATTTCTTGTGAATAAGGGAAGGGTTAAAAAAAGTGACGTTTTTATTTGTAGGGAAATAAATTTGCCGTATATTTGCACCCGCTAAGAGAAAAGCAAGGTCTGTTCGTCTAGGGGTTAGGACGCAAGATTTTCATTCTTGTAACACGGGTTCGATTCCCGTACAGACTACACCGACGGTCCGTTCGTCTAGGGGTTAGGACGCAAGATTTTCATTCTTGTAACACGAGTTCGATTCTCGTACGGACTACGATTAAGAAGTTGAATTTTTATATTTGTAGAGATGGCAAATCATAAATCATCAGAAAAAAGAATCAGACAGACTGCAACTAGAAGAGAGCACAATCGTTACTATGCAAAGACCACGCGTAATGCCGTGAAGAAATTACGTATGACGACCGATAAGGCGGTGGCAGTGGAATTGCTCCCGAAAGTGACAGCTATGTTGGATAAATTGGCGAAGAAGAATATCATTCATGATAACAAGGCTGCCAATCTGAAGTCCAAGTTGGCGTTGCACGTGAATAAGCTTTAATTCGTCTATTCGATATCCTCGATATATAGGAGATGAGTTTGCTCATCTCCTTTCTTTGTTTCTATTCTTCGAAGTTGAAAATCTAAAACATGAAAGGCTCCTACATTCCGATACATTCCTGGGCAGAAGATGAACGTCCCCGGGAACGCTTGTTGCAGCATGGGGCGGCGGCATTGTCGTTGAACGAGTTATTTGCCCTGCTGTTGCGCTCGGGGGTGGGAGGTGAGTCGGCGTTGGAATTGTCGCGCCGCATCATGGCGGACAATCATAATGATTTGAATGAGCTGGCGAAGCGTGGAGTCCGGGAATTGGTAAACAAGTACAAGGGCGTGGGAGTGGCAAAGGCGGCAGCCATCGTGGCGGCGATGGAAATCGGACGGCGGCGGCAACCGGAACGGGCGGATGCTTCGCTGCAAATCACCTGCAGCCGGGATGCTTATGGGAACATCCGTCCCTTTTTGGCGGATTTGGGACATGAAGAGTTTTGGGTGCTTTATCTGAACCAGGCGAACCGGGTGAAAGGGAGTGAGTGTGTTTTTGTGGGCGGAATCGCGACGACGCCGGTGGATGTGCGGGTGCTTTTCCGAGGGGCATTGGAGCGGAAGGCGGTGAGCATCATTGTGGCGCACAACCATCCCGGGGGAGGAATCCCTTCTCCGAGCAGGGAGGATGAGCAGGTCACCCGCAAAATATCCGAAGCAGGGAAGGTGCTGGACATTCGCCTGCTCGACCACATCATTCTTTCCGGCGATTGCTATTACAGTTTTTCGGATGAGGGGAAATTGTGAACCGGGTGACACATTGGCAGGCAAAATATGCAGTGCCTTGCCGAATTTTGGGATTGGCAAAGTTTTTGATTAGTTTTGCACTTGGAAAGTATCATATATAAACAAAATAGAACAATCATGTCAAAAGAAGTGCGGGATATTCAGGATCAGAAAGATCAAGAACAAGAAGAAGTAAAAGGTGTGGCGGAAGAACAGGAACTGCAGGCGGAGATTTCTTCGGAGGCGACGGAAGAGCAGGAAACCGAAGACAATCGGATAGAGGAGATGGAGCAGAGGTGGCGCGAGATGAATGACAAATATTTGCGATTGTCCGCCGAATTCGACAATTATCGTAAGCGCACCCTCAAAGAAAAAACAGAACTGATCAAGAGCGCGGGAGAACGGATATTGGGAGAGATATTGCCGGTGATGGACAATTTCGAACGGGCGTTGCAAAGCATGGAAACGGCGACGGATGTGCCGGCATTGCGTGAAGGGGTGGAGTTGATTTATTCGACATTCAAGGATTTTCTGACACAGCAAGGCGTACAGGAGATGGAGTGCATCCACGCGGAGTTCAATCCCGACTTGCAGGAAGCGGTGACGAAAATACCGGCTCCCACCGAGGAGATGAAAGGCAAGGTGGTCGATTGCATCCAGAAAGGATACACCTTATATGACAAAGTGATACGCTTCCCGAAAGTAGTGGTCGGGGAGTAATATTCAAACAGGAAAAGCGATGGCTGAAAAAAGAGATTATTACGAAGTGCTTGGGGTGGCCAAGAATGCCGATGCGGCAGAGATAAAGAAGGCTTACCGGAAATTGGCACTGCAATATCATCCCGACAAGAATCCGGGAGACAAAGAGGCGGAAGAGAAATTCAAGGAGGCCGCGGAGGCATACGATGTGTTGAGCAATGAGGAAAAGCGCCGCCGTTATGACCAGTTCGGGCATGCCGGCATGGGTGCCGGTGCCGGAGGTTTCAGTGGCGGCGGTATGAGCATGGAAGACATCTTCTCTCATTTTGGCGACATATTCGGCAGTTTCGGAGGCTTTGGCGGTTTCAGCGGCGGCGGGCGTACGGCTCGCCGGGTAAACCGCGGGACGAACCTGCGGGTCAAGGTAAAGCTGACTCTCGAAGAGGTGGCTACCGGCGTGGAGAAAAAAATCAAGGTAAAGAAATATGTAGCGGATGAACACTGCCACGGCACGGGAGCGAAGGACGGGAAATCCTATTCCACTTGCACCACCTGCCACGGTACTGGACAGGTTACCCGTGTGCAACAGACCATTCTCGGCGCCATGCAGACCACTTCGACTTGCCCCACTTGCGACGGAGAAGGCAAGGTCATCAACGAGAAATGCACCCATTGCAACGGCGAAGGAGTCCGTTTGTCGGAAGAGGTGATTACCTTGAATATCCCTGCCGGCGTGGCGGACGGCATGCAGCTTTCTATTGGCGGCAAGGGAAATGCGGCGCGGCGCGGCGGCGTGAATGGCGATTTGATTGTCTTGATTGAGGAAATCGAACACCCCGATTTGGTGCGGGATGGCAACGATTTGCTTTACAATACGTTTGTCAGCTATCCGTCGGCTGTATTGGGCGATTCGGTAGAGATTCCCACCTTGGAAGGGAAAGTCAAAGTCAAGATAGAAGCCGGTACGCAGCCGGGCAAAATACTTCGTCTGAAAGGCAAGGGTATCCCCGACGTGAACGGTTACGGACGGGGGGATTTATTGGTCAAAGTCAATGTGTGGATTCCCAAGAATCTTTCCAAGGAGGACAAGAAAGTGGTGGAGGAACTGCGTGAGCATGCCTTTGTACAGCCGACAGGTGTAGAGAATAAAAAAGGATTTTTTCGGAAGATGAAAGACTTCTTCGAATAACATCCCGACATATAATAGAATAACATGGGAAACAAAATCAATGACCCGATAGCGCGGCTGATGGGTTTGCGCTACAAATCGCACCCCTGGCACGGTATTGAAGTAGGGGATGATGCGCCGGAAGTCGTAACGGCTTTTATTGAGATGGTACCGACCGATACCGTCAAGTATGAACTGGATAAAATCAGCGGTTACATTAAAATCGACCGCCCGCAGAAATACTCCAACGTCGTGCCGGCGTTGTACGGTTTCATCCCGCAGAGCTATTGCGGTGATTTGGTGGCGGAGTATGCCATGCACCGTTGCCAGCGTACGGACATCAAGGGAGACTGTGACCCCTTGGACATCTGTGTGCTCACCGAGCGGACCATCGCCCACGGCGACATCATCGCCAACGTGCGCCCCATCGGAGGCTTCCGCATGTTGGACGGCAACGATGCGGACGATAAAATCATCGCCGTCCTGAAGCACGACGCCACTTACCACGGTTACAACGACATTGCGGAATTGCCTCATATCGTGGTGGACCGCTTGAAACACTACTTCCTCACTTACAAGGACATGCCCGGCGAGGAAGGAATGCGCAAAGTGGAAATCACCCATGTGTACGACCACGAGGAGGCGTATGAAGTCATCCGCCGTTCCCTCGAGGATTACAAGAAACACTTTGAAGGTTTGGACGATATTTTGAGCAGGGTATAAGCAGTACCCTGTTCTTTTTTTTGTACATTTGCTCCATGGTAAATCCCGAGCAATTTATCGCCGACCTGAACGCTAAAAAGGATACAGCCTGGAAACGTTTGTATGCGGAGTTCTATCCCGCTCTTTGCGCTTATGCGGAAAAACTCACGAAAGACAACCTGCATGCGGAGGATGTCGTGCAGGATTGTATCATTGCCTTATGGGACGCTTCTTACCATTTTCCCAATCTGCAGACCCTGATAGCTTACCTTTACAAAGCGGTCTATCTTCGCACCTTGAACCTCTTGGATTCCCGCAACCATGCCCGGGAGCATGCCATGCAGTTCCTGAATGAATACGCCTCGGAAGAATCCGACGAACAGGCGGCGATTGATGCGGCAATAAAGGAGAGTGTCATTGCCAGACTGCGTCTGGTGTTGGATGAATTGCCATCCCAGCAACGGCAGATTATGGATTTATGCCTGCAAAACCGGAAAGTGAAAGAAATCGCCGACCTGTTGGGCGTATCCGAAAACACGATTAAAATACAGAAGAAAAGAGCGTATGCCTATATTCGTGAGCGGTTGGGCGGAATATGGAGCGTACTCTTTATGATGTTTTTTTCCATCCGGGATTAATTTTCTTTCGAATTTTGTCACCCGTTTTTCATTTTGCTCTGTTATTTCACAAAGCAACAGAGAAACATGGAAAAACGTTGGCAGGAAATCAATGGGAAAGCGGATGCCTTTTTGCGCCGTTTGCTGTATCGGATAGAGCATGAAGAACCCGTTTCTCCTGAATGGTATGATGCTTTGAACCATCAGCGTGCGTTCGATTACCGTCAGGCGTACGGGCGTTTGCTGCGGCATAAGCGTTTACGGAGGATACGTCGCTGGAGTGTGGCGGTGGCGATTGTTGTTTCGCTTTCGGGCGGATGGTCGCTGCTTTGGATGAAGGGGAAACCGACGGTTCCTGAAGCGGTGCCGGTGGCGAAAGCCGCGGATATTCTTCCCGGCGGGAAAAAGGCGGTGCTGACCTTGGCGGACGGTACCGTCTGGAACTTGCAGGATTCTTCCATGGTTCTCGGGAATGCCACCCCGCAAATCAGGGTGGACTCTTTGGGCTTGTGCGTGCTGGGGGATTCGCTGACGGATATGCAGGCATGGAACACCCTTGCCATTCCGCGCGGGGGAGAGTTCTATCTCACCCTGCCCGACGGCACGCAGGTATGGCTCAATTCCGAAACCACTTTGCGTTTTCCTGCCCGCTTTGCTCCGGGCAACCGGGAAGTCGAACTGGCAGGGGAGGCTTATTTCGACGTGGTGCGGGACAGGCACGCGCCTTTTGTCGTGCGTACGCAGGTCGGGGAAGTCTGTGTCTTGGGGACGGAGTTCGGCATATCCGCCTATGCCGAAGAGAACATGTCGGCAACCCTTGTGGAGGGAAGCATCCGTTTTGACGCCAACGACGGAAACAGTGCCGTCGTCTGTCCGGAACAGCGTCTGACCTATGATGCGGAAGAAGGCACCATCACCTTGGAAAAAGTAGACACTTGGATATACACCTCCTGGCGGGAACAAGTCTTTTGTTTTGAGAACCGCCGTTTGGAAGAAATCCTCACCGTTCTGGCGCGTTGGTACAATGTGGAAGTCAGCTATGAAAGCGAGGCGTTGAAAGCGTTGAAACTTTCCGGGACGATGGACAAATACAAAGAAATCCGCCCCTTCCTTCAAATATTTGAAACCGGCACGGATGTGAAATTCGAGATTCGTGATAGAAAAATAATAGTGAAAAGAAAATCTGTTCACTTGATTGATTAACCAAAAAAGTTTCAACAGTATGAAGAAAATCTTACACAAAATGCGAAGTACATTATTGATGCTTTTGCTGTTCGGCTTCTCGGCTGTGGCGTCTTCCCAGGTGGTGACGCTGGACACCCGCAATGTGACGCTCAACGAAGCCTTGAAGCAATTGAAAAACCAGACCGGCGTCCGCCTGTTCTACGATGTGGAAAAAACGAGACAGGTGGCTTGCGGGGAGTTCCGTTTTGACGGAGTGGAACTGCAAGAGGTCTTGGACCGTCTTTTGGAGAACACCCCTTTCGGCTATCAGGAGGTGGAGGGCGTGTATGTCATCCGCGAGCTGCCGCCCATGGCGAAAGCGGTCAAGGTGACCGGGCAGGTCGTGGACAAGAGCGGAGAACCGCTTCCCGGCGTTTCCGTCATCTTGAAGGGAACCACCACTGGCGTGGCGACCGATGTCGAAGGGCGTTTCGAGTTATTGGTGCCGGATATGAAAGATGCCGTGCTGGTCTTCTCCTTTGTCGGCATGAAAACCAAGGAGGTGGCTGCCGTTGCCGGTCAAGCCATGCGAATCGTCCTGGAGGAGGATGCCGAAGAAATGGATGAGGTGATTGTCACCGGCTACCAGACCATCTCCCGCGAGCGGGCGACGGGAGCTTTCTCCAAACTGGACGCCAAAAAATTGGAAACCCAGCGTCTGAGCACGGTCGGTTCTTTGTTGGAAGGGCGTGTGGCAGGCTACAGCGACGGTAAAATCCGCGGGGTCACCTCCATGAACGGCGTGACCACTCCGCTCTACGTCATCGACGGTTTCCCCGTGGAGAAAACCACCACCAGCGGCTACGGCTGGGAGGAGAGTGTCCCCGACCTCAACATGGAGGACATCGAGAGCATCACCATCCTGAAAGATGCTGCCGCCACCTCCATCTATGGGGCGCGTGCCGCCAACGGTGTCGTGGTCATCACCACGAAGAAAGCCAAAAAGGACCGCCTGGACGTATCCCTTTCCGCCACCCTCACCGTGCAGCCTTACCGCTATTACACCGGTCACCTGGCGGATGCAGCCACCATGATTGACCTCGAGAAGGAATGGGCGGCGATGAACCCCAATCTCCGGGGCGCCGACGTTGCCGCCTACGCGCAAAACCTCTTGGACAACGCCACCTACACCACGCAAGGCATCCGCGCCATCCTCAACCGCTATGCCGGTCACACCGACGAGGCGCAGATGAACCGCACGCTGGAAGAACTGGCATCCCGCGGATATGCCTACTACAAGGACATCGAGAAGTACGGCAAGAAAAACCCCTTCGCCCAGCAGTACAACCTCAGCGTGGGACGCGGAACCGAGAAAAACACCTTCAACGCCTCCCTCTCTTACCGCCACAACCAGCTGGAGGACAAGTATTCCAAAAACGAGAGCCTCGGCTTGAACCTGCAGAATACCACCCAGTTCACCTCCTGGCTCTCTTTGGACCTGGGCACCTATCTGAACTACACCAACGGCACCACCCAAAACTACTCCCTGACCTCTCCGGGCTTCACCTTCATGCCCTATGACGCATTGGTCAATGCCGACGGCAGCCGCCACACCAACACCGAGGCGGACCGCTACAGCAAGGCGCAACTCAACACCCTGCACTCCAACGGGCTCTACAACCTCGACATCACCCCCCTGGACGAGTTGGGCATGAACACCTCCCGGAACAAGGACTTCAGCAACCGCACCTTTGCCCGCCTGAACCTCAAGTTCACCGAGTGGCTGAAATACACCGCCTCTTTCCAATATGAAATAATGGAGTACAAGACAACCCAATTGCAGGACAAAAACTCCTATGCGGTAAAGAACAAAGTAAATGCTTTCGCCACGGCAGGCGCTGAAGGTCAGGCGACCTTCAACCTCCCCTACGGACACATCTTCTCCACCCTGCGCAACAGCAGCCGTGCCTACAATTTCCGGCAGCAGTTGGACTTCAACAAGACCATTGCCGAGAAACACGACATCACCGCTCTGGCGGGTATGGAAGTCCGCGAAAATAAAAATGAGTTCAACACGCAATGGCTCTATAATTACGACCCCGACCTGCTCACCTATGACCTGGTGGATGCCAAGCGCCTGAACACGATTCGCGGTCTGTGGGGATGGGCGTCTTTCTCCAATTACGATGTCGCTCTCGTGCAGGAATTGGTAAACCGTTTCGTCTCTTTCTATGCCAATGCCGCTTACACCTTCGACAAGAAATATATGCTCACCGGCAGCATCCGCTGGGACCGAGCCAACCTCTTTGGCACCAGCTCCAAATACCAGAAGAAACCGATTTGGTCGGTCGGCGCGGCTTGGAACATCAGCAACGAATCCTTCTTTGCCGTGAACGGAGTGGACATGCTGAAACTGCGTGCCAGCTACGGCATCGGTGGTAATATCGCCAAAAATGCTGCTCCCTACATGACGGCTAATTATTTTTCCAACAACAATGTGGGAGGAATCTACGGATCCATCGGAAGCCGTCCCAATCCGGAACTGCGTTGGGAAAAGACCGCCACCCTGAATATCGGTATCGACTTCGCGCTTTTAAACAATCGCCTGAATGGAACATTGGAATACTACAACCGCAAAGGCTCCGACCTGCTTGCCAACACGAACGGAGTGCCCACCGAGGGATGGGGCTACAGCACCTATTCCATCAACAACGGGAAGATGACCAACCGGGGCTTCGAACTGACCCTCTCCGGCAATGTCATCGAAACGAAAGACTGGCAGTGGAATGTCTCCGGACTCTTGGGCTACAACAAAAACAAAGTGACCTATGTCAATGTCAAGGCACCGGTATTGGTTTTGGTATTCGACCAGCCGCAGGCTTTCCCGCGGGTCGGTAATCCGTATAATGCGATTTACGGCTACCAATGGGCAGGCTTGAACGAAAAGGGCATGCCGCAGGTTTATGACGCGGAAGGCAACATCTTTTCTGCTTCTGAGCCTTACAATGTGGAGGATGCCGTCTATCTCGGCACCACCGTGCCGGTGTACAGCGGCTCCATCAACACCAACCTGCGCTACAAGAACTGGGAACTCGCGGCACAATTCCTCTTTGAAGGCGGGCATAAGATGCGGAACACCAATGTCGCCGCTTTGAATATTGACAGCTACTATACCAATATGGGTATAGCTCCCGTCAGCAAAAACATTGAAAACCGCTGGAAACAGCCCGGCGACGAAACCCGCACAGATGTGCCCCGCTTCGTCTCTTCCGAAAGCCCGGACTATAATTACTACGCGTATAATCTCTATGCCCGTTCTTCCGTCAATGTCTTGAATGCTGCCAACTGGCGCATGAAAAACCTCTCCGTAGCCTACCGTCTGCCTGCCGACCTGTGCAAGAAGTTGGCATTGCAGGAGGCGCGCATCATGTTCGGCATGGAAAACCTCTTTACGACGGCGAAGAGCCGCGACGCCAAATGGATGCTGGGCGGCTACGACAAGCCCAATTACCTGTGTACCGTAAGTCTCAACTTCTAAAAACTCGATGCAAATGAAAAATAGAAAGAATATCATCTGTTGGTTCATGCTCCTCTGCGGGATGCTTTTGTCCGCCTCCTGCAACGACTTCCTGAACATCGTGCCCAAAGGGCAGAAAATCCCCACCACCCTGGCGGACTATGAGGCCCTGTTGCGCTACGAATACAACATTGCCCGAACCCCGGTGATGAATGCGCTCTACCTCTTGAATGACCGTCAGGTCAATAAGTCGGAGCTGAACAGCGCCACCCTGACCCGTGCCAACTACCTGTGGGACGAGTCCGCCGACCGCATCGAACTGAATAATTCGTCTGAAGATACCTATTATTGTCTGTATGGTGCCATCTCCACCTGCAACCTCTTGTTGGAAAATGTACCCTCCGCCACGGAATGCACCGAAGCGCAGCGCACCGAAGTCATGGCGTATGCCCGGGTCATCCGCGCGCTGTGCTATTTCAATCTGGTCAATTTCTACGCCGACACCTACCAATCCGCCACGGCGGCATCCAAGTTGGCGGTGCCTTGGATTACCAGCGCCAACATCAACGCCCCTTCCCGGCAGGTCACCGTGGAAGAGTTGTACGGCTATATGCTCGAAGACATCCGGACCGCCTTGGACAACGGGCTGCCTGAAGAGTCCATGACCGTCCTCCACCCCAATCGGGCGGCTGCCCATGCCCTCCTGGCGCGCATCTATTTGCAGATGGGCAACTATGAAGATGCTCTGCACTATGCGGAAGAGGCATTGAAGTACAAGGATGAATTATTCGATTGGGTCGCTTACTACGAACAGCATAAAGCGCAGCTCGAACTCCCCGGAGATTATACGGAGATGGCGACGCCGATGGATCATAATTACGTGGAGAACTATTATTTCCGGCATGGGGAAAACAATGGTAATCAAGTGCAGTCTGAATCCAAGCTTCCCGTGGAGCGTGGCGCCCGTTTCGAGACAGGCGACGCCCGCTTCCTCTCGCGCTGGAAACTGCGCACGGTGAATCAGGACACCTATTACGAGAGCATCACCAAAGGTTTCTTCAACCACGGCGGACTCACCACCTGCGAAATGTACCTCATCAAAGCGGAATGCCTTGCGCGGAAAGCTGTGAATAATGATTTCAGTAAGGCGCTTGCCGCCCTCGATGCCGTCCGCCAAACGCGCATCCTCGACTGTCAGCCCTCCACGGCTGCCACTTTGGCAGAAGCCATCGAACTCATTCGCCGCACGAAGGACAACGAACTCATCTTCTCCATCGTCCCCTTCGCCGACGCCCGCCGCTTCAACGCCGAAGGCACCTATGCCCGCACCATGACCAAGACGTGGGAGGGAAAGACCTACACCCTGAGGCCCGATTCCCACCTCTGGACGATGCCTTTCCCCGCAGGAGCCACCCAAAACCCCGGCAATGGCACAATCACGCAGAACGTAGCCAAATAATGAAACGCATTTGAATCATAAAGACAATGAAATTATTGAAATACATCTTATCGGCTTGCACGGGCGCCCTCCTTGGGGTGGGCGCCTGTACCCCGCAGCCTGCGGGCTCCTACACCGTCACGGGACGCATCGAAGGGCTCCCCGACGGCACCCGTGTCCGACTCGTTCCCGTCAGCCATGACGTCGAGCAACCCCTCGCAGACACCGTCGTTACGGACGGCACATTCGTGTTCCGCGGCATCGCGGAAGAACCGCGCGCCGTCTATCTGACGGTCGCAGGCAGCTACGGGTCCGCCCCGATGATGCTCGAGAGCGGGAAGACGAAAATCAAAGGGAAAGTGACCGCCGCCGAACGGGAAGGCACCCTTGCCTACGATTACTCCGGCGTCACCGTCAGCGGCTCTCCCGCCACCGACAAATACCGCCGCCTCCTGAGTGTGCGCGACACCCTCGACGCCCTCTACCAAGCCAACAATGAAAAGTTCCGGACCATCCGCGCCGACGTTGCCCGGGCACATGCCACCAAGGACCGTCGCCTCCTCGACTCTTTGCAGGCGACCGAAGAACATCAGGCATCCGCGGCTGCCGACCGGGAGTTTTTCCAACAGGTGGAACAGACCTACCGCCGCGTGGTGATGGACAATAAAGACACCTACTGGGGACCCCTCATGATGATCAGCCTTTTCTCCTACCTCACCGCCGACCAGCTGCCCTGGTACGAAGCCCTCTCCCCCGAAGCCCAAAAATCCTACTACGGGCAGAAGGTCATCCATGAAATCACCCCTCCCGGCAAGGAAGGCACCGCCGTTCCCGCCTTCACCGTGCAGGACAAGAACGGCAACCCCGTCACCCTCGCCGACCTCTGCCGCGGCAAGCGCTACCTCCTCATCGACTTCTGGGCATCCTGGTGCAGACCCTGCCGCAAGGAGATACCCAACCTGAAGAAGCTCTACGCCGCCTACGCCGCCAAAGGCTTCGACATCGTCAGCATCTCCATCGACAAAAAAGAGAAAGACTGGCAGAAAGCGTTGAAGGAAGAGAAACTCCCCTGGCACAACTTCCGCGACACCGACGGCATCGCCGACCTCTACAAAGTGAAGTTCGTCCCCACCATGTACCTCATCGACGCCCAAGGCATCATCGTCGGCGACAACCTCCGCGGTGAAGCCCTCGCCGACAAAATGGCGGAACTGTTCAAGCAATAACCCGCCGGTTCATTCGGGAAATACAATCCCGCATTCTTCATGGTGCCGTATCGTTTCTGTTTTACCAGAAACGATACGGCTCTTGTTTGATAGGGTAAATAATCGTATTTTAACGCCAAGTGAAAAACCGAACGGATACACATGTGGATATGTTGAAAGGGATGCTTATAGCCGGGGCAGGCGGATTCTTGGGCACTTGCCTGCGCTATCTGACAGGGCGCTTTTTCCAAAGCGTGGCACCTTCGGGAATACTCCCGTGGGGAACGTTTGCAGTGAATATGCTGGGGTGTCTGCTTATCGGGGTGTGTTGCGGCTGGGCGGAGCGGAACGGCTGGCTGTCGCCTGCGGTTCATCTGTTCCTGGTGACCGGCTTTTGCGGTGGCTTCACCACTTTCTCCTCTTTTTCCAATGAACTTTACGGACAATGGCAGGCGCGCGCCTGCCTGGCCTTCGCCATTTACCTGGCAGGAAGCCTGGTGTTGGGATTATTGTGCGTGTGGTTGGGGCGCATGTGGGGCAGGGGGCTGTAGCGCTCTAGAAGGGTTGTTATCGTATATAGTAATTCTAGTATTTTCCAATGACCGTATCGTTTCCCTCTAAGGCGAACTGATATTCGTTCGTTTCAATTTAGAAATACGCTTCATCAATGAGAAAATGGCAGAAGATAACTGAGGGGATTGTTGCTTAACACACCTTCAAACTCACGCATCAAGGTGTTTCCTTCCTTATTGGTAAATATATGCGAGTTTATTTGATTATTTGTCATGATGTAGAATATAACTTATAAAGTTGTTATACGGTTTCTTATATTTTCATTCAATTCTTTTAAGTTGTTAATCAACTCATCAAATGAAATTGACTCACCATAAATCATATGCAATCGCATATTTTCATAATCTTCCTTCCACTGTTCAATAGCTGAAGCAGGCGGAACGATATTAAGTGTAGCAGGATAAAGTGTGTCATAGTCGAAACCGTGCAAACCTATGAATGTACGGCGATGTTCTACTACTTGACGATAAAGCTTTGCATCATTGATGGCACGGTCGGCTATTGGAGTTTTCAACATCTGCCCGATGTCGTACATGTGTCGCGACATCCGCTCCACTCTGATTAAATCCCTTGGTTTGGCAAATTCCTCATGAAGCAGGAATACCTTTTCAAGAAAAGTACGTTCGGGAAGCACTGCACGCACCATGAACTTCGGTTCAGCAAAAGGAACTTTCGGATATACCTGGTCTATCATTGAATCAAGAGCAATCTCACTTACAGGCTCGCCCATTGACCTACCGCTGACTTCCACTTTTACCTTTGGCAGTATATATTGATTACCATCCATTCCATCTATGGAAAAGGACAACACGGAATCGTAGTTGATGTTTATGACTTCCGGGTCAGTGGTAGTGACAGGAGTTATATTCACATTCACCCTGAACTTTTCTTTTGATATGCCGTTTTGGGATAACCGCTCTGCCAAATCGTGTTGCATGGTTTCACGGACAAAGGAACAGGCAGCGCGGCGCAACTTGTCACTGATTTGTGTTTTGGATAGTGTCCCGCTGAAACCAAGATATTCTCGGTCAATGGCAATGTCTATATCCTCTGAAAAGCGGTCTATCAGATGCCAACACTTACTCAGCGATGTCCCGCCCTTAAAAGACAGATGATTGGCATACGGCAAACTGAACATGGCACGCAGAACTGCCGTCACCCACCAATCCTTTTCTATGACCTCACGTTGTCTTATATTCAACTCTGTGGAAACACGATCAAGTATATCCACACGGTCTTCCGTTGATAAATCAATGAATTTCACCGCTGCAATATTGTTTTTATCCATGTCGGGGCAAGGATTATATCGTGATTAAAGTCCTGCTCCGAAACATGTTCTGTTATCATGTTTTTAATTATTCTTTTTTGGTCTTCCGTTATGGTTTTCTCGCCAATCTCACGCATGGCAAGGACTGCCAGTTGCATCAGTTGGGATTGATAGGCAAAATTCCCTAAGTCGTTACTATGCCGGAATGTGATACTCTTTCCTTCGCCAAACTTCATCTGCCGGGCAGACCCATCTGTTATATAAATGATATTAGCCGGGACCTGTGTTGACAGCCCCAGCTTGTTAAGTGCGTATGCCCCTGTCGGAATGATGCGTGCATTATCCCGCTGTGCTATTTTTAAAGCAATAGCATCCAGGGATGGCTCTCGCAGTGTGCCATCCCATTTGTCATATAAAGGAATATAGTAAATGCCTTTTGCAAAGCGACACAATTTTCCATTGTGGCATAAACGACTCAATCCCGACCGTACAGCATCGGGAGTACCGCACGTTGTGAAGTCATCAGGGATAAATATTGTCCCTTCCTTTGCCTGTTCCACAATATCGTGCATCGCTTTGTAAGAACTGTTTGCTCCCATAGCTCATGTTTTGCCACAAAATTAATGTTTTTTTGTGTTATCCAGATACACCGACGGTGACGCCTTCTTGCCGTCGGCGCTGGTGGCGAAGACATATACCGCGGCATGTTCCACCCGGATGTATTCACTTTCGACGCTCACCTCCCGGTCGCCCGATTCGCCGCGAGTCCCGATGGGAAACACCCGGGATATCGCCCGCTCGTTCAGCGACACGACCACCCCGTACAGCCTGTCGTCGCGGAAACGGCACGGGCTTTCCAGTTCCATCCCCTGCCAGCTGAACCGCACGGTCTGCGTCGCGGCGTCCACCTCCGCCCTGACGCCCTCCGGCGCGCCGAGGCTTCCGTCCGCCACCTGCAGCCGGGCGAAATCCACCCGCCCCCGGAACTCCTTCGGCGCCTGCTTCTGCGCGCTCACTTTCTTCTCCGGCTTGATTTTTTCCACCTCCACCGCCGTATTCACATTCGCCCGGACAAACCCCCGCACTCCCGCCGGGAACCGCTTCTCGCCCGGAAAACCCACCCGGATGACGGCCCGCAGGAAAATCCCCAGCCGCATCAGCGTCCCGAAGGCCTCGAAGTGGCGTTTCTGTTTTTCCGTTTTTTTCCCTGTCATGTGCCCGTTGGAGCGGCAAAGGGTTTCTCCGTTCGGTCCGTCGTACAGGACGAGGTTGCCGACTTTTCCTTTCATTTTCCCGAATGTGCTTTTGATGATAGCCATAGTTGTTCCGTTAAATATGAGGTGCGAATGTAGGGAATAAATCGGGAAATCAAAAGAGAATTACGATAAAATTACGGATGAATTACGTTACAATAACGGTTAAAAGCTTATTAAAAGCTTATGATAAGCTTAATAAAAGCTTATACTAAGAATAAGCTTTTAATACGGTTATGATTGGTAATATAAAATATTTTTATGATATTTGCACCGTAGTTTAACCGTAAATGAATCGTGGCATGGCGAATAGCAGGCAATTAAATCTCTTGAAGGAGATGGTGAAAAGCGGAGGCCCCATCCGGATGGAGGGGATGACGTATTATGTGCGGAACGGGAAGTTGCAGGCATGCGCTTCCAAGCGGGGCAGGCGGAAGGTGCGGACGGAGAAGGAGGTGGCGGCGAACGACCGTTTTTCGGAGGTGAGGACGTTGTGGAGGATGTACCGCCGGGCGGCGGGGGAACTGCCGGTGTGGCGGATGGCGGCGCGGGAAGCGGGGGCGGCGAAAAGCGACAGCCTGTTCCATTCGCTCAACGGGGCGTGCGTGCGGGCGGGCGAGGGAGTATGGGCGTTCCCGGCGTTCCGCTTTGCGGCGGGGTCGCTGGAGATGCCGGTGGTGACGGGTGTGGCGCGGGAGGGATGGCGGGTGATGCTGGAGTGGGAGTATGACGGGGCGCATGCGGAGGCGCGGGACGGGGATAGGGTGTATGTGGGGTATTTTTACGGAACGCAGCCGCAGGTGCCGCAGTTGCTGGCGCCGCTGGGCGTGTGCCGCCGGGACGGGCGCGCGGTGGTGGATATCCCCCCGATGGGGCAGCCGGAGGGGACGCCGTTGCACCTGTATCTGTTTTTCGGGACGGAGCGGAACGACCGCTTTTCGCCGAGCGTGTACTGCCCGGCGTGACCGTCATTCGCGGCGGCGGAATGTTTGCCGGGCGTAGAGGCAGAGGATGGCGGCGCAGGTGAGCAGTTCCGCGAGGGGAATGGCGAGCCATAGCCCCGGAACGCCGATGAGGCGCGGCAGGAGGATGAAGCACGGCACGAGGAGCAATACGCCCCTCAGTAGAGTATAAGCGGTGGATGACGCCGCTTTTTCTATGCTCTGGTAGTAGCCGATGAAGGCGATGTTGATGGAGAAGAAGACGGCACACAGGGCGAAGAGGGGCAGGCCTTCGACGGCGAGGGCGTAGGCTTTTTCCCGGGGGTCGAGGAAGAGGCTGATGATGTCCGGGGCTCCGACGGAGAGGAAGACGGCGACCGATATGCCGCAGATGCCGGCGGTGAGGAGTGCCACGTGGAGGGCGCGGATGACCCGTTCGGGCTGGTGCGCGCCGTAGTTGTAGCTGATGATGGGCTGGGCGGACTGGGCGACGGCGTTGCTGATGGAGAAGACGATAGGGAAGAGGTAGCAGGCGACGGCGAACGCGGCGACGCCCTCTTCGTGGAGCATGGAGATGAACATGAAGTTGCCGGTGAGTATCATGACGCTCATGGCGAGTTCGGTGAGGAAGGTGGCGAAGCCGATTTTCATCATGTAGCCTGTGTTTCGCAGGGTGAGTAGGAGGGAGGTGAGGGTGAGTTTCAGGCGGTAGAATCTCAGGCGTTTGGAGAAGAACAGGAAGTAGGAGAGCACCATGAGCCCGCCGATGGCGCAGGCTATGGAGGTGGCTTGTGAGGCGCCGAGCACGCCGCGGCCCATGGGGAATATCATGTACCAGTCGAGCACGATGTTGGCGACGGCGCTGACGATTTGCACGGTCATGGCGTATTTCGGGGAGCCGTCGAGGCGGATGAGCATCATGCCCACGCAGCTGATGAAGAGGAAGAAGAGGCCGGGGAGTATCCACAGGAGGTAGTCCAGGGCGTCCTTTTCCAGCCGGGGGCTGCACCCGAAGGCGTAGACGAACCGGTGGGGGAAGAGGAGACAGGCGAGGCAGAGCAGTCCGATGAACAGCAAGCCGGCGATGAACGCCTGGGTCATGATGATGCGGGCGGCTTTCTCTTTGTTTTCCGACAGGCGGATGCTGGCGATGACGGAGCTTCCGATGCCGAACATCAGACCGAGCCCGGTGGCAATCATGAATATGGGGGCGACGATGTTCACCGCCGCGATGCCGTCGGCACCGACGCCTTTCCCGACGAAGATGCCGTCGATGATGTTCAGTGCCGAGTTGAAAATCATGCCGACGAGGGTTGGGAAAAACAGGGACCGGAATAGCGGTCCTATTTTGCTGTTGCCGAAATCAAGTTTGTCCCTGTCGAGGTGTCTGTCTTTTGCCATGGAGTCCTGTTTTTTTGCGGATTGGATGTGCAAAGGTAGGATTTTTTGTCGATTACGGATGGGAATGCCGGGCGTGGCATAGGGCAAAAAGAAAGCGGGCGAAGACGCCCGCGTATTCATGGGATTCCTTTTCTCGGCAGGGGGATTCCCCCGACAGTCCCTTTTTTAGAGGTTCGGATACTTCCCTTCGCGGTGGAAGGCTTCGAGGGCGGCATCGACGCCGGGGATGTCTTCGCGGTAGGTGACGCCGAACCATCGGGCGTCGGTTTTCAGCACCCTGACGGTGGCGGCTCCGGAACGGATGGCTTCGTCCACTACTTTGGGGATGTAGAATTCCGATTTGAGGTTGTCTTTGTTGGCGGGGTAGAAAGCGGCGAACTGTTGTTCGATTTCTTCGAAAATCCGGGGAGTGAACGCCCAGAAGTTCATGGATACCAGTTCGTCGGGGCGAAGGATGACGCCGCTGTCTTCGTCGCGGATGGTGCCGTCGGGGGAGGCGGCGATTTTGGTGCGTTCGGTGACGGTGGCGAGGTTGCCGCCGGCGTCGGAGGTGCATACGCCGCGCGACACGGTCCCGTTTTCGGAGAGGGTGGCGGCGAGGCGGTAGCCGACGAGCCCGAAGGTGCGGTCGGTCGCTTCCTGTGCGAGGAAGTCATGCGCCTTGACGAAGGCGTCGCTTCCGTAGAAGTCGTCAGCGTTGATGGCGGCGAAAGGTTCATGGATTTCGTCTTTGGCGCTCCATACGGCGTGTGCGGTACCCCAGGGCTTTTCCCGTTCGACGGGGGGCATGCCGCCGGGGAGGCGGTCCATGCTCTGGTAGCAGTATTTCGTTTCCACCAGTCCTTCGGCGTATTTGCCGACGAAGTTCTTGAACTCTTCGGCGAAGCTTTCCCGGATGACGAATACGATTTTGTCGAATCCTGCCTGGACGGCGTCGTAAATCGTGTAGTGCAGGATGGCTTTGCGGCAGGGTCCCAGCGGGGTGATCTGTTTGAGGCTTCCGAAGCGGGAGCCCATGCCCGCCGCCATGACTAAAAGTGTGGTTTTCTGTTTCATAGTTTATTTCCGTGTTTGTGTTCATATTTGGCGAACACCTCCATGGCTTCGTATTCCGCCATGCCGAGGCGATTGTAGATGTCTGCCGTGTTGCGGTTGCGGTCTTCCGCCCTTTGCCAGAACTCCCTCGGGTCGTCGCCGGGGAAGGCGGGGCCGTTGTTCTGGGAGCCGTGTTTGTAGATGGCTTTGCGCTTGATGGCGAGTTCGGCGGGACTGATGGGCACCGCCATGTCCACTTTCTCGATTTCCCACTCCATCCAGGCACCGCGGTACCACCAGGTGTTGCATGCCTTGAACCAGTCGTCCCCGTCCACCACGTTGTAGGCGCGGAGGATGGCATCGAGGCAGACGCCGTGGGTGCCGTGGGGGTCGGCGAGGTCGCCGGCGGCATAGATTTGGTGGGGTTGCACTTCGCGCAGCAGCCGGACGATGATGTCCACGTCCTCTTGCCCGAGGGGCTTCTTCTTGACGGTGCCCGTCTCGTAGAACGGGAGGTTCAGGAAGTGCACCCGTTCCTCGGGCACGCCGAGGTAGCGGTCGGCTCCCCGCGCTTCGGCGCGGCGGAGGGCTGCCTTGTATTTCAGGAGGTGGCAGGGTTCGGCTTTGTCCTGCTGCTGTTCCAGTATCTCTTGTTTGATGCGGGCGAACACCTCTTCCATGCGTTTTTCGTCGCCGGCGGAGAGGCGGGTGAAGGAGCAGGCGATGTCCATCTGCTGGTAGAGGTATTCGTCGAGGACGGCGATGCTGCCGGAGGTCTGGTATGCCACGTGGACTTCGTGTCCCTGTTCGACGAGTCGGGCGAAGGTGCCGCCCATGGAGATGACGTCGTCATCGGGGTGGGGGCTGAATATCAGTATCCGCTTGGGGTAGGGCAGCGCCCGTTCGGGTCGGGTGGAGTCGTCGGCGTTGGGCTTGCCTCCGGGCCATCCGGTGATGGTGTGCTGGAGGTCGTTGAACACCCGTATATTGACTTTGTTGGCGGAGCCGAAGGTTTTGATGAGGTCCGCCATGCCGTTCTCCATGTAGTCTTTGTTTTCGACTTTCAGGATGGGTTTTTGCACTTTCTGGCAGAGCCAGATGACCGCCTTGCGAATCAGTTTGTCGTTCCATTCCACGTTGCACACCAGCCACGGGCGTTTGGCGCGTGTCAGTTCTTCCGTGGCGCTTTCGTCGATGACGAACTGCGCATTGGGGTGCAGTTGCAGGAAGGTGGCGGGGACGCTGTCGGAGACGCTTCCCTCGATGGTCTCGCGCAGGATGGGGGATTTCTTTTCGCCCCATGCCATGAGGATGACCTTGCGTGCTTTCATGATGGTTCCCACGCCCATGGTGATGGCACGGGGAGGCACTTTGTCCCGTCCGCCGAAGTCGCCGGCGGCGTCTTTGACGGTGAGGTCGTCGAGGTAGACCATGCGCGTTTTCGAGGTGAGGGAGGAGCCGGGTTCGTTGAATCCGATGTGTCCCGTGCGCCCGATGCCCAGAATCTGGATGTCGATGCCGCCCGCCTCTTCGATGGCGCGTTCGTATGCCGCACAGAAGGCTTCCACTTCGTCCGTCTGCAAGGTGCCGTCGGGGATGTGGATGTTCTCCGGAAGGATGTCCACCTGGCCGAAGAGGTGATGGTGCATGAAATGGTGGTAGCTCTGTTCCGACTCCCGTTTCATGGGCATGTATTCGTCGAGGTTGAAGGTGATGACGTTGCGGAAGGAGAGCCCCTCTTCCCGGTGCATCCGGACCAGTTCGGCGTAGAGCTTGATGGGGGAGGAGCCTGTTGCCAGTCCCAGCACGCAGGTCCTGCCCTCGGCGGCGCGCGCGCGTATCAGTTCCGCTATTTCCCCGGCAACGGCTTTCACGGCCTCCGACGGGGTTTTGAATATTTGTACGGGCACTTTCTCGAATCGGTTGGCGCCTTCTCCCCGTGCGATGTAATTGCTGTTCAACATAGTTTATGGATTTGTGGAGCAAAGGTAGGGATATTCTCGGAAATATTCATATCCTTGTAACCATTTTGCGAATATCCGCAAAATGGTTACGATGCAGTTGTCTTAATTCTATGTTTGCCTATTTCAAATATAATTGTTAACTTTGCGTGATGACTAAAGAAGAATTTATAACAAAATTGCGTGATGCAGTGGCATCATTTACGCCGTTCGTATCTACAAAAGACGGACAATGGGTGGTGAAAGGATTCATTGATGTGCACAAACGCATATATACGATTTCAACTGATACAAAAGTTGTATCCAAAATCATTGAACTATACATATTCCCTCTTTTGTTTGAGTTTGCTCAAGAGCATGAATTGCAATTGGAATTTGCAAAAGAGCAAAATTTCTATCCCGACATTACTTTCAAAGATATCGAAGGGAATTTATTTGCAGTAGACCTCAAGAGTAGTTATCGTAAAACGGCAACCCGAATCAATGGAATGACACTTGGTGCATTTACGGGATATTTTCGTAATCGGCAAAGTATAAAAAATGTAACTTATTCATATTCTTCATATAAAGCTCACATTGTGTTGGGCATTATTTATAGTGAAAACGATGTAGCTATAGATGAACGAAAATATTTTTCGATAGATGACTTTGGAGATATTATATCTGTGGTAAAAGATATTACTTTTTTTGTCCAAGAAAAATGGAGAATAGCGATAGACAGACCAGGTAGCGGCAATACTAAGAATATAGGTTCCGTATCATCAATTGAAGATTTGATTAATGGTAATGGGACTTTTGCTGGATTAGGCGAAAATGTGTTTGATGATTATTGGATAAACTACCTAACACCTGACATGGCTAAAAAAGCGGAACTCGCAAATCCGTATTACAATAACTTGGAGAGTTATAAGAAATTCAGAAATATACAATAAATGCAACAGTCATCACTATTTTCTGAATTTGAGATTCAGTGCAGGAACAAATTCCCATCTACGCGGTATCAAGGCTGTAAAGCTAAATTTACTGATTGGATTTGGCATGAAATGTCAAGTATTCCGTTTCATACAGCCTTAGACGCTTTTGGAGGGACAGGAAGTGTGGCTTATACCTTAAAAAGCAATGGCAAGTCTGTTACTTATAATGATATTTTGCCATTTAATGCAATAATTGGTAAGGCTATCATTGAAAACGCATCGACATTCTTAAGTGATTCGGAGGTTGATTTCTTGCTTCGTGAGCATTCAGGTTTTGAATACCCAACTTTTATTGTCGATAATTTCAAAGACATATACTATACCGAGGAAGAGAATCATTGGCTTGATGTTGTAAGATATAATATTTCCATATTGCAGGAAGAATACAAAAGAGCTATAGCATGGTTTGCTCTTTTTCAAGCCTGTATTATAAAAAGACCGTATAATCTTTTTCACAGAAAAAACCTGTATGTGCGCCTTATGGACGTTAAGCGTTCATTCGGCAATAAGAAGACTTGGGATACTTCATTTGAAACCCATTTTAGAACATTTGTCAGAGAGGCTAATAATGCCGTATTTGATAATGGCGAGGATTGCTATGTATTAAATATGGATGCTTTGAAGGTTGATAACAGATATGATTTGGTTTATATAGATACTCCATATATAAACGAGAAAGGAGTTGGCGTTGATTATGCAGATTTTTATCATTTCCTTAACGGACTAGTTTATTACGATAATTGGAACAACCTAATAGATTATAGTAGTAAACATCATAGACTTAAACGGCAATATAACATTTGGAGTGATAAAGAAAATATACTGAATGGTTTTAGTCGTTTAATAGAACACTTTCAGAATAGTATATTAGTCTTTTCTTATCGCTCTAACGGAATACCTTCAATTGAATCTTTAATCGGGCTTTTAGAAAATTACGGAAGGCATAACAAATTACGTTATTCTCGTGATATTAAGTATGCTTTGAGTGACACTAAATCAAAAGAAGTGCTTATTATATCTTACCCGAAGTAAGAATATATGATAATATGGAAATGAAAACGGACGAATAGGATTTTCGGACGTTGAAGTCTTTCCTGCTGAAGGCGGTGCAGAACGGGTGCGTGAGCCATCTGCGGCAGGAACATGCGCGGGGCAAGTATGCCGACCTCTTGGTGGCGGAGGAGAGCGCCGTGACGCATGAGACCGAAGAGTATATCCTGTATTCTGAATTGTTCATCCGTTTGGAGGAAGCGATGGCTTGCCTTTCGCCTGTATTTCGCCTACAGATTGGAAATAAGTGATTGGGCTTATTTTTGGCTTTTATAAGTGATGTGGCTTATAAAAATAGTTCCGATAGAGATATTTTCGATAGAGATATTTTCATATCTTTGCAAGGTGTGGTAATCAAACTATATCCATGTCATGTATGCGACTATTTCTGCCGATATCGTTTCTTCAACTTCTTTGTGTGTGGAGGAAACTCTTGCCTTGAAACAGAGAATAGAGAAATTATTTTCCATCCTTGAAAACAAATTTCCCGGATTTTGGGGAAGGCTGATAAAGGGAGATTATGTCGAGTGCCTGTTGCCGTCAGCCAGGGATGCTTTCCGGACTGCGTTGATTATCAAGTGTTGCATGAAATCTTTCCCTGTTTCCGAATCAAAAGAGAAGAAAATGTTTCAGACCTATGGAATCCGCATGGCTATGGGGATAGGCGACATGCGCATTGTCGATAAAGAGCAAGGGATAAT
Source organism: uncultured Odoribacter sp. (assembly GCA_910578985.1). GTDB lineage: Bacteria > Bacteroidota > Bacteroidia > Bacteroidales > Marinifilaceae > Odoribacter. Next base: position 60,024 of record CAJTSF010000001.1, on the reverse strand, counting down.
GGATGGGGAAGCCATTTACTTATCGGGCCGGACATTAAGCAGGATGGGCACTCCCAATAAAAACGGCACATTTCTGATTGAACCGGCAGACAAGCAATGGAAGCCGGCGTTACAGACGGTGGGCATGCTGACCGATGCGTTGCTTAACAATGCAACGAGACGACAAAGTGAAATCATTTATTATAAGCTCCTGTCCAAGAGTGAGCAGGAAATTGCCGACATCTTAGGCATCAAACAATCGGGAGTGAATCAGCATTCAACTTCTGCCAAGTGGTATTGCATCGAAGAGGCGTTGAATTATTTCGAACAGTTAATTTTTTGGAAGCTATGAATATTTGGTTGTTATTGAGTTTGTTAATGGCACATGTCATTGGGGATTTTTATGTGCAAAACGATAAGTATTGCAAGAAAAAAGAGGATTCTAAAATCAAAAGTCCTTTTCTGTTTATTCATTCGGTGATTATGGGATTGCTTGCCTGGGCATTTGTTCCGGCTATGGATTTTTGGGCATTTGCGGCGCTTGTATTTGCAACCCATTGGTTGATCGATGCGATGAAGTTATGTATGCGCAAAGGGTTGGGGGCATTTTTAACGGATCAGATGATACATGTCGGCATTTTATGTTTTATCGCGTATCGATACACTCCGCATCATTGTTTGCCGCTTCAGTTCATAGGTCTTTTTGATAATATATATATTCCGGCGTTTGCATTCGCGTTGCTGTGTTGTCTGAAACCCACGAATATTCTTATAAAATTGATATTGGAACGCTACAGGATAGGAGAAACGGAATCTTGCAAGGGTATTAAAAATGCGGGGGCGCTTATCGGGAATTTGGAACGAATCCTGACCTTGGCGTTTGTCATGATCGGACAATATGGAGCTATTGGGTTTATCGTTGCGGCGAAGTCATTGCTTCGTTTTAAGGAGACGGATACAGCCAAGACCGAATATGTATTGGCCGGAACGTTATTAAGTTTCGGTATAGCGACGCTTTGCGGATTAGGCGTAAAGTATGTTATCCCGTTGTTTTGATTATTTTATGATGCCTATCTCGATGACATGGGAATGGACGAACAGAATTTATTGGAGAAGGTGAGTAAGGGCGACAGTCGTGCTTTTGCCGTCCTGTTTCGTCGGTATTACCGGGATATGGTGCTGTATGCGGGGACGTATGTGCGGGATTTGGCGGCGTGCGAGGATGTCGTGCAGACGGTTTTTATCCGATGGTGGGCGGAGCATGGGAAGGCACGGGAAATCCGGGCGTTGAAGCCTTTCCTGCTGAAGGCGGTGCAGAACGGGTGCGTGAGCCATCTGCGGCAGGAACATGCGCGGGGCAAGTATGCCGACCTCTCGGTGGCGGAAGAGAGCGCCGTGACGCATGAGACCGAAGAGTATATCCTGTATTCCGAATTGTCCGTCCGTTTGGAGGAAGCGATGGCGCTCCTTTCTCCCGTCCAGCGGCAGTGTTTCGAGATGAACCGCTTGCAGGGCGTCCGGCAAAAACAGGTCGCCGAGGAGTTGGGGATGCCGTTGCGGACGGTGGAACTCCGCATAGCGGAAGCGCTCCGGATACTGAAAAGCCAGTTGAAGGATTATTTCCCGTTGATTGTTTTTTTCTTTTTCCGATAATTTTTTTCCGATTTCTTTGCGGTTTTTTGTTTTCCATGCGTCTTAGTTGTGTCACAAACATGGAAATGCAGATGAATGAGATGGATGATTTGCTTGCCCGTTATATGGCAGGCGACGCTTCGGCGGAGGACCGGGAGCGTCTGAACCGCTGGCTGGCGGAGGACGAGCGGAATCTTCGCTATTTTTACCGTTACCGGAGTGTGGAGGATGCTCTCCGTCCGGCGTTTTCTCCGGAAGATATTCTGACGGAACGGGCTCTCCGGCGGGTTTGTCCGTCGGCGGACCGCCGACGCGTTTTCTCCCGTTGGGGGCGTGTGGCGGCGGTGGCTTTGCTTGCGCTGGGAGGTGTTCTCTTCCGGTATTTGCACTCGGGGGAGGGCGTGGAGGGAGGAAAGGTTTCCGTGCAGGAGCCGACGGCATTTGCCCGGGCTTCATCGGCGGTGCTGGTGTTGCCTTCCGGAGAGCGAATCGTGCTGGACGGGCAGACCGACCGGCAGGTGGACGCGGAGGGGGAGACGGTAGCCCGGACGTCCGGGCAGTCGATTTCCTACACGGAGGCAAACCGTTTGCCTTCGGAACCGGTCTATCATGAGTTGCACATTCCCCGCGGCAGGGAGTTTTTCCTGACGTTGAGCGATGGCAGCCGGGTGTGGCTCAATGCGGACACCAAGGTGCGCTATCCGCTTTATTTTGCCGGGGGGGAGCGCAAGATATACGTGGAAGGGGAGGTCTATCTGGAGGTGGCGCACCGGGAGGCTTCGCCGTTCCGGGTGGTGACGCCGGCATGCGATGTCACCGTGCTCGGCACGCATTTCAATGTCAGCGCTTATCCCGACGCCTCTTCGTGCCTGGTCACGCTGGCGGAGGGACGTGTGCGGGTGACTCCCGTTGCGGGCGGGGAGCCGGCGGAGCTGGTGCCCGGCGAACAGGCGGAGGTGGCGGATGGCTCCGATCAGGTGGTCACACGGCAGGTGGATCCGGACCTTTATTGCGGGTGGCATGACGGACGGCTGATTTTCCGGAACAACAGCCTGGAGGAGATTCTCGGACGGCTGTCGCGGCAGTATGATGTCCGCATTTCGTGGGAGGACGAATCGTTGAAAGGGGTGACTTTTTCCGGCGAACTGGCGCGTTATGAGCAGGTGGAGCGGTTGCTGGAACTGATGGCCAAGACGCAGGACGTGAAGTTTGTCCTTCGGGAGAAAGAGATTACGGTCAAAAGACCATAAAGAGAAAGAGACGGGGAATGCTGTCACATTCCTTCGTCTCCCATTTGAAATAAAGTATCATTTAATTCCACAAAATTATGGAAAAATCAAACATCTTGCCACCGCGGAAGCGGAAAAAAGCAGACGGAATGAAAAGGTTTTGTTTGCTGGTGACGTTTGTGCTTATGGCTTCGCTGCAGGCCGTTTGTGCACAGAACGTTCGTGTAACACTACATTTACAGGATGCGGATTTCGAGGAGTTCATCACCCGCATCAAGCAGCAGACCCGGTACACTTTCTTCTACAATGACCAGGTTGCCAAAGCCGTCGAACCGATAACGGTGAACCGTGAGAATGCCTTGTTGGAAGAGGTGTTGCGGGAAAGTTTATCGCCGAAAGGGTTCGATTTCAGCATCGAGGACCGCACGGTGATCATTAAAAAGGCGGAGGTGCCCGCCGCCCAACCGCAGGAGGCGGTTGTCCGGGGCAAGGTGACCGACAAGGACGGCTATCCCCTGCCGGGCGTGACGGTGCTACTCAAGGGCACCGGCTTGGGCGTGGTGACCGATGCGGCGGGAAATTATTTGCTGCGATTGCCCGAGGCGGAAGACATTCGCCTGCTGTTCTCTTTTGTCGGCATGAAGACACAGGAGGTGGTTTATGCGGGACAACAGGAGATAAACGTAACGCTTCACGAGGAGCAGACGCAAATGGATGAAGTGGTGGTGACCGGTTACCAGGTGGTTGACCGCCGCAAAAATACAAGCGCCGTGACTTCTGTGAAAGCCGAGGACGTCATGCGTCCCGGCGTGACGAGCATCGACCAGATGCTGGAGGGGCAGATTCCCGACCTGATGTTTACGAGCAATTCCGGAGAGGTCGGCGTGGTTCCGAAACTGCGCATCCGCGGAACCTCCACGCTCATCGGCAACCGCGAGCCGCTGTGGGTCATCGACGGTATTGTGCAGCAGGATCCTGTCAATATCAGCCCCGAAGAGCTGAACAATCCCGATTACATCAACCGCATCGGTAACGCCATTGCCGGTCTGAATCCGCAGGACATCGAGCGGCTGGACGTGTTGAAGGATGCCGCTGCTACTGCCCTTTACGGAGCGAAAGCCGCCAACGGCGTGATTGTGATTACGACCAAGAAAGGACATGTGGGCAAGCCGCTCATCACGTATAACACGAATCTTTCCTATAAGGTTCGCCCCCATTACACCGACCGGAAAATCGACCTCATGAATTCCAAGGAGCGGATGGAGTTTTCGAAATATCTGGTCAATTCCAATTACCGTTTCCCGGACGGAATGAATATGGTGGGTTATGAAGGTCTGGCGGCACAACTGTATGCCGGACAGATTAGCCACGATGAATTTGCGCGTCGGGTGCAGTATCTGGAAGCGTTGAATACCGACTGGTTCGACCTGCTGACCGAGAATGCTTTTTCGCACCAGCACACGGTGAGCATCTCCGGCGGTTCGGAGCAGGTGCGTTATTATTCGTCCGTAGGTTATGCCAAAGACAATGACGTCATCAAGGGGAATAACAATGAACGTTATACGGTTGCCCTGAACCTGAATGCCGACCTGTCACCGCGCATCTCCACCTCGTTGGGCATCAACGGAAACATCAGTTCGCGTTCCTATACGCAGGATGAAATTGCTCCGCTGGATTATGCTTATAAGACCAGCCGCACCATCCCTGCCTACGACGAAGAGGGAAAATATGCGTTTTATCAGCGTTCAAAGAGTTCACTGAACAAATACAATTTCAATATATTGAACGAAATCGAAAACAGTTCCTATGAACAGGAGGGAACGGCGTTCAATTTCAATCTGACCCTGAATGCCAAATTCACCGACTGGTTGAACGCCAGCGTTATCGGTTCGTATGGCACCTCCACAACCGATATTGAAGGCTGGTGGGGTGAGAAAAGTTTTCATGCCGCCGAATTGCGCCAGTCGGAATACGGAACGGCGCCGGCAAAAGGAAAAGATTCCAAATCTACGCTTCCTTTCGGCGGCGAGCTGAATTCCAAGAAGCACCGCAACAATAATTACATGGTGCGCGTCCAGTTGAATCTGAATAAATATTTCGGCGAAGATGACCGCCACAACCTGACGGGAGGTTTGGGGTATGAAATCAGTTCCACCAAGTATAAGGCAATGGAAAGTACTTTCCGGGGCTATTACAGAGACCGCGGCAAGCAATTTTCGATAACTCCCCTGGACGATTATCCCGCATATAAAAAATGGTTGGAAGAGCATGCCTATCCTTCCATTAAGGATGATTTGACTAATCTGCTTTCGGCGTATGCCACCCTTTCCTATTCCTATGGCAACCGCTTCACGGTGAATGCGAACGCCCGTATCGACGGTTCGAATAAATTCGGCGACCAAAGCAATGACAAACTGCTGCCCATTTGGTCGGTTTCCGCCAATTACAACCTGTCCGACCATGCGTGGTGCCGCCGCGACTGGATTGATTTTCTGACGTTGAAACTCTCTTTCGGTTATCAGGGAAACATGCTGGAAGGACAGTCACCCGTCATGATTATTAACCAAAAGCCTATCGATCAGTTATATAATGAATTGGTGTCGGAACTGGCGGTTTATCCGAATCCGAATCTGCGTTGGGAGAAGACCAGCTCTTTGAACAGCGGATTGGCATTTTCCGTTTTGGACAGACGGATACAGATGGAAGCTTCCTATTATTACAAACGTACGAAGGACGCTTTCCTGTCGAAAACTATTTCCTCGGTGAATGGCATGAGCGAATATGTGGTCAATTCCGGAACGCTGACCAATTCCGGTTTCAGTCTCGCAGCCACGTTGGTACCCGTAGAGATTCGGGATTTCAAATGGATATTGGCGACTTCTTATTCCAGGATATTCAATAAAATGGAAACTTTGCCGGGAGCAAACGAATATGAACTGAACAATTTTCTGAACGGGACGGCATTAGTGAAAGGCAAACCGGTCGGTACGTTCTATTCTTACAAATTCATCGGTCTGAGCCCCAAAGACGGTTCTCCCCTCTTCGACGATATGGGCGAACGCCGGGCGGATTTGGAAAACCTTACCAAATACGATGTCTATACCACGGTGCTGACGCCCACCGGCAGCCGGGAGCCGACCATGTCGGGCAATCTCAGCAACACGTTCACTTACAAAAACTGGCGTTTGAACATGAACCTGGCGTACAGCCTCGGTTCCAAGGTGCGGATGTTCCAATTATTTACAGGTACGTTTATACCGGAACAGAATGTGACCAAGGAGTTTGTGAACCGTTGGCAAAAAACCGGAGACGAACGCCATACGGACATCCCTAATCCGGATTGTTACGAACCCCATTGGTCAAGCGGCGGTTCATTTACAGGGAAAATACCTTTGATTGCCTCTAATAATCAGGATATGTACAATTACGGCGACCACCGCGTGGTGAGCGGCAATTACCTCAAGTGCTCCACGCTGAGCCTCACGTATGAGTTCCCGACGGAACTGCTGCAACGCTGGAAACTTTCGCGTCTGGCGCTGAGCCTCTCCGGCACGAACCTTTTTACGGTATGTTCGCCTAAACTGAAAGGGCAGACGCCGCAGCAAAGCGGTTTTGCCAAAGTGGAACTGACCGACCGTCCCGCTTATACATTCGGATTGAATATTTCATTTTAAACGTTGAATTATGAAAAGATTATTGATAATCGCCTGTCTCGGAATCATGCTGGGAGCCTGTTCCGACTTTCTGAAAGAATATTCGCAGGACAAAGCCTACGTCCGGGGGTATGAGGATTTGGACGAACTGCTGTTGGGCAGCGTTTATATGCCGGCAGGTGCTATATTGCATTTGGGAGATGTCTATTCTTATGATAGTAAAATGGAATGGTATTACCCTTATATCCACCTGATGGCGGATGAAGTGGATGAAAATACAAAAACTTCTGACAGGTCAACTGTCTGGGATGCCCGTCAGCGTTATTTCGGTTACTACACATGGCAGCAACAGGTGGGTATCGACCAGTTGGGAACCACCATCCGGAACGAATCCGGCGATTGGGACCGTATTTACAAACACATCAATGTAGCCAATATGGTGCTTGCCGACATCGATAACCAATCGGCAGAAACAGAAGAAGACCGCCTGGCAGTTTCCCGCATCAAGGGAGAGGCCTATTTCCTGCGTGCCGCCTATTATTTCACGCTGGCAAACCTCTACGGCAAACCGTACGTTCCGGCGACGGCGAAGACCGACCTGGCGGTGCCGATCAAACTGACGGAGTTTATCGAAGACAAGGTTTACAGCCGCAACACTGTGGAGGAGGTCTACGCGCAGGTGCTTGCCGACCTGACGGAAGCGGAAAAATGCTTGTCTGCCACGGAACGGAAATCCATCTACCGCGCCGATATCACGGCGGTCTGCCATTTGAGGAGCCGGGTGCACCTGTATATGCAAAATTGGGAGGAGGCTGTCCGGTATGCCCAAAAAACATTGGACAAGCAATCGGCATTGTTCGATTTGAACCACATGGGCGAAACCGCTTCTTTCCTGAATCCGGAATTGCCGGAAGTCATCTTCACCATGGGGAACGGAGGTTTGAGTTATAGCCTTTCCGATAATGCCGGAGATTTCAATGTTTCGGAGGATTTGTGGCAGACCTATACGGACGATAACGATTTGCGGAGGACTTATTTCATAAAACATGACGGGTCTTATCCGGCGTATGTCAAAGAGGGGGACAGAAGCGATTTGTCACGTTCAGCCCTTTCCAACAATTTTCTGTTCCGCACGGCAGAGGCTTGGTTGAACCTGGCGGAGGCTTCAGCGTATGCCGGGGATGAAACCACCGCCCGGAATGCCCTGGACAATTTGCGCCGGCACCGGTTAGAGAATCCGGCGGAGGTGACGGAAAGCGGCGCCGACCTGATTCGCTTTATCCGGGACGAACGCCGCCGGGAACTTTGTCTGGAGGGACACCGCTGGTTCGATTTGCGCCGCTATATGGTGTGTGAAAAGGAACCGTTCAGCAAACCCATACGGCATAGCTATACCGTATTTGAGGAGATGTGGTGGATTTCAAGTTATGAACCTGTACAGAGCGACTATTACGAACTAAAAGCCAATGACGACGCTTACACCCTGCCCATCCCGAAGGAAGTGATTGAATACAACACAGGGATGCCGAGCAATAAACGCGACGCCCGTCCGATAGTAGAAACCATTAATTATTGAAACGTATGAAAAAGATATACCTGTATATGGCAAGTGTTGTGGCGGCATGGTGCTGCCTTGCTTGTTCGGAAGATGCCATCGAGCCGAATCCGCTGGAGCCGGACTATTTTTTGGAACCGGAAGGCAGTTCGCCTGTCATTGCCGCCTTGCAGAAGGAGTTCCATCAAAAGGAAAACATCTATCTGTTGTTCAATGACACTTTGTACCGAGAATCAATCGGCACGGACGGAAACGGGAATCCTTGTTACCGCTATACGACAATCGATATGACGTATGGCATGACGAACAATTTGATTGAGAACCAGAATATATTTGAATACGATTATCTCGCTTCCGACAGCGAGAAGGAAAGCGCCACCGCTTTTGTACGCGAGAAAGTGTTGCCATCGTTGGGTTCAGCGTTGCGTCCTTACTCTGTGCTGTTAGTGAACCGGATTGATTACTATCAAGATTCTTACGGAGATCTTGCGTTGACCAATCCTGCCGTTTATGCGGGTTGGCAAGCGACAGCAATTGCCGTGGAAGGCGTGGCGGATATGACGGAAGAAGAGCAAAACGCTTATAAAATGTCTCTGTTGAAAAGTATGGTGGCGAACAAAATCACGGCTGCCGATGAAACGCTTTTTGAGGAGTTTTATTCGTTTTCTGCACCGCATTACGGTACGTTATATATGAATGAAGCAGCGGAAGCATTTATTGCCCAATATCCTACGCTATACGATATCGGATTGTTAAGTGCTTATGCATACGGTTGGAATGGAAATATGTGGATTTGCAATCTTTACCAACCAAAAGAAGATGACCTGAAAGATTATACCAACGCTCTTTTCGATATGCAGGAATCCGAATTCAGAGAAACATATGCCCAGTACCCGATTGTCCTCAAAAAATACGACATCCTGAAGAAAATCGTATCGGATATGGGCGTTATTTTTTAACAACTTAAAGAAGAAACGAAATGAAACAAATAATCATTTGGCTGATGCTTTGCCTGTCGGCAGCGGCATGCAGCGATAACGACGAACCGGTGATGCCGCAACCGGTGCAGAAAGGAACATTCACGGACGAACGGGACGGCACGGAATACCACTGGGTGCGTTTCGACACCTTGGACTGGATGGTGGAAAATCTACGCTATGAACCTTTGAACGGAACCTTTGCTCCGGACTTGACTCCGGTATGGCCGGGGTATTACGATGACGGCAAGAATACAGCCTATTATGAAACGTATGGCGGGCTTTATGACTTGGAAGCGGCGCAGGAAGCCGTTCCGGAAGGCTGGCGCCTGCCGACCGATGCGGACTGGCAATGCCTGGAACAGGCGCTCGGCATGACTGCCTGCGAGGCGGCGGCTACGGGCAAACGGGGTGACGTGCAAGGCGAATGGTTGCGCGATGCAGGCGGCATCAGTTTGTTGTTGGGTGGTTATCTGATACCTGAGGAGGCGGAAAAAGATAAGATGAAAGTGGATACTTATACTTCCATTTACGGTTTGTATTGGTCGGCAACTACGGATGAAACCAAACCCAATGAAAGTTTCGCTTGGTGTCGGAAGTTGCAGTACAATTCTTCCCAAGTGGAGCGTGAAAGTGTCAGCAAGAATTACCAACTGAGCGTGCGGTGCGTACGTCGGGCTATTCCATGAATTTATTAATCATTGCATTATATGAGAATATCCTATCGTTTAATTTTAAGTTTCTGTTTGCTGTGGTGTGCAGGCATACTCTCGCTCGGGGCACAGACCCGGCAGGACGTGTTGGGCATCGACCCGAATGTACGCATCGGCAAACTGCCGAACGGCTTGACCTATTACCTCCGGCACAATGCCGAGCCGGGAAAGAGGGCGTATTTCTACATCGCCCAGAAAGTGGGTTCCATTCAGGAGGAACCAGAACAACGCGGTTTGGCACACTTCCTGGAGCATATGTGTTTCAACGGAACCAAGCATTTCCCCGGTAATTCGTTGATTCACTACCTGGAGCGCATCGGCGTGAAATTCGGTGCAGATCTCAACGCCTATACGGCTGTGGACGAGACGGTGTACAACATCGACAATGTACCCATCACGGTGGAAGGGGCTATCGACTCCTGCCTTTATATCCTGCACGACTGGTCGAACGATCTGTTGCTCGACCCGGAGGAAATCGACAAGGAGCGGGGCGTTATCCAGGAAGAGTGGCGCATGCGCAACGATGCCCGTCAACGCCTGAACGAAGCGCTGCTGCCCGTTGCCTATCCGAATTCCAAATATGCCGATTGCATGCCCATCGGGAGCATGGAGGTGGTGATGAACTTCAAGCCGCAGACGTTGCGTGATTATTATGAAAAATGGTATCGTCCCGACCTGCAGGGTATCGTGGTGGTCGGCGACATCGACGTGGCGGAAGTGGAAGCCAAAATCAAACGTATCTTCGCCGACATTCCGGCAACCCCTGCCGATGCCGCCGAACGGATTTATTATCCGGTGGAGGACAACGAGGAACCGATTGTGTTTGTCGGTTCGGACAAGGAATTTGCCGGTCCGTTCGTTTCGTTCTATTTCAAGCATGACGAACGGAAGCGCGAAGAGATGAATTGTGCGGAGGCTTTGATCGAGACTTTTTTGGACAATACGATTTACAGCGCTTTTCACGACCGTACCAGTGTGATGGCTCAGAAACCCGGTTCTCCTTTCGGGTTTGCCTTTGTCAAGAATAGTGACTTTCTGGTATCCGGGACGAAAGAGGCATTGGGCGCTTTTGTGAATTGTCACGATGCCAACGGAGATATAGAAAAGGGAACGCGCGCTTTGTTGCAGGAGGTGTTCCGAGTGTACCGGCATGGCTTTACGGCGAGCGAGTTCGAGCGCGCCAAAAAGGATTTTCTGGTGGGAATCGAAAAAGTGCTGAAGGAGAAAGACAAGCGTTCAAGCAGCGGTTACGTGCAGCGTTATGTACGCCATTTTCTCGATAACGCACCGATTCCTTCCCTGGAAGAAGAGTGTGCTCTCTTTCAGAAAATTGTCCCGCAACTGACAGTGGAGGATTTGAACCGGCGTTTCAATTCTTTCATCAGTGACCGCAATATGGTCATTGTCGCACAAATGCCTCAGAACGATACGCTCCGGATTCCGGAAGCCGATGTATTTCTGAACATTTACCAGGAAGTCAAAGAAGAGAAATTGGAGCCGTATGTAGACCAAGTATCTTCGTTGCCCTTCCTGCCGAAAGAACCGGTTGCCGGTAAGATTGTGAAAGAGGAAACAAGCGCCGACGGCGAGATTCACATGACACTTTCCAACGGTGCCCAGGTCTGGGTCAGAAAGACCGACTTCAAGAAAGACGAAATCAAGATGCAGGCATTGAGCCATGGCGGAGCGTCGCTTTTCCCCACGTCGATGTACAAATACAATTCCCTGCTCAATATGGCGACAATGATCGGAGGATGGGGAAATTACACCTTGTCGGAACAGTCCAAAGCGTTTACCGGGATTCATGCCGAAGTATCTTCGCATATTACGGATAACTTCGAAATCATCGAAGGTGCTTGTTCTCCCGATGACATGAAATACATGTTCGAAATGACCCATGCCGCCTTCCTGTACCCCCACAAGGATCCGGATGCTTTCGAGGCATTGGTGGAAAGGCTGAAAAGAAATACCACCAACGGTAAAGACAAACCCACGTCCGTTTATGCCGATTCGGTGCGGGCAACCGTGTATGGGGAAACCGCCTATACGCAGGACATGACGGAAGAAGACTATGACAACGTGGATTACGACCGATTGCTGGAGCTCTACAAGGAGCGTTTCAGCGATGCCAGCGGGTTTACCTTCTGTCTGGTCGGCAATATCGATGTGAATGCACTTCGTCCTTACGTGGAGAAATACCTCGCTTCCCTGCCTTCTTCCTATCGCCATGAGAAATGGGTTCCGGTGAAAACCGTCTTGAAAGGTGCCCGCACCTGCGAATTCGAACAGGAGGAGGAAACCCCAAAATCGACGGTTTCCATGGTTTATACTGCCGCTTGCCCGTTTACGCTGAAAAACGTGATTGTCGGAAGTATACTGGGAGAGGTATTGAGACTGATTTACACCCGGACCATCCGGGAAGAGGCCGGAGCGGCTTACTCCGTCGGTGCCGGTTGTGTCGTGGAGTATTATCCCGAAGAACTGGCGAAGATATCCGTACGTTTCTCCACCTCTCCGGAGAAAAAAGACCTTGCCGTATCGTTGGTGGATGCTGGAATCAAGGAATTGATGGACAAAGGTCCTTCGCTGGAAAGCCTGAACAAGGTGAAGGAATACATACTGAAAACCCACGAGAGCAATCAGCAAGTCAATGCCTATTGGCTGTATGACATGACCTTCCGTTTGAATCATCCGGGCATGGAATACACCAAAATCTATGCGGATGTGGTAAAAGGTATAACCGTAAAAGACATACGGAAAATGGCAAAAGAGTTTGTGAAACGTAATAACCGGATACTGGTTACGATGACCACGCCTGCCAAATAAATCCGATGGCTTGTAAATGTAAATAACCGGGAGGGAAAGATTTTTGCCTGCGGGCAAAAGGCTTTCCTTCCTTTTAAAAGAATGGAAAATGAAAGCATGGATGTGTATGATGTTCCTATGCCTGATGATGACGCTATCGGCACAGGAAAGAGTAAGGTTTCGCGATTTATCGTATAGTGAAGCCTTGAAACAGGCGAAAGCTGAAAACAAATGGGTCTTTATGGATTGTTATACCTCGTGGTGCGGACCCTGCCGCCGGATGGCAGAAAAGGTTTTTACACAAAAAACCGCAGGCGATTACTTCAATCCCCGGTTCGTTTGTGTGAAATTCGACATGGAGAAAGGCGAGGGCGTAGAGTTGGCAAAACGCCTGGAAGTCAAATCCTATCCTTCTTTTTATATCATTTGTCCCGATGGAAGTATCCGGCACAAAATAGTCGGTGGTGGAGAATTGGATGAATTTATCGGTCGGGTGGAAAAAGGATTGCATGAAAAAACCTCATGGCAGTATTGGCAACAACGATATGAGGCGGGAAATGTAAAAAATAAAAATGACCTTATGGCTTGTTATTGTGTAATGGAAGAAGCCTCAGAGAACGAAAAAGCCTCGGAACTTTATCAACGAATCTGGCCGTTGTTGACAGACAAGGAACGGGTGAAACCGGCTTATTGGCAGCTTTATGAGAGTTACAATTGTAGACTGGATTCGCCACAGTGGGAATTTCTGCTTGCCCATCTGGAAGATATCCGCCGGCATACCGGACGCGAAAAAGTAGACCGCTATTTGCAGGCTCGCTACGGAAAGATATTGAAAGATTTGATAGAAGGATTTCGCCTGAGAGAAAAAATTTCGTTTGAGGAACTGAGCAAGCAAATACTGTTGATAAATTTGGAAGAGTTAACTAAAATGTTGCCGTTAGCCAACTTGGTAGTGAATCAAAAAACGGAGGAACTAGCGGCTCTCATCGAACAAAAATTACCGGATTGCAGCCTTGATACATTGGTTTTCTATGCTTCCGGTTTTCGAGGAATTTCACTGCTTTGCAAAGGTAAGGCTTCGGAAAATTGGATAAAGTGCGGAAACCGATTGGCTGCATCGGCATTACAGAGGATGGAACGGGAGTCCGATACGCTTACTGCCGTCGGTCTTTTGGATTACTTGAATATGCTTTTTTGTTTTCAGCAGACTTTAAATCCGGAATTGTGCCGGCAAATCGTCGTTATCGTCGACAAAGTACTCCCGCAATTACCCGAAGACAAAGATTTAGCGAATGTCAAACAGCAAATGGAACAGGTGCGGGGAAAGATAGAAAATTCCTAAAAAAAAGAAGCTTGTTAGAGATTCTTACATTTCGCTACGGCATAATTCATCAAGTACATTTTCCAAAACAGGCTTGTGCTTGTCGTCAATGTATTGGCATTTATAGAAACTGTATATCAGATTGATCAATTCATCCTTTAACATGCAATCTCTAAGTTCAATATCCATCGTATTCAGTTTGTCTTCCGATACCTGGTGGATGTTGTTGCGATGGGAAACAACGGTGTCTTTTCTGAATGAAAATCCGTTTTGACCGATGACGACTCCACTTTTGAAACAATACACTGAAATATCTCTGTCTTTGACTGTACCGTGTTTGACCAAGGAAGTGTCGAAATATATTTTTGAGGTGGTCATTGACAAAAGGGACATGCTGTTCCCTTTAGTCGCCAAAACAATAAAGAATTTGTCTTTTATGGTTGTGGGAAGTTTGTAATATTGGTTTGACGATGCACCTTTTTTCATCGACGAATGTAAATTTTACGTATTTGTCGAATTTGTTGCATCCTTCGATTTTTGACATGAAGACATCTTCATTTACGGGACCAAACTGCCAGGCTTTATAGTTCAACCAGATGATGGGAGTTGCCGTCCTTCTCATTGATTCTTCATCGATAAGAAACAGCAACTTCAATAATTTTGTGTGGTATAATGGCTTACACCGTTCGGCAAGTAATATCATCAGGTTGCCTATCAGTTCCTTATTTGCCTTGATTCCAATACACATGGTTGCTCCTCCTTTATATTTTCCAACAAAGGTCGTACAAATCAATGAGATATCTTAAGAACAAAGACGGAAAAGAGGAAGAGAACGGGAAACTGCTCCAGGTTAGCTTAGCGTGGGTCGCGGGCAGCGAGCTGCCCGCAGGCGGCGTCGATGTCGCGGCCTTTGCTGCGGCGGACATTGACGACCATGTGGCAGTTTTCCAGGTATTTCACAAATTCATCGCGGTTCCGGTCTGGGCTGTGGCGGAAGCCGGAGCCTTCCACTTCGTTGTATTCGATGATATTGATTTTGATGGGAAACTGGCGGCAGTAGACAGCGAGCGCTTTGGCATCGTCAAGACTGTCGTTGATGCTGTTGAGGAGCAGGTATTCGAAGGTGGGGCGCGTGCCTGTCTTTTCCACAAAGTATTTCAGGCTTTCCGCCACATCCCGCAGCGGGTAAGCCTTGTTCACCGGCATGAGGGAGTTGCGCACCGGTTCTTTCGCCGAGTGGAGCGACACGGCGAGGTTGAAGCGTACGCTCTCATCCGCCAAGCGGCGAATGCCGGCGGGGATGCCTGCCGTGGAGAGAGTGATGCGGTAGGGGGACATCGCCAGCCCGTCCTCGGCGGTGATGCGTTCGATGGCGGCGAGGACATTGTCATAGTTGAGGAGCGGTTCGCCCATGCCCATGAACACGATGTTCGACAGGGGCACCCCTTGCCTTTCCGCTTCTCGACGCGCTTCCGCCACCTGTTGGAATATCTCTCCGCGGGTCAGGTTACGCCGGAATCCCAGCGTGCCCGTCGCACAGAACTTGCAGCCTAACTTACACCCCACCTGCGACGATACGCACACGGTGAATTTGCGGTTGCCAGGGATGAGGACGCTTTCCACGACTTCCCCGTCGTGCAGGCGCCACGCCGTTTTTACCGTCCCGTCGGTGGCGGTCTGTACGCGGTGCGCCTCCAGGCGGTCAAAGAACCACTCTCCCGCCAGCATCTCCCGGGTGGCTTTGGGCAGGTTGGTCATCTCCTCGAAATCTGTCGCCCCCCGTTGCCATATCCATTGTAGGATTTGTTTGGCGCGGAAGGCTTTTTCGCCGTTTGTCGTCAAAAAGTCGCTGATTTTCTGCAAGGAAGCTTCCCTGATATTCTGTTTTGTGCTTTCCATGGTCGATGGGTTATTTGAATCGCAAAGGTAGGAAAATACCGGCATATCGGCAAAATGCCGTCCGGCAAGTTATAATTGGATAGAAAATCACGTCAATTTAATTAAAATGTATAATTTTGGGGCGTGAGAAAATTTATAATTAAAAATGCGATACATGCACATGAAGAAAATCATTATTGTAGCTCTGGCGTGGCTGTCCGTGACGGCGGCAAGGGCTGACGAAGGGATGTGGCTGTTGTCCAAATTGAAGCAACAGAACATAGAGAAAATGCAGCAGATGGGTTTCAGGCTCACGGCTGAGGACATTTACGACGTGAACAAACCCGGCATCAAGGATGCCATCGTGGGACTGGGGACCGAAGGGCGCCCTTTCCGCCATTTCTGTTCGGGTGAGATTATTTCTCCCAACGGGTTGTTATTGACGAACCACCATTGCGGCTTCAACGCCATCCAGGCGCACTCTTCCGTGGAGCACGACTACCTGCGCGACGGTTTTTGGGCGTACAGGATGGAAGACGAGCTGGCGAACCCGGGAACGACGGCTTCCATTCTGGAGCGCATGGAGGATGTGACGGACCAGGTCAATGCCGTGCTGAACGACAACATGAGCGAGGCGGAGCGTGCCGAAGCGATTGCCAAGGTGTCCGCGGACATCGTGAAAAAAGCGGTGGAAGGCACGAAGCTGAGCGGACAGGTGCAGTCCATGTTCGAAGGCAACCAGTTTTTCCTGTTCCTCTATACCATTTACCGCGACGTGCGCCTGGTGGGTGCGCCTCCCCAGAGCATGGGCAAGTTCGGCGGCGACACGGACAACTGGATGTGGACGCGCCACACGGCGGACTTCTCCATGTTCCGCATTTACACGGCTCCCGACGGCAGCCCGGCGGAATATTCCAAGGACAATGTGCCCTTGAAGCCGAAGCACTACCTGCCGGTGTCCGCTAAAGGCATCCAGGACGGCGACTTCGCCATGATCATGGGCTTCCCCGGCACAACCGACCGCTATGTGACCAGTTTCGGACTAGCAAACACGATGGACGTCACGAACACCATCCGCCACGCCGTACGTACGGACAAACTGGCGGTGATGCGGGAAGGCATGGAGAAAGACCAGAAGACGCGCATCCAGTATGCCTCCAAATATGCCAGTTGCGCCAATTATTGGAAATACTCCAACGAGCAGAACAAGGCATTGCGGCAGTTGAACACCATGGGCAACAAGCAGCAAATCGAGCGTGAGTTTACGGAATGGGTGAATGCCGACGCGGCGAGAAAAGCGCAGTATGCCAACGTCCTCGATGATATCCGCCAAGGGTATGAGGCCATGAAAGAATACTCCGTTGCCAATACCTACGCCCAGGAAGCGCTGGCAGGACCGGAGGCGCACCTGTTTGCCGTGCAGTTCGGCAGGGGAGTGGAGAAAATGCTTGACGAAAAGATGACTGCCGAACAGCGCAAAGAACTGAAAGAGGGATTGAAGAAAGCGGCGGAGGGATTCTACAAGGATTTCAATGCCGATGTGGATGCCAATCTGTTTGGTGTGCTCTTCAAAGTGTATAGCGACAACGTGAAAGAGGAGTTCCATCCGGAGATTATCCGCATGATCAACAAGAAATACAAGGGCGATTTCAAGAAATTCGCCGCCGACCTGCGGGCGAAATCCATATTCATGGATGAAGCGAAACTGGATGCTTTCCTGGAAAAACCGAACGTGAAGAAGATGAAACAGGACCCGGCTTATGTCGCCGGACTGTCGTTTTATGAAACCTACTTTAAGCTGGGCGCCCTGATGAGCGAGATGCAGACCGCCATCGGTCGCGGCGACCGTCTTTTCGTGCGCGGATTGATGGAGATGCAGCCGGAGAAGGCGTGGGCGCCGAATGCCAATTCCACCATCCGCCTCACCTATGGAAAAGTGGGCAGCTATAAGCCGCGCGACGGGGTATTCTACGATTACTACACGACCCTTGCCGGCGTCCTGGAAAAAGAGGGACCCAAAGGAGGGGAGTTCGAAGTGCCGGAGCGCCTCAAAGAGTTGTATGCGCAGAAGGATTTCGGTCCTTACGGCGATGAGACCCTCGTGGTGAACTTCATCACCGACAACGACATCACCGGCGGTAACAGCGGTTCCGGTGTCATCAACGCCGAGGGACAACTCATCGGTACGGCATTCGACGGCAACTCCGAGGCTATGTCCGGAGACATCGACTTCGAGGAGAACCTGCAACGTTGCATTAACCTCGACACGCGTTACATGCTCTGGATTGTGGACAAATACGCCGGAGCGAAAAACCTGATTAACGAAATGACTATTATTAAATAAAAGGATTTTGAGATGAAAAATTTGGATTGGAGTAAATTGTCTTTCGGCTACTCGAAAGCAGATTACAATGTACGTTGCTACTACAAAGACGGCAAATGGAGCGCACCCGAAGTGAGCGACTCCGAAATGTTGAACATCCACATGGCTTCCACTTGTCTGCACTACGGTCAGGAGGCTTTCGAGGGCATGAAAGCCTTCCGTGGCAAAGACGGTAAAATCCGCCTCTTCCGTTGCGAGGAGAACGCCAAGCGCATGATGAACTCCGCGGAGTACGTGATGATGCAGGCTCCCTCCATCGAGCTTTTCACGGAAGCCGTGGTGAAAGCCATCGAGATGAACAAGGAATATGTGCCGCCTTACGAATCCGGCGCCAGCCTGTACATCCGCCCGTTGCTCATCGGCGTAGGCCCGCAGATGGGCGTGGCTCCCGCGAAGGAGTATATGTTCGTGGTGTTCGTGGCTCCTGTGGGACCTTATTTCAAGGCAGGTTTCAAACCGACGAAAGTGATGCTGGAGCGCAAGTATGACCGTGCGGCTCCGAACGGAACGGGACACATCAAGGTAGGTGGTAACTACGCTGCCGGATTGCGTTCCGGTGAGGTGGCTCACCAGAAGGGCTATTCCACGGCGATTTTCCTGGATTCCAAAGAGAAGAAATACATCGATGAATGCGGTCCCGCCAATTTCTTCGGTATCCGTGACAACACCTATATCACGCCGTATTCCCACACGATTCTGCCCTCCATCACGAACGCCAGCCTGATGGTATTGGCGGAGGATATGGGCTTGAAGGTGGAACGCCGCCACATCCCCGTGGAAGAATTGGAGACCTTCGAGGAAGCGGGTGCCTGCGGCACGGCTGCCGTCATCAGTCCTATCGGTCAGATTGACGACCTGGAGAACGGCAAGAGCATCGTGTTCGGCAATCCCGAAGTACCGGGCGAATGGTGCACGAAACTGTACAACCGCCTCCGTGGCATCCAGTATGGCGACGAAGCGGACAAGTTCGGCTGGGTGAAAGTGCTGGAATTCTGATTCCCGCTTCCACTTCGATTTATCAGGCGGAGGTGTGCTTTGGCACGCCTCCGTTTTTATTTGCGGGTGGTCTTGTATGTCCATGCTTTCGTTCTGTTATGGTGGCAACCGTTACCGTCGTAACAGAACGGGAAAATCCAAAGGCAAAATAAAACCGGGGACAATTCGTGTTTTGAGTTGTCCCCGGTCTTTGGGAATGAGGTTTAAATCAGTCTTTGTTACTGAAAACAATATGTCCGTCCTGTACATCGACCACGATGCGGGCGTCCTTGATAACCTTTTCCGCCAGAATCTGCTTGGAGAGGTCATTCAGCAGATTGCGCTGGATGACGCGCTTGACGGGGCGGGCGCCGAATTGCGGGTCGTAGCCCTCCTCGGCAATCCATTCCATGGCGCGGTCGGTGACCTCGACGGTGATGCTGTTGGCTGCCAGCATCTTTTGCAGGGCGTTCACCTGCAGGCGCACGATATCGATAATCTCGCTCTTTTGCAGGGGGGTGAACATGATGACTTCGTCAATGCGGTTCAGAAACTCGGGACGGATGGTCTGCTTGAGCAACTCGTACACCTCGTTGTTTGTCCGGTCGAGCACCTCCTCGCGGTTGCTGTCGGTCAGGTTTTTGAGTTTGTCCTGAATCAGGTGGGCGCCGATGTTGGAGGTCATGATGATGATGGTGTTCTTGAAGTCCACCGTGCGTCCCTTGTTGTCCGTCAGCCGCCCATCATCCAGCACTTGCAACAGGATGTTGAACACGTCCGGATGCGCCTTTTCGATTTCGTCGAGGAGTACCACGGAATACGGTTTCCGTCGTACCGCCTCCGTGAGTTGCCCGCCTTCGTCATAGCCCACATATCCCGGAGGTGCGCCAATGAGTCGTGACACGGAGTGCTTTTCCTGGTATTCGGACATATCGATACGCGTCATCAGCGACTCGTCGTCGAACAGGAATTCCGCCAGTGCTTTTGCCAGCTCAGTCTTCCCGACGCCCGTCGTCCCTAAGAAGATGAACGATCCGATAGGCCGGCGGGCGTCCTGCAAGCCGGCGCGGTTGCGCCGCACGGCATCCGCCAGCGCGGCGATGGCGACATCCTGTCCCACCACCCGGCGGTGCAGTTCCTCTTCGAGGTGGAGCAGTTTCGTCCGTTCGCTCTGCATCATGCGGTTCACGGGGATGCCCGTCCACTTGGATACCACGGCGGCGATGTCGTCGGCGGTCACCTCCTCACGGATGAGCGACTCGCCGTGTTTCGTGTCGGCGAGCTTGGCTTTGGTCTCCTCGATGTGCTGCTCCGCCTCCTTGATTTTCCCGTAGCGCAGTTCCGCCACCTTCCCGTAGTCGCCTTCGCGTTCGGCGCGGGAAGCCTCGAAACGGTATTGCTCGATGGCATCCTTGTTTTTCTGTATCTCGTCGATGAGGGCGCGCTCGGATTCCCATTGCGCGCGCAGTTTCGTGCGTTCGTCGTTCAGGTCGGCGAGTTCCTTGCGGATTTCGTCCAGTTTCTTACTGGTTCCTTCGCGCTTCAACGCCTCTTTTTCGATTTCCAGCTGCTGTATCTTCCGGTCCAGTTCATCGATTTCCTCCGGCACAGAGTTCATTTCCAGTCTCAATTTGGCTGCCGCCTCGTCCACCAAGTCGATGGCTTTGTCAGGCAGGAAGCGGTCCGAGATATACCGGTGCGACAACTCCACCGAGGCGATGATGGCATCGTCGGTGATACGCACCTTGTGGTGGTTTTCATACCGTTCCTTCAGTCCCCGCATGATGCTGATGGCGCTCATCACGTCCGGCTCGTCGATGGTCACCTTTTGGAACCGCCGTTCCAGCGCCTTGTCCTGTTCGAAATATTTCTGGTATTCGTTCAGCGTCGTGGCACCGATGGCGCGCAGGTCGCCTCGGGCGAGCGCAGGCTTCAGGATATTGGCGGCGTCCATTGCTCCGTCGGACTTCCCGGCGCCCACTAAGGTGTGGATTTCATCGATGAAAAGGATGATTTCCCCTTCCGAGGCGAGCACTTCATTCACCACTGCCTTCAACCGTTCCTCAAACTCCCCTTTATACTTGGCGCCGGCAATCAGCGCGCCCATGTCGAGGGAGAATATCTGCTTGGACGTCAGGTTGGAGGGAACGTCCCCGTTCACGATACGCTGCGCAAGCCCTTCCGCGATGGCGGTTTTCCCCACGCCCGGCTCCCCGATGAGAATCGGGTTGTTCTTCGTCCGGCGGGAGAGGATTTGCAGCACCCTCCGGATTTCGTCATCCCGTCCGATGACGGGATCCAGTTTCCCGTTGCGGGCACGCTCGTTGAGGTTCACGGCATAGCGTCCGAGGGCGTCATAGCTCTCTTCCGCCGACGGGGAATTGACTTTCGAGCCCTTGCGGAGTTCCGCGATGGCTTCCTTTGTCTCCTTTTCCGTCAGCCCGTTGTCTTTCAGCAACTGCGCCACCTGGTCGCGGTTGTCCAGCAACCCCAGCAGCAGGTGTTCCAGCGACACATACTGGTCGCCCATCTCCTGAGCCAGGCGTGCCGCCTTTTCCAGTGCCTTGTTGCTGTCGTTGGAGAGGTAGGGGTTGCCCCCCGACACCTTCGCATAGCCGTCCACCATGCGGTCCAGCGCTGCGGTCAGGTTCCGGCTGTTTACGCCTAATTTGTTGAAAATAAACCGGGTGATGTTCTCGCCCACGTGGATGACTCCTTTCAGCAAGTGCCCGGTCTCAATCGCCTGCTGCCCCTTGCTCTGTGCAAGCTGCACCGCCTCCTGCAATGCCTCCTGCGTTTTGATGGTATAATTATTCGTGTTCATAGTCGCCTCTTTTCGACACTTTGTCACAAATCTTATACCGTTCCCGTCGGAAGAAAGTTTCAGGGACGTTTTGTCAGTTTAACGGACGATTTGACATAATATTTTAGTTTTTGAAAACATACGAGATGATATTTGCTCCCATCTCAAGGGCTTCCCGGTGTTTGTTTTCCGGGTCGTTGTGCACGGCGGTATCCTCCCACCCGTCGCCGAGATCGGTCTCCACCGTGAAGAGCGCCACCAGCCGCCCCTCTTTCATGATGCCGAACGCCTGCGGACGTTTCGCATCGTGCTCATGGATTTTGGGCAGTCCCTTGGCGAAGTCGTATTTCTGGTGGAAAATCGGATGTTCCCACGGCAGCTCCACCCACTCCTCCTCGGGGAACACCTTCTTCATCTCTCTCCGGAACGCCTCGGACATCCCGTAATTGTCGTCCGCATGCAGGAAACCGCCGGCGAGCAGGTACTCCCGCAGGTTGCGCGCCTCCGCTTCGGAGAACACGATATTCCCGTGCCCCGTCATGTGCACGTAGGGATAATTGAACAGTTCCCGGCTTCCCGGTTCCACCGTTGCCGGCTCCTTGGCGAGGTCGGTGCCCAGGTTCTCGTTGCAGAAGCGGATGAGGTTCGGCAGTGAGGTGGGGTTGGCATACCAGTCGCCGCCGCCGTTATACTTCAGCAGCGCGATTTTGGTTTTCGTCTCCTGGCTCCACAGCCATCGGGGGACGAGGACGAACAGGGCGACAATCAGGGCTATTTTCCAAATGTGTTCCATACCTATACTTTATTCATGAAGTTGATACTGTGGCACGCGACGATGCCCGCCGTTTCCGTGCGCAGGCGGCTGGTGCCGAGCGTCACGGGCACGAACCCGTGCTCCTCCGCGAACGCCACCTCCTCCGCCGAGAAATCCCCCTCCGGACCGATGAGCACCACCGCATCTTCCCCGGGGCGGCACGCTTCGTCCAACCGCTTTTTCTCCCCCTCGCGGCAGTGGGCGATGAACCGCTGCGTCTCCGTGCACGAGGCGACGAACCGCCGGAACTCCGTCATCGGGTGCACCTCCGGCAGGTAGGCTTTCAACGACTGCTTCATGGCGGCGAGCGCCACCTTATCCAGCCGTTCCGTCTTCACCTCCCTGCGTTCCGAGTGTTCCGTTGCGAGCATCGTTACCGCGTCGATACCCATCTCCGTGCACTTTTCCACCATCCACTCCATCCGCTCCATCTGCTTCGTCGGAGCGATGGCGAGATGGAGCCGGAAAGGACGCGCTCCGTAATGCTCCGTTCTGCGCAGGATGCGCACCCGGCACCCTTTGGCTTCCGCGCGGTCGATTTCCCCGTCATACCGGTTTCCGTGCCCGTCCACCAGCACCACCGATTCCCCCTCTGCCATCCGCAGCACCCGCACGCAGTGCTTCGACTCCTCCGCGCTCAACGTGTAATCATCGCCCGTTATGTCCGGCGTATAGAATATGTGCATCGTTTTTCACCGTTTATGTTTTCACACTCTCCGCAAAGGTATAACAGAATTTTCACATATCCAATCCACTCTTCCCGCCCTTCGCTTCGACTTTCCTTTGGCATCACTCCCTAATCATTCCTTTATCACTCCCTAATCACTTCCTTATAATATAAGGAAATGATTAGGAGTTGATAAGGACATGATAAGGAGTTAATGCTGAAGGAAACAGCAAGAAAAGTGCTGAAAGACAGCAAGGAAACCTCGGAAAATGGAGAAGACAAAAAGAAAGGTTGCCCGACAGCCGTCGGGCAACCTTTTTACAGGGTGTTTCGGACGTCGGAATTACTCGTCGTCGTCCGTTTCGTGGTAGTTTTTCAGGAGTTCCTCCTGCACGTCTCCGGGCACTTTCTCATAGCCGGAGAAGTTCATGGTGAAGGAGGCGCGGCCGCCGGTGATGGAGCTGAGGGCGGTGGAGTAGCGCTGCATTTCCTTGAGGGGCGCTTTTGCCATGAGTTTCTGGAAACCGCTGTCCGCCTCCATGCCCATAATCATGGCACGGCGCGTCTGGAGGTCGCCCATCACGTCTCCCATGTATTCGTCGGGGACGAGTACTTCCACGTCGTAGATGGGTTCCAGAATCTTCGGGTTGGCTTTCTTGAAGGCTTCGCTGAAGGCGTGACGCCCGGCGAGGCGGAAGGAGATTTCGTTGGAGTCCACGGGGTGCATCTTCCCGTCGTAGATGCAGACGCGGATGTCGCGGGCGTAGGAGCCGGTGAGAGGACCTTCCTCCATCTTTTCCATGATGCCCTTGAGGATGGCGGGCATGAAGCGGGCTTCGATGACGCCGCCGACGATGCAGTTGTAGAAGACGAGCTTACCGCCCCAGGGAAGGTCGTATTCTTCTTTGCCTTTGACGGAGACTTTGCTCTCCGTGCCGCCGATTTTGTAGGAGGTCGGTTCGGGCATGCCTTCGGTGTAGGGTTCGATGACCATGTGCACCTCGCCGAACTGTCCGGCGCCACCGGATTGTTTCTTGTGGCGGTATTCCGCCTGGGCGTATTGGGTGATGGTCTCGCGGTAGGGGATTTTGGGAGCGTAGTATTCGATGTTGATTTTGTCGTTGTGTTCGATGCGCCATTTCATGGTGTTGAGGTGGAATTCGCCCTGTCCGGAGAGAATCATCTGTTTCAGTTCCTTGGAATATTCCACGAGCAGCGAGGGGTCCTCTTCGTGCATGCGGTAGAGGACTTCCGCCATTTTCTCCTCGTCCGCCTTGTTCGCGGCACGCACGGCGGTGCGGAAGCGGGCGTTGGGATAGACGATGGGAGGGAAGACGTAGGTGCACTCCTTGGCGTTGAGGGTGTCGCCGTTCTTGGTGCCTTTCAGTTTGACGGTGGCGCCGATGTCGCCGGCACGCAGTTCGGCGACTTTCGTGCGGTTCTTGCCTGCCACGGCGTAGAGCTGGGCGATGCGTTCCTTGGAGCCGGTGGTCATATTGATGAGGTCGTCGCCCTCCCGGATGACGCCGGAGATGACTTTGAAATAGTTGATGTCGCCGAGGTGCTGCTCGATGGTCGTGGTGAAGACGACGGCGGAGGCAGGGGCTTCGGGGTTGTAGGGTATCAGCTGCCCGTCGGTGGTCTCCATGCCGGGCATGGCGGCGGCGCTGGGGGCGACGTTCACGAGGAATTCCATGAAGCGGCGGACGCACATGTCCTTTTCGGCGGAGACGCAGAAGACGGGGAACATGTCGCGCGCGATGAGCCCTTTGCGGATGCCGGCGCGCATTTCGTCTTCGGTGAGGCTGCCTTTCTCGAAATAGAGTTCCATCAGTCCTTCGTCGTTTTCGGCGGCGGCTTCGACGAGCGCATGGCGGTATTCGGTGGCTTTTTCAAGTTCTTCGTCGGGAATGGGGAGCACTTCGGGCTTGCCGCCTTCGGTTTTCCACCGGTACATTTCCCATTTCAGCACATCCACGACGCGGTTGAATCCGTTGCCCTGATTGACGGGGTATTGGACGAGCACCACTTTCTTGCCGAAAGAGGCCTGGGCGTGTTCGACCGCCTGCTCGAAGTTGGATTTTTCGTGGTCGAGTTGGTTGATGATGAATATCATCGGTTTGTGGAGGCGTTTGACGTGGCGGCTGATGATTTCGGTGCCCACTTCGACGCCGCGGACGGCATTGACGACCATGACGGCGGTGTCCGCCACATTGAGCGCAGAGATGACGCCTCCGACAAAGTCGTCGGCTCCCGGGGTGTCGATGAAGTTCAGTTTCTGTTCTTTCCATTCGGCATACAGCACGGCGGGGAAGACGGAGGAACCGTACTCCTGTTCCACGGGACGGTAGTCGGAGGAGGTGTTTTTGGCACCCACGCTGCCTCTGCGCGGGATGACCCCGCCTTCGTACATCATCGCTTCCGCCAGGGTGGTTTTTCCGGACCCGGCGCTGCCCACGAGGGCAATGTTTTTAATTTCGTTGGGATTGTAAGTTTTCATAATGGATAGGTTTTTAATTACCGCAACAAAATAGACAAAAAAAAGAAATCGACAAACGTTTGCGCGTTTTTTTTGAAAAATAGTTTGGCTCGTTTTTTGCTGGATGTAAGGAAGGTTTAATTTTTCAAAGGAAAGGAACATGGAACATTCGATGATGATGGGGACCAATGCGTGGATATGGATTATTTTTATCGGTTTTACTTTGGTGAGTTGGTTGGTGAGCAACCAGTTGAAGAGCCGTTTCAAGAAATATAGCAAGATTCCCACCGCGAACGGGATGACGGGAAAGGATGTGGTGGAGAGTATCCTGCGCGAGAGCGGGATTACGGACGTGAAGGTGGGCACGGTGGAGGGAATGCTCACGGACCATTACAATCCGGTGAGTAAGACCATCAACCTGAGTCGGGAGGTGTACTACGGGAATACGATAGCCGCGGCAGCCGTCGCCGCCCATGAGACGGGACACGCGTTGCAGCACGCCAAGGGATACAGCATGCTGCGGTTGCGGTCGGCGCTGGTGCCGGCAGTGGAGTTCGCGTCGCGGTGGGTGCAGTGGATTCTGCTGGCGGGGATTATCTTGGTGGAGTCGTTCCCGGGGTTGTTGCTGATGGGCATTCTGCTGTTCGCGGTGATGACGTTGTTCAGTTTCGTGACGCTGCCCGTGGAAATCGACGCGAGCCACCGGGCATTGGCGTGGCTGCGCAATTCGGGCGTGACGGACTACCAGACGCAGGCGTATGCGTTCGATGCCCTGAAGTGGGCGGCATATACGTATGTGGTGGCAGCCCTCTCGTCGCTGGCGACGCTGTTGTATTATGTCATGATTTACCTGAACCGCCGCGATTGAGGCGGAGGCATTTCCGGAGAAGCCATCCGGCGAGGAAGAGCAGGAGGAAGGTGACGACCATGGTGGCGCCGACAGGGGTCTGGAGGGAGGCGGAGAGGAACAGCCCGCCGATGGAGCCGAGGGCGCTGATGAGGGAGGAGGCGACGAGCAGTTGGGAGAAGTTCTTGTAGAAAAGCCCGGCGATGGATTGCGGGATGGTGAGGTAGGAGATGACAAGGATGATGCCCGCCAGTTTGAGACAGAGGACGATGCTCAGGGCAATAAATAAGGTGGCAGCCGTATCGATAACGTTAATTCGGACGTTGTGGGTGCGGCTGTATTCTTTGTCGAAGGCGATGTAGAACAGGGGGCGGTGGCAACGGGCGAAGAAAGCGACGACCGCCGCGCAGAGGAGGGCGGAGAGCAGGATTTGGTCGCGGGTGACGGTGAGGATGCTGCCGAAAAGGTAGGACATGAGGTCCGGGGCGTAGCCGGGGGTGAGGTAGATGAAGAGGATGCCGAGCGCCATGCCTGCAGACCAGAAGATGCCGATAAGGGAGTCCTCACGCAGTTTCCTGTCGCCCCCGAGGTATTGGATGCCGAGTGCCGCCAGGAGGGAGAAGAGGGTGGCGCCGCACATGGGCGGGATGCCGGCGTAGTATGCCAGTCCCAAGCCGCCGAAGGAGGCGTGGGTGATGCCGCCGCTGATGAATACCATGCGGCGGGCGACGATGTAGGTGCCCACCAGCCCGCAGGTGATACCGGTGAAAAGGGTGGCGAGGAGGGCGTTTTGGAAGAAGTCGTAGTGTAACAGTTCGAACATGGGTTTTGATTTTGGTGTTTTTGGGGCGGATTAGGGGTTGTCGTGTTCGCCCAGGACGCGATGGGGCACGTGTCCGTGGGTGATGAGCTCGATGGGGCAGTGGTAGGCGCGCAGTTGCTCGGGGGTGATGAGGTTCGAGCGGTGGTAGTGCAGTCCGCGATTGACGCAGGCGATGGTCTTGACGTAGGAGCAGATAGTGCCGAGGTCGTGGGAGACCATGACGATGCTGAGGGTGCGGTTAAGCTCGAGGAGGATGGGGTAGAACTCTTTTTCGAAGTTGCTGTCCACGTAGGTGGTCGGCTCGTCGAGGATGAGGATGCGGGGGGAGGAGATGACAGCGCGGCAGAGGAAGACGCGTTGCATTTGTCCGCCGGAGAGTTCGCCGATGGAGGCTTTCCGGTAGTCGCCCATGCCGTATTTCTCCAGGAGTTCCCAGGCTTTCCGGCGGTCGTCGCGGGTGTAGGTGCCGTGCAGGCCTTTTTCGGACAGCAGCCCGGAGAGGACCACTTCGGTGACGTCAATGGGGAAACGGCGGTCGAAACGGCTGTTTTGGGGAAGGTAGCCGAAGAGGTTCTGCTTGGGGGTGTGGTGGACAATCTCGCCGGCGGATGGCTTCAGCAGTCCGAGGATGACCTTGAGGAGAGTGGTTTTTCCTCCTCCGTTGGGACCGATGATGCCGATGAAGTCGCCTTCTTCGATGGCGAAATCGACATGGCGGAGGACGGTCTTGCCGTCGTATCCGGCGGAGATGCCGTGGAGTTCCAAGATGGGATTCATAGTTTTTCTTTCAGGATGTCTATCAACCGGTTCATTTCCGCTGTCCAGTCTTCGGCGAGGGGGTCGATGGGAACGACCTCGCCGCCTATCTCGCGGGCGACGGAGCGGGCGTTCTGTTCGTCAAATTGTTTTTGGATGAAGACGAGGCGTATGTGTTGTGCCCGTGCGCGGTCGATGATGGTTTTGAGGTGGGTGGGGTCCGGTTCCTTGCCTTCGTCTTCAATGGAGAGTTGGTGCAGCCCGTAGTCCTCGGCGAAGTAGGTGAGGGCGGGGTGATAGATGAGGAAGGTGCGTCCCCGGCGGTCGGCAAGGGCGTGTTGCGCCTTTCGGGCGATGCCGTTGATTTCTTGCAGAAGGGTGTCCCGGCGGAGGCGGAAAGTGTCGCGCCGGTCGGGGTAACGGTCGGCGAGAGCCTGGTAGATGTCTTCCGCCATTTTGACGGCATGGGTGGGGGATACCCAGATGTGCGGGTCTGCGCCGTGGTGGTGTTCGGGGGTGTGGTGCCGGCAGCTGCCCCGGAGGAGAGGAATGCCTTCGGAGTGGTTCACCACCCGGATGTCCCGGCGGCTTTCCAGCACGGGAAGGAGGTGGGTGGTTTCAAAGGGGAGATGCCCGATGATGAAGCAAAGGTCACTGTCGTGCAGTTTCTTCAATTGTTCGATGTTCAGGTCGCAGGTGGCGGGGTTCATGCCGGGAGGCACCATGACATTCACTTGCAGGTAGTCGCCCGCTATTTTTTCCACCATATATTTCTGCGGCAGGATGCTGACGCTGACCACCCGCTCCCTACCGTTCGTGCAGGCTTGCAGGAGAAACAGAAAAACGGGAATCAGAAGAGAGACGGTTTTGTTCGATGGCATATTTCCTTATTTTGACGGGTAAAGATACGTAAGTTTTAGGAATATTTGATTACATTTGCCTGTGAAATCTGTATCTCTGATGTCGAAAGAAATCGCGATAGATATAAAGGATGCCCGGGTACTGAAAAGCCTGTTCGATGATTTTTACGTGCCTTTGTGTCTTTTTGTCGGACGCTACCTCCCGCACACGGGAGAGGCGGAGGATATTGCTCAGGAGTGTTTCATTCAGTTGTGGCAGCAGCGCGGGGAGTTCCGTTTTTTGCATCAGGTCAAATCGTTCTTGTATAAGACGGCGCGCAATCGGGCGTTGAACGCCTTGGAACACCGGCGAGTGGAGGATGCCTATGTCCATCGGGAGCTGGAGAAAGGCAGTGAGGCGTTTTTCCGCGACCATGTCATTGAAGAGGAGACCTACCGGATGTTGAGGAATGCCATCGACCGCCTGCCGGAGCAGACGAGGCGCGTGATGATTTTGGCGCTGGAGGAGCACGATAACAAGGAGATTGCCGCGAGGTTGCAGATTGCCGAGGGAACGGTGCATTCGCTGAAGAAAATCGCCTACAAGCGGCTGCGGGAGGATTTGAAGGATTATTTCTATGTGTGCCTGCCTTTGCTGACTGCCGTTCTGGGCAAATAGGAGGTGGGAGAAGTTTTAAAAATATTTAAAAAACCACTTTTCTTTTACCCCAATACTTGGAGTTACATGTTCTATCATCAAAACCGAATGGATATGAAGGAACAGGATTTTGAGGTGGCTGTATGGTTTGCGGGGTACCTGGCAGGTAATTTGACCGATGAGGAGCGGGAGCGGCTGGAAGAGTGGCTCGGAGAGTCTGGGGAGAACCGCCGTTTGTTCGAGCAGGTGTGTGCGGGAGGGCGTTTCCGGGAGTTGAACCGGGAGGCTGCCCGTTATGACAAGGCGCGGGGATGGGAACGGGTAGAGGCGGCTCTCGCTCCGAAAAGGAGCATCGGGCGGCGTTACCGTTGGATGGCGTGGGTGGCGGTGGGGTTGCTGCTGTTGTACATCCCTTATGCGATGATGCGGCGTGATGCGGACCGGCAGGAACAGCCGGTGGAGCATCGGGTGTGTGTGGTGGAGCCGGGCGGGGCGAAAGCCTTGCTGACGTTGGCGGACGGCTCCGTGGTGGACCTGGAGCAGGCGAAGGCTTTTTGCATGCGGGAAAAGGACGGCACGCGCCTCGAAAAGGACTCCGCTTTTCTTTCCTATGAACCGGCGGCGGGGGATTCGGTCGCTGCCGTGCCGGTGTACAACACAATGTCCACGCCGAGGGGCGGGGAGTATGCCTTGAAGTTGGGCGACGGTTCGATAGTTTATTTGAATGCGATGAGCGAGTTGCGTTTCCCCGTGAATTTCGTCGGAAACATCCGCGAAGTGGAGTTGTCGGGAGAGGCTTATTTCGAAGTGAAGGAGGATGCGTCGCGTCCGTTTGTCATACGGACGGGGGATTTGCGTATCCGGGTGCTGGGCACGGAGTTCAATGTCCGTGCCTATGGCGGGGAGAAGATGGTGAGCACGACGCTGGTGGAGGGGCGTGTGGAACTGTCGGCACGCCGGGGCACGCCGGTGGTGCTGCATCCGGGGGAGCAGGGCGGTTTCAGCCGCGAAGCGGGGGATATCGAGGTGAAGAAAGTGAATGTCGCTTCCTGCATTGCCTGGAAGAACGGGATGTTCGATATCCGCGACTGCGAGTTGGAGGAGATTATGGAGTATCTTTCCCGCTGGTATGACATTCACGTCTTTTATCGGCAGGAGTCATTGAAAAAAATTCGTTTCGGCTGTTACATCACCCGCTACAGCGATATACGGCCGATTCTGGAATTGCTGGAGAAAACAGGAAAAATACGGGCGCAATTGAACGGGAACACAGTGGTGTTCTCCGAACGGTAGATAAAACAGGGAGTGCGGCAACACTCCCTGTCAGAAAGATTTCTGCATCGGCAGAAATCAAGTGGTTTAATTTAATATTTCAAAGTTATGAACAAAAATCGAATTTCTCTTCATCGGAAGGGAGTAAAAAGGCTTTTTTTTATGACAAAGCTGGTGATTTGTTTTGTCTGGCTGTGCACATTTCAGGTGACAGCGGCAGTGAATGCCCAGACGCTGGTGGATGTGGAGGTGAAGGACGTGACGCTGCATGAAGTGTTGTGGGAATTGCAACGGCAGACGGGTTTTGTGTTTGTGTACAGCACGCAGGATGTGGAGGCTGTGAAAATCGAACGGATGTCCGAGAAGCAGAAGAGCGTGAAGGAGGTGCTGGATTTGTGTATGGAGAGCAGCGGACTGGCGTATGAGATTCACAACGATGTGATTGTCATCCGCAAGACATCGGCACCGACGGCGAGCGTACCGCAGAACGTCGTGACGGTGAAAGGAAACGTCAGGGACAAGGAGGGAGAGGGATTACCGGGGGTATCGGTGCAATTGAAGGGCACCCAAGTGGGGGTGGCAACCGACATAGACGGGAATTTCGAATTGAGGTTTCCGGAGGTGAAAAACGCCGTGCTGGTGTTCTCGTTCGTGGGCATGAGGACCAAGGAGATGGCGGTGCCTGCCAACGGGAAGCCGATGACGGTGGTGCTGGAGGATGACAATGAACAACTGGAGGAGGTGATTGTCACCGGTTACGGTACGTTTAAGAAATCGGCATACGCCGGTTCGGCATCCACGGTGAAGACGCAGGCGCTGAAAGATGTACCGGCGGTCTCTTTCTCGCAGGTGCTGCAAGGCTCCGCTCCGGGTATCCAGATTTCTTCCGGCTCGGGACAGCCGGGAGCTTCGACGTC
This sequence comes from uncultured Odoribacter sp., assembly GCA_910578985.1. Classification (GTDB taxonomy): domain Bacteria; phylum Bacteroidota; class Bacteroidia; order Bacteroidales; family Marinifilaceae; genus Odoribacter. The sequence goes on along the minus strand of CAJTSF010000001.1, from coordinate 28,049 downwards.
AATCAATATCCGCGGTATGGGTTCGTTCAATGCGTCCAATTCGCCGCTGTACGTCATTGACGGAGTACCGATGATTTCCGGAAATGTCAGTGCGTTGGATTCGGATTCGGGTCTCGACATCATGTCCACGTTGAGCACTTCGGACATCGAGAATATCACGGTCATCAAGGATGCCGCCGCTGCTGCCCTGTACGGTTCGCGGGCGGCGAACGGCGTGATTCTGATTACGACCAGACAGGGACAGAAAGGGAAGCCGGTGTTTACGTTCAAGGCGGACTGGGGATTTTCGGATTTCGCCATGGAATTTCGTCCGACCATCGGCGGCGAGGAGAGGCGCCAGATGATTTACGACGCTTTGCGGGACGGGGCGACCGTGTTTGAAGGGGAATCCGAGGCAAACGCCTTGGCTTATGCCGATGAGGAGATTGACGACTATGCTCCGGTGCCTTGGTGCGGTTATACCGACTGGCGGGACGTGATGTTCAAGAAAGGAAGCCACCAGACCTACGAGTTCATGGCATCCGGCGGAAGTGACAAATTGAAATACTACTCTTCGCTGTCCTATTTGAAGCAGAACGGTATTGTGGCAAGTTCCGGCTTGGAACGTATCTCCGGTCGCCTGAATGTGGACTACAAGGCAACGGACAAATTGACGTTGGGCGCCAAAGCGTTGTTTTCGAGCGTCAATCAGGATGTTTATTCCGAAGGGACGAGTTATACGTCTCCGTTTTATGCCGTGGTGAATGCAGTGACGCCTTCCGACCCGGTGTATAACGAGGATGGCACGTGGAACCGCGATTTTATCCGCAATGGCGACCGTAACCCGAAACTGGCAAACGAATATAATTACCGGCGCGAGTATATCACCCGTGCGTTTAACACCCTTTACGGTTCATATGACATCATCAAGGGTTTGAATTTCAAGACGACGCTGAGCTACGATTTTTCGGTGACGAAAGGAAACCGGTGGTATGATCCGCGTACTTCCGATGGGGACAACTACAACGGTGCATTGGAAAAATCCATGTATGAACGCCGCAAGATGGTGTGGTCGAATGTGCTGAGCTATCAGAAGAGCTTCAACGAGTTGCATAATCTGGATGCGCTGGTGGGTTATGAAATCGACAACCAGTCGCGCGACTACCTGATGGCTTACGTGAAGAACTTTGCCCGTCCTGACAAACCGGAAATCAGCAACGGCGTGAAGTTGGACAACGCGGGCGGAAGCGGCAACGGGACACGCTTGGTTTCTTATATCTCGCGGGTGAACTACAATTACGACAACAAGTATTACTTAGGTGCCAGCTACCGTATGGACGGCAGTTCCCGTCTGCACCGCGACAACCGCTGGGGTAGCTTCTGGTCGGTGTCCGGGGCGTGGAAGGTGAGTTCCGAGTCTTTCATGGAGCCCGCTACGGCATGGTTGAGCGACTTGAAGCTGAGGCTTTCGTATGGTGTGAACGGAACGTTGCCTTCCGATTATTACGGATACATGGGTTTGAGCAGCCTGACCAGCAATTATAATGACGAGCCGGGTATCTCTCAGTCGCAGTTGCGCAATCTCGACCTTTCATGGGAAACGAATTATAACCTGAACGTAGGGTTGGATTTCGGTTTCTGGGACAGGTTGAATTTTACACTGGAGTATTACATCCGCACGACCAAAGACCTGCTGATGGACCGTCCGATTTCCATGACGACCGGCTTCAGCAGTTATTTGATGAATATCGGCGAGGTAAAGAACCAGGGTGTGGAACTGGAAATCCGTTCCGTGAACTTCGACCGGGAGGATTTCAGTTGGACGACGAACTTCAACCTGGGACACAACAGAAACAAGATTGTGCGCTTGGATGGCCAGCAAACCCAGATACCCAGCGGTTCGCAAATCCGGAAAGTGGGCATGCCCTACCGCACTTTCTACGTGATTGAGTTTGCAGGCATCAACCCGGACAACGGCATGCCGCAGTTCTACACCAACGACCCGGATGGCAAGGGCGGTTATGTGAAAGAGATTACCGAGAATCCGAACGAGGCGAACTACATCCCAATGAAGTGCGCCGACCCGAAAGTGAGCGGCGGTCTGTCGAATATGTTGCGCTACAAGTGGTTTGATTTCAACATCATGTTCTCTTATTCGTTCGGCGGGTGGTCTTATGACAACTGGGCGCTGAAGACGGAACACGGCGGTGACGATTTGGAGGCCAATATCCCGACTTATTATCGGGACAGATGGAGACAACCGGGCGACCAGGTGAAATATGAAAGGTTCATTGAGGGCAACGACGTGGCGATGAGCGACTGGAGAAACAGCCGCCGCCTGCATCCGACCGATTTCATCCGGCTGAAGAACTTCACGGTGGGTGTGACCGTCCCGAAAGAATGGACGAGAAAAGCCGGCTTGGACAAGGTGCGACTGTATGCTTCCGGCAATAATATGTGGACTTGGGCGAAGTGGGATTTCTACGATCCGGAATCGGTCAGCGGCGGTTCGGCGGACTGGGGAACCCCTCCCTTGAAGACCATGACTTTCGGTTTGGAAGTGAATTTCTGATGGCAGGATAGCAAATGTGTAAATTTAAAATGAAAGAATATGAAACGATTGAAATATATATGGACGGTGACATTGGCAGTCCTGTTGTGCGCTTGTGGCAATGACTGGTTGGATATCGAACCTTCGACTTCCATCGACACGGAAGGTTCATTGACGACCCTGAGAGATTATGAGTTTACGCTGAACGGCATTTACAGCACCATGCAGTCGTATTATTACTACGGCGCCCGCATGCAATATTACGGGGATGTGACCGGCGACGATATCCAGGCATATAGTGCGAGCAAACGGTGCGCCACCTACTACCAGTTCGGCTGGAATAAGGATAATGTGCCTACTACCTTCTGGAGAACCTGCTACGACATCATCCAGAACACGAATATCGTCATCAACGGCATTGATGCCATCCAATATGACGGAGAGGATGAAAAGGGGCAACAGGCGTTCGACGCTTACCAAAAGGATTTGAAAGGGCAGGCATTGGCGGTTTGGGCGCTGGCGACTTTTGACCTGACTCGCCTCTACGGCTATCCCTATCTGAAGGACAACGGGACTTCCCTCGGTGCCGCGATTGTGAGGGAGGTGGTGGGCATCACCTACAAGCCGAGCCGCAGCACGGTGGCGAAGTGCTATGAGGAGATTATCAAGTCCCTGAAGAATGCCGTTCCTTTGCTGGCAACGCAGAAAGAGAAGGCGAAGAGTTCTTGGTTGGCGCAGTCGGTGCAGGGGAAGATGAACAAATGGTCTGCCATGACGTTGCTCAGCCGTGCTTATCTGTATATGGGTGACTACGGGAATGCGCTGAAAGTGGCGGAGGAAGCCATTGAGGGTGCCGAAAAGGACGGCTACCGGCTGTGGACGAACGAAGAGTATGCCATGGCATGGTCGGAGGCCTTCAGTTCGGAAGTGCTTTTTGAAATCGTGAACCTCTTGACGGACAGCCCCGGAAAGGAATCCATCGGCTACCTGTGTTCTCCGGACGGATACAAGGATATGATTCTGACCGGCAGCTTCTATGATTTCATGATGCAGGACAAGGATGATGTCCGTTTCAAAATGATAGATATCGTGAGCAAGAGAGCCTACTACACCAACAAGTATCCCGGCGAGAACGGCGACGGCGGTCCGGCGGATGCGAATATCCGCCTGTTCCGTCTGTCGGAATTGTACCTGATTGCGGCGGAAGCTGCCGTGCAGGAGAAGGACAATACGAAAGCTGTCAAATACCTGGAGGCGATTGTCAAGCGAGGCAACCCGGCGAACAGCGTGAGCGGCACGGTGACGGTGGAGCAGGTGCTGGATGAAAGGCGGAAGGAATTCTACGGCGAGGGACACCGTTTCTTCGACGTGCTACGCACCGGCGGGACAATCAAGCGTGAAAATGTCTCTGTCAAGGAAATCAGCAGCACAAAACACCTCTCTTTACAGGATTACGCCAAGGAATTCGATTGGAACATGTACAAGGTGGTGCTGCCGATTCCCAAGGCGGAAATCGACGCCAATCCAAACATGAAAGGCCAGCAGAATCCGGGGTATTGATGTGAAATGAGAGATTGTCCGAAAAGAAGCGTATATTTGCAATGCGATTGTTCTTTTCGGGCAATCTTTGTTAATGGCAATGTTATGATGAAGAAGTATTTGTTTTCATGGGGGACGGCATTCCTTTGCCTGCTGGTGTCGGGCTTGCTGCTCCTGACCTCCGGAAAAGAGAAACCGGAAAAGATTCACGATGCCGACGGACCCTATATCCTGTATCGGGAGGACGGTTCCGCCCGGATGGTGACGGTGGGATTGAAGGGTGAGTTGAAGGACAAGACGTACAAGACCTTGCCGTCGGATTTTTCCTTTCCGGTGGTGTCGCACAAAGGAAATCACCGTTTTCAGGTCACCCTGCATCCGTTTGAGCGTCCGCAGTGGAGGATGCCGCAGGCGGACAGTATGCTGGTGATTTCCGACCCCCACGGGAATCTGGATTGTTTTGTGTCCGTCCTGAAAAACAACGGGGTCATCAACGACCGCTATGAATGGACGTTCGGTAAAAACCAACTGGTCATTATCGGTGATGTATTCGACCGGGGAAAAGACGTGCTGCCCATTTTCTGGCTGATTTACAAATTGGAGAAGGAGGCGGCGGATGCCGGCGGGCAGGCTTTGTTTATGCTGGGCAACCATGAGGAGATGGTGTTGCGGGGTGACTTGCGCTATGTGAAGGAGAAGTATAAGGCATTGGCGGATACGCTGCACATGCCTTACCAGGACTTGTGGAAAGAGGACAGCGAGCTGGGGCGTTGGCTTCGCACCCGTAATCTGATTGGCATTGTCGGCGATAACCTGATTGTGCATGCCGGTTTGAGTGCGGATTTCCTGGAGCGCGAAGAGGACATCCCTGCCATGAATGAGGAAATCGGCAAATACCTTTCGCTGGACCGCAAGGGGCGGACGGAGGCTTCTCCCTTGTCGGCGTTCGTATACGACACGAAAACCGGTCCGTTCTGGTATCGCGGGATGGTGTATGCGGCGGATCGCTATCAGCCTGTCGGGCGGGAGGAGGTTGTCCGCTTGCTGGACAAATTCGGCGTCTCCCGTGTATTGGTGGGGCATACGATTTTCGACGATGTTTTCACTTTCCACCAGCGGCGCATTATCAGCGTGAATGTCGATAACAAAGAGAATATGGAAAAGGGACGCGGACGGGGCATTCTTATCGTCGGCAAGGATATTTTTGTCATTTACGACAGGAAGCAGCCGCAGCCTTTGAGATAATTTCTTTCGAGGGAGCAAAAAAAAAGAATGTACCGGGAATCTCCCGGTACATTCTTTTTTATGAAGCGTTGATGAAACGTCATTTGATTTCTTCCATCAGGCTTTTGACTGCCGCCTCGATTTGGAGGTCGCGTCCCTGCATGAGGGAGGCGGGGTCGTTATTGACCCGGATGTCCGGCTCCAATTGCAGGTTCTCGAGGATGCGTCCCTGGTTGTCTTTCATGCCGACCTGGGGGATACCGAAGGTGATTTGGTTCATCATCGGTTCCCACCATACGGCGGTCATCGTGCCGGGAACGGGCATACCGATAAGTTTGCCCAGACCCAGCTCCTTGTATGCCCAGGGGAATCCGTGAGCGTTGCTATAGTTGCCTTCGCAGACGAGCACGGCGGAAGGTTTCGTCCATTGGGCGAACGGGTCGATGCCGATGAACTGTCCGCGGGGGACGAACTCGGCGAATTGCTTGCCGCCCAGCAGATGGAGCAGGTCCTCATGCAGCCAACCGCCGCCGTTGAAGCGGGTGTCGATGATGACGGCCTTCCGATTGCGGTAGCGTCCCAGCAGCTCGGAGTAGGTGTTTCGGAAACTGGGGCTGTCCATGCCTGCCACGTGGATATAGCCGATTTGCCCGTCGGAGAGCTCGTCCACCATATCCTGGCGCTGTTTGATCCAGCGTTGGTAAAGCAGGTTGTTCAAACGGGCGGCATCGACGGGTTTGATGTATTCGTCCCACTCTTTCTTTTTGGAGGGGTCGTAGATGGTGATGCGGGTGCGTTTGCCGGCTTTGCCTTCCAACAGCGGGAAGTAATCTTCGCCTGCCTTGATTTCGCGGTTGTCGATTTTGCGGATAATCATGCCTGCCTTGATTTTATCGTTCGTCAGGTCGAGGGGACCGCGGGCGATGACCTCGGCGATTTTCAATCCGTCGCCCGTATGGTCCGGGTCGAAGAATGCGCCCAATCTGGCAGTGGAAGCCCGGCTCATGCCGGCACGGTATCGGGCACCCGTATGGGAAGCGTTCAACTCGCCCAGCATTTCGCCTAACAGGTCGGCGAAATCATAATCGTTGTTGATATAGGGGAGGAAACGCTCATAGGCTTCCCGGTAGAAGGGCCAGTCCACGCCCTTGAAATCCTTGTCGTAGAACTTGTCGTTCACCTGCTGCCATACGTGGGCGTAGAGGCTTTCGCGCTCTTCGGCGGGCTTCCATTCGAAGTCGGCTTTGTAGTTCAGTTGCTTCAACTGTCCGTTGCCCTGATTGACGGTGAAAATCTGTCCGTTCGAGAGCAGGTACAGGGTTTTGCCGTCTTTGGACAGCACCAAGGCGCCCCGGCGTCCCGTTTTGGAAACGAGGCGGGTGCTGTTGTTGTCGAAGTCATGCACCCACAGGTCGTGTCCCCCTTCGAAGGCTGCCAGGTAAAACAGTTTGCTGCCGTCCGGTGTCAGCACCGCACCGCTGAGGGAAGAGGAATTGATGGTCATGCGGACCATACGGTCTTCGATGTTCTTCAAGTCGATTTTCAGTTCCGGCAGGGACTTCGCATCGGACTTTTTAGCTTGGTCGGCTTTTTTAGAGGTCTCCTCTTTTCCTTTTTTGCCCTTCTTATCTTTTTTCGAGTCATCCTCTTTGGCTTCTTTTTCCTGCTTCTTCTCACGGCTCTTCATCTCCTGCGCCAACCCGCGCTCCTCCTTTGTCATGCGGAAATTCTCGTAGGCTTCCGGGTCGAGGAAGAGGGCATACACGTCGTTCTGGGCGCCCCAGCTGCCGTGGCTGCGCATGCCTTGACGGTCGGTGTACCAGATGATGGCTTTGCCGTTCATCATCCAGGAGGGGCCGGAATCGCTGTATCCGCTGTTGGTCAGGTTATGGATTTCCCCTTTCCCGTCGGCACTGACGAGGGCAATGTCCGGATGCTGCCAGCCGCCCTCCTCAAAGAAAGAGGTCAGAATCCAGCGCCCGTCCGGGGACCATTCGAAGCCTTGGTCGCCGTCTGAGTAAGAGTAGTTGTATTGAGCCGGCAGTATCACGCGCTCTTTCTTGCTTTTCAGGTTCAGGGCGCGGATTTCGGTGCGGTTGGCGAGGTAGGCGATTTCCTTGCCGTCCGGTGAGAACGCAGGTTGGAAGCAGGCGGTGTTGCCTTCGGTGATTTGCTCTTCCTCGATGTCACGGGCGTAGGCGAATGATTTGTCCTCTGCATCCTTGATGCGGGAGATGTAGATGTTCCATTGTCCGTCGCGTTCGGAAGCATAGACCAGCGACCGACCGTCCGGGGAGAACTCCACGTTCTTTTCGCGGGCGGCGGTATTGGTGATGCGTTGCGTGGTGCCGAATTCGGCGTTGGCGACGAAGATGTCGCCGCGGATGATGATGGCGAACTCTTTCCCGTTGGGCGACACGGCGATTTCGCTGGCGCCGTTGCTGCGGGTCGTCTTGCTGACGGCAGGCACCTGGTTGTCCATCACGATGCTGACGGCGACTTTCTTCGGTTCTCCGTCCGGTTTCATCGTGTAGATTTCTCCGTCGTAGAAGAAACACAGGACGTCGTCGTTCGAGCGGCTCAGGAAGCGCACCGGATGTTTGGTGAACTTCGTGACCTGCCGGATGTCCTGCGGCTGGTTCAGGCTCATGCGGCACACGTTGAAACTGCCGAAACGTTCGCTCAGGAAGTAAACGGTGCTTCCGTCGGCGGAAATCACCGGGTTACGGTCTTCCACCTGCTTGTCGGTCAAGTTCTTGAAAGTGCCCTGTTCCAGGTCGTGCATCCAGATGTCGCGGCACACGGAAGAGGTGTGGTGTTTTCTCCATTCGTCCTCGTATCCCTTCCAGTCGTGGTACAGCATTTTTTTCCCGTCCGGGGTGTAGGCCACGTCATAGGCATTGAAACTCAACACCAGTTCCGGGCGTCCCCCCTCGACCTTCACGGAATACAGCTGTCCGGCGGTCGGGAAGCGGTCGAACTCTTTTTCCGGCAGGATGGAAGCGTTGAAAAGGATATGCTTGCCGTCCGGCGTGAAACAGGTGGGCACCGCTTTGCCGCTGAAAGTGGTCAGGCGCGTGGGTGTTCCGCCCGTCACGGGCACCGTATAGAGGTCCATGCCTCCGTCACGGCCGGAGGTGAAGGCAATCGTTTTGCCGTCCGGCGACCACACCGGATGGTAATCGTATGCCGGGTGCGTGGTCAGTTGGGTGGCTCTGCCTCCCTCGGCATCCACCAGGAAAATATCCCCTTTGTAGCAGAACGCAATGGTTTTCCCGTCCGGGGAGATGGACGGGTAGCGCATCCATAACGGATTTTCTTGGGCAAAGACGCCGGAACACACCAGCAGGCTCACCCACACGAGTAATGATTTCATCCAATTCATATCACTTGTTTCATTTTTGATTGATGGCTTAAAAGTACATATTTTCCTCTCATAACCTGCCTTGGCAGAATGATTTTAATATAAAATTAAGATTAAAAAAAGCGTCCGGGTTTTCCGGACGCTTCGTTATGGAATCAGGCAACGATTACTTTTTGTATTTGCCTAAATTATCCGCATTGAAGTGCTCGATGAACGAACTGTGGGCAGCCACTTTCGCCTCGCCGTAGTTGATGAACAGTTCGGCGGATTTCTCATACTTCTCGCATCTTTGGGCATCCTGCAGCAACAGGTAACCGATGATGGTGTAGCCGGCGATTTCCACCAGACGGCGGGCATGGAAGTCGGTATATTCGCTGTTCCCGGCCTCTGCCACCTTCGCGGTGCAGGACTCCAGTTTGTCCGTCATCTGTTTCAGCGTGTCGCGCAGGTACTCCTGTTCCTGCTTGATCGGCATCTTCTCATACACCTCGCGAATGTATTTTGCATATTGTCCGGTCGTTACGCCACGGATGGCTGCCACCACCTGCAACTGCGACGTTCCCTCGTAGATGTTCGTGATGCGGGCATCGCGCACATAACGCTGGATGGGATAGTCTTTCATGAAACCCGAACCGCCGTGGATTTGCAGCGCGTCGTAAGTAATCTCGTTGGCATACTCGCTGGCAAACAGTTTCTGCAACGGCGTATAGATATCCGCCAGTTTCTGGTACTCCTTCATCTCGTTGCGTTCGTCCTTGTCCAGCGCTCTCTCTTTGGAGATGTGGTAATAGGTCTTGTACATGTCCACAAAGCGGGCGGTTTCGTACAACACCGAACGGATACCGTGGAGCTTCGCCTCCATGTTCGACAGCATCTCATAGATGGCGGGGAACTCGATGATGGCTTTGCCGAACTGCTTGCGCTCCTGCGCATACTTCAACCCCTCCCGGTAAGCCGCTTCCGCGATACCCACCGATTGGGCGCCGATACCCAGACGGGCAGCGTTCATCAATGCCATCACATACTTGATCAATCCCATTTTCCGCTCGCCGACCAATTCCGCCGGTGCGTTCTTGAACACCAGCTCGCACGTCGGGGAGCCTTTGATACCCAATTTGTTCTCGATGCGGCGTACCGTCACCGCGTCGCTTGCGCGGTCATAGATGAACATGGACAGACCGCGTCCGTCGTTCGTGCCCTCCTCCGAGCGTGCCAGCACCAGTGAGATGTGCCCGTCGCCGTTCGTGATAAACCGTTTCACGCCGTTCAGGTACCATTTCCCGTCGGCTTCGTTGTAAGTCGCTTTCAACTGCACCGCCTGCAAGTCCGAACCGGCATCCGGCTCCGTCAGGTCCATCGCACAGGTCTCCCCAGCGCACACGCGCGGCAGGTACTTCGCCTTCTGCTCTTCGCTGGCGAACTCGTTGATAGTCTCCGCACAGTCCTGCAAACCCCAGATGTTCTGCAATCCCGCATCGGCGCGTGCCACGATTTCCGCAGCCATGATGAACGGGGTGATCGGGAAATTCAACCCGTTGTATTTGCGCGGCAGGGAAATACCGTTCAGCCCCGCCTGGTTGATGACGTCGATATTCTGCTGCGTGCCGGCGGCATACTTCACATGCCCGTCCACCACCTGCGGTCCCTCGGCGTCCACCGACTCCGCATTCACCGCCACCACATCGCCGCAGATCTCCCCGACGATTTCCAACACCTTGTCATAATTGTCGAAAGCGTCCTCGTAATCGCGCGGAGCCCCTTCATACTGTTGTGCTTCGGTATAATTGCGCTCCTTCAGGGCGACAATCTTCTCCATCAGCGAATGTCCGAGATGGAATTTTATATCTTCGTTATCGGTATAAAAATTAGCCATAGTTCAAAATTATTTACTGTTCTTCTTATAATACTGTATCATCTTCGGAATCAAGACATTCAGGTCACCCGTGATGACATAGTCGGCAAACTTGTTGATCGGCGCGTTATGGTCCGTATTGATGGCGATGACCATGGCCGACTCCTCCATGCCTGCCGTGTGCTGAATCTGTCCGGAGATACCGCAGGCGATGTACAGCTTCGGGCGCACTGTCACACCCGTCTGTCCGATTTGCCGTTCATGCTCGCAGAAACCCGCGTCCACGGCGGCACGCGAAGCGCCCACCTCGCCGCCCAGCACGGCTGCCAGTTCGTGCAGCAACTGGAAATTCTCCTTCGACCCCACTCCGTATCCGCCTGCCACCACAATCGGAGCCGCTTTCAGGTTCACCTTCGACTTCTCCATGTGGCGCTCGATGACGTGGATGACGAAATCCTCCGGAGCCGTGAACTTATCGACGTCGATGGTTTTCACCTCGCCCTGATGGCTGGCGTTGAAAATCTCCTTCTTCATCACTCCCTCGCGCACGGTAGCCATCTGCGGACGGCAATCCGGATTGACAATCGTCGCCACGATATTTCCGCCGAATGCCGGACGGATCTGGTACAGCAGGTTCGTGTACACTTTCTCGTTCTTCTTGTCCTCGTAATCGCCGATTTCCAGGCTCGTGCAGTCCGCCGTCAGTCCGCTGTGCAATGCGGAGGACACCCGGGGACCCAGGTCGCGCCCGATGCTCGATGCGCCCATGAAGGCAATCTGCGGTTTCTCCTGCTTGAACAGGTTCACTAAGATGGACGTGTGCGGCAGGGTCGTATAAGGATACAGGCGCTTGTCGTCGCCTACCCATACCACATCCACCCCATACGGGAACACTTGCTTCTCAACCCCTTTCAGGTTGCTTCCCAGTACGACGGCTTCCAGTTTCACACCCAGTTCGGTGGCGAGGGTACGCCCTTTGGTCAGCAATTCCAGGCTTACGTCGGCAACAACACCCTCTTCTATTTCGCAATATACAAATACGCTGTTCATTTTCTTCTCTGATTTGGAAATGTTAAATTACCCGATGGTATGGTTCAGAATCAACTCCTTCATCATGCCATCAATTGCTTCATCGCTCGGCTCCAGCACTTTCGCCTCCTTCGCTTGGAACACCACGTTCTCGATGGTCTTCACCTTCGTCGGCGAACCGCTCAACCCCAGTTCATGGGCTTCGCATCGGATGTCGTTCACGCTCCATTCCGTAATCTTCAGGTAGGGGCGTTCGTTCAACAGGCTCATATAATCCTCGTTCACATCCTGCAACTCCTGTGCGGCGCGGGCATACTTGTATTTCATCACCTGGCGGGCGTTGCGCGGGCGGCACGGAGCTGCCGAGCCGTTCACCGTCACGACGCACGGCACCGGTGCCTCCACCACCTCGATGCCCCTTTCCAGGCGGCGCTTGATGGTGATTTTTCCCTCCGTGCAATCCAGGATGTCTTCAGCGTAAGTCACCTGCGGCAAGCCTAATTTTTCAGCCACCTGCGGTCCCACCTGCGCCGTGTCGCCGTCGATCGCCTGGCGTCCGCAAATCAGCAGGTCCGTCTCCAGGTTGCGAAGCGCGCAAGCCAGCGCGTAAGAGGTAGCCAATGTATCCGAACCGGCAAAGGCACGGTCCGACAACAGATACCCGCCGTCCGCCCCGCGGAACATCGCCTCGCGGATAATCTCGGCTGCCCGTCCGGGACCCATGGTCAGGATATGTACCGTAGTGCCTTCCACCTTGTCTTTCAATCTCAATGCCTGTTCCAGCGCATTCAAATCTTCGGGGTTAAAAATAGCAGGCAGTGCTGCTCTGTTTACCGTTCCGTCCGCCTTCATAGCATCCTTTCCCACATTTCTCGTGTCGGGAACTTGCTTGGCCAGAACAACAATTCTCAGTCCTTTCATATTGATTACTAATTAGTTTACAAATTTAAAACTCTGTTTTCAAGGCGTTTTGAATGAGCAAAGTTACAACAAAAAGCCGAAACCTAAAAGCCTCCGTGTTAAAAATCTGTTATGACCCTGAAACTCGGTTTCCCTTTTTCCTCCCCGTGGTGCCCGCAATCGTGGTGGTCGCAGGCGATGGCGGAATCCTTCAGTTCGTGGCGCAGATACCGTTGGATGACCTCCTCCGCGGGGCCGCTGCATCCTCTGACCACCTCGATGCCGTGGGTGCGGAGTTTGTGGAAAGCCCCGTCTCCCATGTTGCCCGCCAGCATCAGCGTGATGCCCATCGCCTGCATCTTCTCGGCGATGTCCGATTTGCAGCCGCAGCCTTCCGGCGAATCCAGGCGTTCGGTCTTCACGATTTCCTCTTTTTCATCGACGGTATATACCGTATAGTAGGCGCAGTGTCCGAAATGGTCGTCCACTTGTCCTTCCCGCGTCGGGATAGCAATCATTCTCATCGTTTTCAAATTCTGTTTTATCCGACAAAGATACGAAACAATCTTTTTATCCGCATGCTAATTTTCTCTTTCCGATTGTCACCCGTTTTTCATCTTTAGGGATTTTATAGAGGTGAATGAATTTGAAATTTAATTATTAAAGTTTCGGAATATGAATTACAGATGGATTTTGATGGTGTGTTTGTTTTGTTCTTGTGCGGTAGCCAAAGTAAAAAGCCCCGACAGGATATGGGTGTCCGTTGATGTGGAGCGGGTGCCTCAGTACGGTTTGACGGTTTTCTGCCCGGGAGGGAAGATGCACGGCTTCCGGTTTGATGAAAAAAAGCATGCCGAATATGTGCTTGACGACAGGGAAGCGGCTATTTTGACCTTTCAGCATGGTTTTCAGGAGAGGAAACAGATGTATGTGGAAAGAGGGGATAGCCTGCGTTTGTCGTATGACGGAAACAGTTTGCAAAACACATTGAAAAGCAATGATTCCCGCCCGGCGATAACTGCATACTTGGCAAAAGCGAAAATCACCGACCTGTCCCGCCGGGATTATGCGTTGGAGTTTCCGGCATTCCTTGCCCGTTTGAAGGAACAGGAAATCCTGAACGGGAAACTGCTTGATAGCTGCCGGGACGAACTGGTAAAAGAGAGCGATAGGTTTGTCCGTTTAGAGAGGAACCGGATAAAATACACCTTGGGTTCGGCACTGTTTAATTATCCCGCGATGCACGCGAAGATGGCAAACCGGGAGTACGTCCCTGACGATTCCTACTATGCCGCCGTTCGGGAATTGTTCCGGGAAGATTCGGAACTGCTGTGTCTGGAGGAATATCGGAAGGTATTATTTGCCGCTGTGGATGTCTTCGTACAGCGTGAGGAGGCAGTTTACGACCTTTATCCCAGAACGATGAAGCAGATGGAATATATCCAAGAGCATTTCAAGGACGAAGCCTTGAAGCAGGAATTGCTTTTTATATTGGCACAGGGACACATTGCTCGGTATGGCATTCGGAACAGTGGAGAGTTGGATGAACTCTATCGGCATTATGTCACCGATAAAAAATTGCTGGCACGCTACCTGGCTGTTTACGATTCATGGGCTGCCATTGCTCCCGGTGCGGAGGCGATTGCTTTCCATGGTGAAGATGCGGCGGGGAAATCGTACTCGTTGAAGGATTTCAAAGGGCGGAATGTCTGCATTTATCTGTGGTTGAATCTGCATCCTTGTATGCAGCAGTTTGAACGCCTGAAGCAATTGCAGCCCCTGTTTGAGGAAAAGAATGTGGCGCTTGTCAATCTGTATCTCGAGGACGGGCGTGAAGGGTGGGAGAAAGCCATCGGGAATAAGCAGGTGCAATGCGGGCTGCATCTGTTTTCGGATGATGTTGCGTCTTTCCTAAAGGCTTACCACTATGAATCGCACAAGGTCTTTCAATTGATTTTGATAGACGGGAAAGGACGGATTGTCGAATCGCACGTGCCGCCCGTGGAATTGGAGGAAATGTTGAAAAGACTTTGATTCGGAAAATTCGGGAAAAAGCTACCGGGCAGAAATTCGCATATGACAGGATTTCTGCCCGGTAGTTTGATTAAAGATTCGCTTTCAAGCGTCGGATTTCAGCCAGTTGTGTGGGAGTGGCGATTTTCTCGATGCCGGTTAATTCTTCCGCGATTTGTCGCCGTTCTTTGGCATCGGGAAATTCCCGGGGCAACTTCTTCAAGGCGGATATGATTTCTCGCGTTCGACCCGACCCTTCGCTGTTGATGATTTCCCGGAACAGCATGCAATAATGCAACGCCTTCACCTCCGGGTAGCCTTCCTTTTCCAATGTTTTCAAGTCTGAAATGGGCTGACGGAAATCTTTGCACATCCGTTTGACGATGCGGAAATGGTTGCGATAAACGGAAACGATTTTACTTTCCACTTCCTCTTCCCCGACTTTTTTCTCGAATGCCTTCCTGTTTTCCAACAGATAGCGGAACAACCGTGAACCGTAGTCGGTGACCTCTTCCCGGATGATTTGCCAGTTTTTCGGTTCGGACAGCGCCTCCACGCCCAGCGGTGGCATTTGGTCGTTCAGCACCCGTTCCAACTGTCTTTTGTCTTTCCGGCGCAACAGTGTGATATACTCCTGCATGGATTCACCCGACAGTTTGCCTGCCTCGTATGCGCGGTTCATTTCGCTCAGGCGGACGGCGTCCTTCACCTTTCCCACGAAATCATCTTCGGGTTTCGACACCGCCCCGCCCTCCATGCAGCAATAGAGGCTGCCGTCGGGGTTCAGTATTAAGAATGTCGGGTAGATGCGTACCCGGTATTTTTGGGCAATCTCGATGCCTTCTCCCTCTTGCATGTCTCTCATGAGGCAGACATAATGGTGGTTGAAATACGTTCCGCACTCTTCTAACGGGAAAATATACTTTGCCATATACTTGCACGGACCGCAAGTCTTCGTATAACAGTCGATAAATACCTTCTTGCCCGTTTGCCCCGCTTTCGCCAGGGCTTCTTTCAAAGAGAGAGCCTCGAAACGGATTCCTTTGGATTCTTGTGCGATGCCGTAGCTACAGAAGCAAAACAGCAGTAAAAACACTTGGATGCTTTTTTTCATTTCTTCAGGGTATGTAAAATTAATTCTTTCAATTCTTCGCCCGGTCCGGGGGCGAATGCCGATACAATGCGTCCTTTCCCGTCGATGACAATGTAGCGAGGGATGCCGGCAATGCAGTAGTCCCTTTCGAATGTCGGGTCGGCGATGACCTGGGTGATGGCTGTTATCCCGTACTTCTCCGATGCTTGCAACCAGCGGGCATGTGCTTGCTGACGGTCGATGGAGAGAGCGATGAACACCACATCCGGACGGTCGCGGAACTCTTCGGACAACCGAATGAATTTTGGCATCTTCTCGATGCAGTTGCAACACCAAGTTGCCCACACGTCCACCACGATGGTTTTCCCGGCGAGTCTTCGGGAGGTAAAAACCTTCCCATCCCGGTCTTTCCCGATAATCAGAGGAGCGCGGGAGCCTCGACGTAAGGGAGCATAACGGGCATACAGTTCTAAGATTTCCGTTTTCAAAGGACTTTCTGCCACCTCTTTTTCTATCAGCGGCTGCAAGTTAGTCATTTTATCCGTGCAGCCGTAATTTTGGAACAGGAACTTCATTTTTTCCAGGTAAGTGGCATGCAGCAACGTGTTTCGGCTGGAAAATACATCTTGTAATTTGGCATAATCGTTTTCATTCAATGCCCTGCTTGGAAAGCGGGTGGAGAAAGAGATGCCGTCGCGGGCGTCGTCGAAAGAATCCCCCTTTTGCAGGCAGAGCAACATGTAATAATAATCCGTGAACTTGTCGGCTCCGTATTCCTGCATGAACGCAATCACCGTGGAATCCTCGATATCGATTCGGGGAAGTCGGGCGGTCAATAACTCCGTATCCGGTGTATTCCCGCATCGGGCGATGACATAGGTGCCTCCTTGCAGCACAAAGTGGCAGTCATTTCTGGTCTTGTTGGCATTGGGGGTAGCTTGATACTTCTCGTAGGCGGTTAAAATTTCTTCCGCGCTTTCTGCCGTTTGGGCGGAGATGAACAAAGGGAGCAACAAACTGAGGATGAACAGTATGGATTTCATGGCAGTTTGGAATATAAAAATGAGAGAAAGCGTGTGGGTGCAAACCCACACGCTTGGCATTTATTCTTCCGGTCCGTTTACGATACCTTCGATATCGAATCCTAACTCTTTCATATGGTTCACCACAAGGTTGAATTTCTCATTCACCAAGGGGAAAGTCTCCAGTGGATACTTCTCCTGAAATTCTTCTGGGGAATACCAGAGAGCGGCTCTCAGGTAGGTGATGAAATAGACATATGATTTGCTGGAGGTCTTTTCATCCGGATAACTGTTTGTTTCCAATGTGTACTCGGAGAGATAAGATATGGGTCTGGAAAAATCGGTTGGTCTGCCGTTGCTGCCAACATTAGTGAAGGTCGGACTTATTCGTTCGATAAAACCGCGGTTGACAAAGTAATTTTTATCATTCTCGTATTTTTTATCTGTCAAATACTTTGTTTTGAAATCGATACCGTTCTCCATTTCTTTAGGTTCATTAAGCTGCCCTTTCATAAGTGCTGTAATAAACATTTTGGTCAAGAAGGTGCAACGTTTGATTTTGTAGGCTTTTTTGTCCTTATTTGCCATTTCCGATGCGGTAAAGGACACTGCCCAATAATCGAATCCATCGGTTTTCAAGGGAACAAAATTCGGATCTACAGGGGTTGTCCCAGTTCCAGTTCCGGTCCCCGTTCCTGTTCCAGTCCCTGTCCCTGTTCCGGTTCCAGTCCCTGTTCCGGTTCCGGTTCCAGTCCCTGTTCCGGTTCCCGTTCCGGTTCCAGTCCCTGTTCCGGTTCCGGTTCCCGTTCCGGTCCCTGTTCCGGTCCCAGTCCCAGTTCCCGGCTTATCTTCCTTGACAGTTCTAAAATCATCCAGCATATAGATTTTGACAGGCAAGGCATCCTGTGCCAGTTCCGGACTGATGAAATGGAAGATGTGGTTTTTGAAGAAATTGATATAAAATTCCGCTTGCTCGTCATTTAAGTCTTTTCCGCTGTAGAGCGAACCGCTGCCCAACGAGGTCCACTTGCGGTTTAAGTCATAATCGGTGATTCCCTTGTACAACAGATACACGTTATAGTCCTGATAGATCTTTTCCGCATCATAATCCCAGGGGTTATCGCCTTGCGGGAATTCGAATCGAAGTGTGGAATAGTTTCCCGAAGGGGTCGGCTGCTCTTCGCTGTAACATCCTGCCGACAGAAGGATGAGACTCGCGGCGAATAGTGATAATAGATGTTGTTTCATAGACTTTGTTTTTTAGTTGATTGCAGTATTTGTTCCGACACGTGGGGCTTCCGCCAATGGATTTTGGCGCAGGTAGGCATTCTGCTCCAGGGCAGTTGTGGGAAGCGGTAGGGTGTAGCCGGGGTCGTTCTTTTGTAGCGTATAGACGATTTTCGTATTTTCATCCGGATACCAGGTGTGTCGGATTTCCGGCATTCCCCAACGGCGCAAGTCAAACCAGCGGTGGTCTTCGAAGCACAACTCCCTCCGCCGTTCCTCCCGGATAAAACGGATGAAGCTCTCCGCGTCCGCGATGCTTGCTGCGGTGTACTCTTCCGGGGCAAACCGTTTTTGGCGTAATTTTTCCAGCGCTGCGATGGCGTCCGGCAGGGCTGCCGCATTGCCTTCTTGTGCCAGCATGGCTTTCGCCTCGCAATAGTTCAGATAAGCTTCCGACAAACGAAGGCTTCTTCCGAAGTCCAATGTTCCGTTAAGGAGAGGTTGGTAATATCTGCGTTCATTCATGGTGATTTTTCCAAATGCCTGTGGCATCAGTCCGTCTTCTCCGGGAGCCTGGTAGTTGCTGCGGCTGATATAGCGGGTTTTGCGCAAATCCGTTGCTTCAAAACTATTCATCAGTCCGGTGGACGCCCGGAAATACGAATGTTCCTTTGCTTGTCCCGTCTCTGCCGCTCTTTTGTTGTATAACCAATTTACGCAGTCGTCTACATTGAAATACAGGAAAATGACCTCCGTTGAAGTTTGATAGGCATGGTAAGTCATGTAAACGGGTTCGCCTATGCTGTTTTGGTCGGCAACCGTATTCAGATCCAGCAATTCGAAATTCTTGTTTTGCATGACGGAATCTGCGTAATTCGCTGCGTTTTTCCACTGTTCCATGTACAGGTACGTCCTGGAGAGCAACAGTTGCACCATGGGCAGACTCGTGCGGTAGTTCGGTTCCCATTGCTGTTCTTTCGGCAGCAGATGGTAGAGGCGTTCCGCTTCCTTCAGGTCGGCGACGATTTGGGCATATACCTCTTCAACGGAGTTCCTTGCCAGGTCTTTCAATTCCACGCCGCTGTTCAACTTCAAGGGGACGCCCATGGCGTTCTTGTCATGATTGTAAGGTGCGCCGAAGATATTGACCAGGGTCAGGTAGTAGAAAGCCCGTAAGGTCAGTGCTTGCGCCGTTACCGAGTGAACCATGTCAAGGTCCGTGTCGTTCATGTCGCCGATGTAGTCCAGCACTGCGTTCGCTCCCAAAATGAGATTATAGAAATTTTTGTAGGTGGAGTAATTGCGGTTGCTGGCCTCCAGCATCTGGTCATACATCAGCGGTTGCCATGTAAAGGCTGCCAGCCAAAGATTGGGATTGACCGTTTGGTATGGTTTTTGGTAGGGGGCTCCGTCTACGTCGTCGTCCAACAAGCCGAGAAAAACGTTCAATTCTGTTTGGCTGTAACGGGGATAGGCTTCACCCAGTAACAGTTCGTTCAGCGAAGCCGCATCTTTGGGGACAAACTCGCTTTTGGCTTTCGGGTCCAAAAAGTTGCCGCAACTGCTAAGAAAGGCGGCTGACAATATGAATACGATAAATGTTTTCAGTTTCATAATTTCAATTGATTAAAATCCGACACTCAATCCGAGAGAGAATATCTTCGGCATGACACTTTGGGAGGAATCGTTGCTTAATTCCGGGTCGAAGCCGTTGAACCGCTTGTTAGCAATGACGAACGGGTTGCTGACCGTTGCATTGACACTGAAAGAAGTCATCCGGATTTTCTGGCACATCTCCCGGGGCATGTTCCATGAAAGGGCGATGGAGGTGCAGCGCAGGAAAGAAGAGTTTACCACCATGGCGTCCGATTTCGCCCACATGTTATACCGGGAATTTGCCGTGTTACCGTCCGGAGTCTCTAAATTCAGGATGTTATCCACGGAAGTGTATAATGCAGGAATGATGGTCGATTGTTCGTCTCCCGGCTTTTGCCAGCGTTTAGTCAGGTCGCGGGACAGGTTGTTGATGGGGTTGGGCAGTTTGCCGCTGCTGAAATTGGCGTATGGGTTCGGCAGACGTTTCTTGGCGCCTATCAGGGCGGAAAAGTAAGCCGACAGTTGCAGCGATTTATACCGGACGCTGGTATTGAAACCTCCCGTGAAATAGGGATCCGACTGACCCGAGTACACCAGAAACGTTGTGGGGTCGATTTCAGGGTCGGTCTCTTCCACATCGAGCAGATTGAATTCCGGATAACCGTTTTCAGGGTTCAGGCCCGCAAAGGAATACGACCAGAAAGCCCTCAGCGGATAACCTTTCTTCAAAGGACGCTGACTGCTTCCGTTAAGAAAATCGTTTTTCGTCAGCTTGTTCACTTTGACGGTCACATCGTCGTTTTGCGATTTGTTCCAGTTCTTGGACGCGTTCAGACCGATGGTCCAGACGAAATCTTTCCGTTTGAAAGGAGTCAGGTTCATGGAAAATTCCACCCCCTCGTTGTAGATGCGTCCTCCGTTTAACCTGAGGGAAGACATGCCATACTCTTCCGCTACATCCTCCGACATGAAAGTGTTCGAGCGTCTGCCGTAATATTCCAGCACCATGGAGATGCCTTTGAACAGTTGCATGTCCAGCCCGAAGTTCCAGGTGCGGGTGCGCTCCCATTTCAGGTGGGGGTTGGGGATGCTGGAAATGGTAATGGCATATTCGTTGTATCCGGAGAGCACGCCTGATTGCTTGCAAATCAAATCCGGGCTGATGGAAGTCACGACGTAGCCCTGTATGCCGTAGGTGGCGCGCAGGTTCAACTGCTCTAACCAAGAGAGATTCTCCTTGATGAAATCCTCTTCCGCCATCCGCCAGGAGAAGCCGAAGGAGTAAGTCGGGTCGAACCGTTTCCGGATATCCTGCCCGAACCGGTTGGAGCCGTCGCCGCGGATGTTTGCGTTGATAACATAGCGGTCCAGCAATGAATAGGCGATGGTGCCGAAAAAGGACAGCGAATTGTTGGTGATGGTCGTGTTTTTCCATCCTCCCTTAAAAAGGGATTCGTAAGCCGCCCAGTTAGTGACATCGGGCATCCCGATGGGCTTGATGTCGGAAGGAGGCGTGGGTTTCACCAGGATTTCCCCCCGCTCCGGAACATATCCCCACACGGAGTTCGTGTTGTTCTTGTTCACATTGGAGGAGATTTCTACCGCCAGCATGGCATTGAGCCGGTGGATGTCGTTGAACGTCCGTGAAATGCTCAGCTTGTGTTGCATGTTGTAATTGACGCTGTTGATGGTGCTGGTTGTCAATTGACCTCCGTAAGGCAGCATGGCGGCGTTGAATTTGTCGGAATTGGGCTTTTCGCTCCCATAGTCGTATCCCCGGAAATTCCGGGCGATGTAGGTGGTCTTTTCTCCGGCGTAGGAGTCGGAGTTGTTGCTGTTGGAGGAAATCCCCCCTACAAGCGAATACCTCAGCCAGTCCGTGACATCCCAGTCTAAGTTGAGCGTAGCGCTGAAGCGGGTGGATTTGTTTTTGGAATAACTGTTCTCGAATTCGTTCATGAAGTTATAGCTGTATTCTATCGAATTTCCTTCCAGACCGTTCCATGTGTACGAGCCGTACTCCTTGTAAAACACGGGGTCTCCGTTTTCATCAAAAGCGGGGATGGACCGGCTGGTGTTCGTGGCATACGACATCGGGGACACGTTGGGACCGTATCCGTCCCGGTTGCCCAGCGTGGCGTTCATGTTAAAACTCACTCTGAGCGATTCCAATAATTGCGAATTGATATTCAGGCGGGTGGTGAACTGCCGCAGTTGGTCTCCGATTTCTATGCCGCGGCTGCTGTTGTATCCGAAAGAGGCATTGTAATTCGTTTTCTTCGAGCCGCCGGAAATGCTCAGGTTGTGGTTGTGGCTGAAAGAATTGCGCGTCAGCAGGTCGAACCAGTCCGTGTTGCAGGTCTCCAACCGTTCCATGTGGCGAACGAATTCGCTTTCCGTGATTTTGCGTTGGTTATACAAAGCCATCAACCCCTCGTAGGTGTAAATCTGGGGCAGCGGGTCGGACTGGTATCTGGCGCCGGCGTCGTATGCCTCTTTGCTGAACTGGATGCGTTCCTTGGAATTCATGAGGTTGAACATGCCGTAGTTCGGGCGTGCCCGCATGGAGAAATTCACTGAATAACGGACGCTCATCCTTTCCGAGCTTCCCTGCTTTGTCGTGATGACGATGACGCCGTTGGAGGCTTTCGAGCCGTAGATGGCTGTGGCGGAAGCGTCTTTCAGCACGGTGATGGTTTCGATGTCTGCCGGGTTCAGCCATGAAATCTGGTTGCCCACCAGATTCTTCAGGTCCGAGGCGATGAGATCCGTATTATCAAGGGAGAGCGGATCCGGTTGGATAATTCCGTCCACCACCCACAGCGGGTCGGTGTTTCCCAGAAGCGTGGAGCGTCCGCGGATGGTGATTTGCGGCGTGCTTCCCACGCGGGAGGAACTGTTCAGCACCACCATGCCGGGAATCTTTCCCTGCAGCATCTGATCGATGGATGTGGCGGCGGGCATCATGATGTCGTCCGCCTTGACCGTGGTGAAAGAGCCCACCATATCTTTGCGAGGCAGGCGGTTATAACCTGTTTCCACAACAGCGACCTCTTCCAGTTGGGTTTCGTCCAGCAGCATGACAATGTGCAACGGTTTGTCATCTTTGCATTTGACCTCCTGGTTCCGCATGCCGACGAAAGTGAAGACAAGAGTGGGTTCTCCGCCCGCCGGCAAGGTGATGCTGAAGTTCCCTTGCATGTCGGTGGCGACGCCGTAGCTTGTTCCTTTGATCAACACGCTGACACCCGGCAGCGGGGCGCCCGTCTCGTCTTTCACATTTCCCTTCACCACCTTGGACTGGGGTGCCTCATTTTCCTTTTCCTTGACGACCACTACGCCTTCCACCATGGAGTAATCCACGTTGAAGTGCTGCAACACCGTTTTCACGGCTTGCTCCGCAGGCAGGTTACGGACCACCAGGTCCCGGCAACGCTTGTCCTTCATCTTCTCCAGGTTATACATGAATTTTACGCCCGTTTGTCTGCGGAACTCGTCGATGACCTCTGTGAAAGAGGCGTCTTTGTAGTTCATGTTCACAGTCGCCGCTTGCTGTGCATGAGCCGGACGGCTGCACCACAGGGAAACGGTGAGGAACAGGAAGCCCACAAAGATGAACACTGTTCTTTTTTTCATTTTGATATGGATTTAAATAAACAATAGGCGGGGTCATTTCCCCCAGCCGATAATTAAATTTCTGTCTCGTACCTTGATTTTGACCTTCGAACTCTCCTCCAGCATTTCAATGAAAGTGCCGATGTGCCTGAAACGGCTCAGGTCGCCCGAGAAATGCAGTTCCTTCACCTCCGGATTGGTATAGAACACATGGATGTCATACCATCTCTCCAGTTGCTGCATGATTTCCTCCAGGCTCTTGTTCCGGAACAGGAACGCCCCGCTTTTCCACCCGCAGGCATACCGCGGGTCCGTGTCCGAAAGGCTTTCGATGCCCCTGGAATCCGTTACCAGTTGCTGGCAGGGAGCCAGCACAGCCTCCTGCCCGCCGGCGTGATGGCGGTAGCGGATTTTGCCGTTCACCAGCGTAGTGACGCTTTGCGGATTGTCCGGATAGCTCCGGATATTGAATTCCGTTCCCAGCACCGTGATGCTGCCGTGGCGGGTATGCACGACGAAAGGTTGCCCGTTTTGCTTTTTCACCTGGAAATACGCCTCGCCCGACACGGTAACCTCCCGTGTCTTTCCGGCGAAATGCACCGGATATTTCAGTTTCGAATCGGCATTCAGCCATACGCATGTACTGTCCGACAGGGTGATGAAATATTCTCCGCCGCGGGGTACCGTCAGGGTGTGGTAAACGGTGGTGCTCTCCGTCTGTTTGTTGTCGCCCTCGTAATGGATGCCCGACGAATCGGCAAGGATGGCATGCCCGTCCCCTTCCCGAATGACGGCTGGCGCTCCGCCCAATTCCCTGGTTACTCCATCGGAGGTGGTCAGCACCGCCTTCGGGCTTCCCGGCAGGATACCGGCAAGCATGAGTTCCTCTTGCTGTTCCGTTGCATGCTCGTGTGCCGTGTGGAAAATTGCCGTGCCGGCGCCAATGATAAGCAGGATGCCGGCGGCAACGTTCCACGCTTTCCGTCGTAATCCTTTGCTGTGCCTCTTTTCTCTTGTCGCCACCCTTCTCTTGACTTGTGCTGTGCCGCCCACCGCATCGCGCCTACCGATAAGGCGACGATAAGCCGTCAGGTAATCAAATTCTTCCTGCTCCCGGATTTTCTTCCGCAGAATACCCGGTTCTTTCAGTTTACGCACCAATTGCTCCAGCTGTTCTGTTTTTTCGTCCCGTTCCGCTTTTTCGTCGCTGCGGGCAAGCTGCCGGAAGAGCCATTCGGAGTCTTCATTCAGTTCATTCCAATTCATGGAGATTGTTTTGTGATAGAATCCGAAAGCAAACAAAAAGGGTGACAGCAGGCGGATAAAAATTTGTTAAAATAAATCAAATATGAAAATGAAGAGCATAAAGTCCTCTTTCAGATGCTCTTTCAGGTAGGCGTATGCCCTTTTCTTTTGGGTTTTAACTGTGTCCACACTGATGTGGAGCTGTTCCGCAATCTCGGCGACGGAACAGCCGTCCAGGCTCATTTCGATAATCTTCCGGCGTTTGTCGGGGAGGGTGGCGATGGCGGTGCGCACTTTCCGGACGACCTCTTCTTCCACTGCTTCAAAGAAATATCCTTCGTCCATTTTTTGTTGGCCGTCGGACCATTCCGAGAGCCGCTCGTTGTCCGCATGCTTGCGTTGCAGGAATTTCAGGGAGTTGTGATAGACGGAGCGGTACAGGTACATCGTGAGGGCTTTGGGCGCCTCGAACAGCAGGGAGGAGTTCCAGATGGAGATAAAACATTCCTGGACGATGTCTTCCGCCTCCGCGCGGTCGTTGGTTATCCGGAAAGCATAATTGCACAGCGCTCCATAGAAATGACGGTACAACTCCTCCCATGCTTTGGGATTTTTGTCGTTTATTCCTTGCAGGAATGTTTCCGGATACGGCATGCTGTGTTTTTTTTAATTTGATATATCGGTACCTCTTATTTTCGCATGGACAAAGATAGCGAAAAATCCGCAAACCGTTCGCTTCTTTCCTTTCCGCCTCCATGCCGGCGGTGGGGAGTTCCCTGCGTACGCCCTGGAAATACCTATTTTAAATGAAATCAGCTATAGTATCAGAACATGTTTCGGATATACGACCTTATATGAACCTTATACGAAACCTATCCATGACTACATGTAAAGAACTTATTAAAAGCATGTGTCGGGCTTGTCGGCTTCCTGTATTGCTGCAAGACATAAAAAGTGGACAGCAGAATCTGCTGTCCACTTCCCGTTTTTCGGTCTTGTTTCCACTTCAGCCTTGGGGCGGACCGTTTCTTTCGCCGCAGGCGAGCCGTTGCGATAATTCTCCGGGCGGGATTATTTGCCTGCCGCCTTCATGGCGAACTCGCGTCCGGCGCGCAGTCCTTTGAGGTTCATTTCCACCACCTCTTCGCCTTTGCGGGCGAAGATGGCACGGATGCCGTTCTCCAGGTATTCGAAGGGGATTTCGATGAAGGGAGAGGCGGCGCCGAGCATGACGAAGTTGCTGGCGCGTTCGTTGCCGGTCGCCTCTTTGGCGATGGTGTCGGCGTCGATGACCACGTGATGGGGGAGCGCCTGGAGGGTTTTCTCCAGGACGTCCTTGTCCGGATAGTTCGGGATGTTGATGAAGGGGGTGCCGCTGGTCACCACGTAGCCTCCTTTTTTCAGGAAGGGCAGGTAGCGCAGGGCTTCCATCGGTTCCACGGAGAGGATGATGTCCGCGGTGCCTTTGGCGATGAGGTCGGAGTAGATGGGCTTGTCGGAGATGCGCATGTAGGATTGCACGTCGCCGCCACGTTGGCTCATGCCGTGGGTTTCCGCCTGTTTCATGTATAAGTTGTTGGTCAGCGCTGCCGAACCGAGGGCGGCGGCGATGGAGAGGATGCCCTGCCCGCCTACGCCTGCTAATATCATGTCTGTTTTCATGTTTCTGTTGTGTTTACCGGTTATTTTTTGTTTTTCTTTGCGTCTCTTGCCGCTTTCTGGATGCAGACACGGCGGGGGATGATGACGGATACGCCTTTGTATTCGAGTTCCTCGCGGATGATCCGGCAGAGTTCCTCGTGGTTTTTGGGCACGGGGAGGAGGACGCGGATGTGTTCGGGTTCTACGCCGATGCCGCGGCAGATGGATTCAATCTTGCCGAGGGCGGAGGAGTCCTGTCCGCCGGTCATGGAGATGGATTCGTTGTCGGAGATGATGACCGTGATGGGGGTTTTCTCATTGACGGCGTCGAGCAGTCCGGTCATGCCGGAGTGGGTGAAGGTGGAGTCTCCGATGACGGATACGACGGGGAAGAGTCCGGCGTCGCAGGCTCCTTTCGCCATGGTGATGGAAGCGCCCATATCGACGCAGCTGTTGATGGCCTGGAAAGGAGGCAGGGCGCCGAGGGTGTAGCAGCCGATGTCGGAGAAGACGCGGCCTTCGCCGTAGGTGGCGATGACTTCGTTGAGTGCTTTGTAGACGTCGCGGTGGCTGCATCCGTTGCAGAGGGCAGGCGGACGGGGGGCGACGATTTCGGGCACGGGGGCGCCTTCGGTGACGGGCAGCCCGAGGGCTTTGGCAACGAGGTCGGGGTTGAGTTCGCCGTCGCGCGGGAGGGTGCCGTCGAGGCGTCCGTGTACGGTGTCAAGGCCGGGATAGCCTTTCAGCAGTTCTTCCACGACGGGGTAGCCTTCTTCGAGCACCATGATTTCTTTGCATTCGCGCAGGAGTTGTTTCACTTGTTTGCGCGGCAGGGGGTATTGGCTGACTTTGACGACAGGGTAGGGGCATTCGCCGCCGAAGACTTCCATGAGGTAGTTGTAGCCGATGCCGCAGGCGATGATGCCGAGGGATTTGTCGGCGCCGTCGATGTATTGGTTGTAGGGGGATTGTTCGGATGCTTTGATGAAGTCCGCCTGTTTTTCGAGCAGGAGTTTGTAGCGCCTGCGGGCGATGGCGGGCAGGAGCACGAACTGGCGTTTGTCTTCGGGGAGGTGCATTCGGTTTTCAGCCAGTCCTTCTGCCGGCGTGACTCCGGCGCGGGAGTGTGCCAGGCGGGTGGTGATGCGCATGAGCACGGGGCTGCCGACGGTCTCGGAGAGGGCGAAGGCGTAGCGGGTCATGTCGTAGGCTTCCTGTTGGTTGGAGGGTTCCATGATGGGGATGAGGGCGAATTTGCCGTAGACGCGGGAGTCCTGCTCGTTCTGGGAGGAGTGCATGGAGGGGTCGTCTGCCGCGGTGACGACCATGCCTCCGTTGGCGCCGGTGATGGCGGCGTTCATGAAGCAGTCGGCGGCGACGTTCATGCCCACGTGTTTCATGCAGACGAGGGAGCGCTTGCCGGCATAGGACATGCCGAGGGCGGATTCCATGGCGGTCTTTTCGTTGGCTGCCCAGGCGCGGTGCACGTTGCGCGCGATGGCTTCTTTCGAATTCTGGATGTACTCTGTGATTTCCGTTGAAGGGGTTCCCGGGTAAGCGTATACTCCGGAAATTCCGCTGTCGATTGCCCCTTGGGCAATGGCTTCAACACCTAATAATAGCTGTTTTTGCATCATTTCGTTTTGTTTTATCGATATTGTGTTTCGGTTTTCGAATCGGGTGTGTTCCGGGTGTGTTCCGGAAAGGGAAGCGGTTGTGTCCAAGGGAGATTAGAGCCCCCAGGAGAATTTCAGGGCGCCCATGATGTATGCCAGTACATAGTAGTAGTCGTTCGGACGATACATGTGGATTTGCGTTAAACCGTTTGCGAATTTACGGAGGATTTCATAAAAATCCAACAGTCGGGCAAAATATTTTGCGGGGAGGGGGGAGTCATCCGTTGTTCCAGATGTCCCAGGCGGCTTCCGCCTGTCCGGTGAGCATGGCGAGCCCGTTGCAGGTGCGGGCACCGCGGGCGGCGCCGCGTTTCATGAATTCGGTGACGGCGGGGTTGTAGACGAGGTCGAAGAGGCAGTGGGCAGGGGTGAGCCGGTCGTAGGGGAGGTCGGGGCAGGCGGCGGAGGCGGGGTGGGTGCCGAGGGGGGTGGTGTTGATGACGAGGAGGTGGCTGGGGAGGTGGCTGGGGACTTCGGCGTAGG